>REDO01000019.1 GCA_007693435.1 Salinarimonadaceae bacterium | reverse complement strand
ACCGCGGACTCTGACTCCGCTAGTCTAGGTTCGAATCCTAGTCCCCCAGCCACTTTCAAGCCCTTGATAGTAAGAGCTTTCTAGCTCCTCCATCGAACTGATCGTCGCCGGCTACGCGCTGCGGTGAAACCCTCATCCATTCGCAGCGCGCCAGCCGACCTCCGCGATCGGATCATTTGGGGGGCTTCGCGGTATTCATCGTCGGGATCAGGCTGGCCAGCTCCATCGGGAACGGGAAGACGATGGTCGAGTTCTGCTCACCGGCGATGACGTTGAGCGAGCTGAGATAGCGCAACTGCATCGCGCCGGGGTCCTTGGACATGATCTGCGCGGCTTCCAGCAGCTTCTCGGCGGCCTGCGCCTCGCCCTGAGCGTTGATCACCTTGGCGCGGCGTTCGCGTTCGGCCTCGGCCTGTTGGGCGATGGCCCGGATCATCGACTCGTTCACATCCACATGCTTGATCTCGACATTCGACACCTTGATGCCCCACGTGTCGGTCTGTGCGTCCAGCAATTCCTGGATGTCGCGGTTCAGCGCGTCGCGCTCGGACAGCATTTCGTCGAGTTCGTGCTTGCCAAGGACCGAGCGCAGCGTGGTCTGGGCCAATTCGCTGGTCGCCTGCATGAAATCCACCACCTGAATCGTGGCGCGTTCGGGATCGATCACCCGGAAATAGATCACGGCGTTGACCCGCACCGAGACATTGTCGCGGCTGATCACGTCCTGGCTGGGAACGTCCAGCACCTGCACCCGCAAGTCCACGCGCACAACCTGCTGAATGGCGGGGATCACGATGATCAGACCGGGGCCTTTCACACCGGTGAAGCGGCCAAGCGTGAAGACCACCGCGCGTTCGTATTCGCGCAAGATTCTGATGGCCGAGGCCAGCAGGCCCAGCAAAAAGACGGCGAGCACGAAATAGAAGCCGAAATCGAATAGAAAATCCATGTCTTCCTCCTGCCCCGATGGGGTCTTGATTCAGGACGCCGGACTTCCGCGTTCAACGTGCAGCACAAGCCCATCGATCTTTATCACGCGCACCATTTCGCCGGCGCCGAGCGTCTCGGGCCCCCGGGCTCGCCAGCTTTCGCCATGCACCCAGACGTGACCCTCGCCCTGCCGCCAGTGCGTGACCTTTGCAGCGGCTCCGATCATGTCCTCAACTCCGCTGACGACCCGTGCGCGGAACGATTTGGCGGCAAGGCGCGCCACGATCAGCGTCAGCGCCGCACCTGAGACGGCGACGCCCGCGATCACGGGAACCGACACCGCAAAGCCGGGGGCGTCGGTGTCGATAAGGATCAGGGCGCCAAGGACCAAGGCCACCGTTCCGCCGATGCCCAGGATGCCGAAGGAGGGTGCGAACGCCTCGGCCACGACAAGCGCCAGTCCAAGAAGAATCAGCCCGACACCCGCGTAGCTGATCGGCAGAAGCGCGAGCGCATAAAGGCCAAGAAGCAGGCTGATGCCGCCTATCGTGCCCGGCAACAGAACGCCGGGATTCAGGAATTCGAGAATGACGCCGTAAACGCCCACCAGCATCAGGATCAGCGCCACATTCGGATTGGTGATGACGCTGAGGACGGCGGTGCGCCAGTCAGGCGTTATGACCACGTGATCGAGGCCGGCCGTGGCGAGCGTGAATTCGTCGCCGCCATCCATCACGACGCTGCGGCCATCGGCCTGCGCCAGCAGCGAGGCCAGATCAGAGGCGATGAAATCGATGACGCCCTCGGCGGCCGCCGCCGAAGCGCTGAGGCTCACGCCCTCGCGCACTGCGGCTTCGGCCCAGTCGGCATTGCGCCCGCGCAGCTCCGCCAGCCCGCGAATATAGGCGACAGCGTCATTCACCACCTTGGCTTCCATTGCATTGCGCGGCTGACGCTGCGTCGCGGCGGGCGCGTCCTCCGATTCCGCCGCTTCGTCTTCGGCCTGCGACTGGCCGAAGGGCCACGGCATGCGTTGCCCGTCATCGTCTGACGCGGGGGGGCCTGTCAGGGCGACCGGCGTCGCGGCCCCCAGATTGGTGGCCGGCGCCATGGCGGCGACGTGACTGGCGTAGGCGATGAAGGCGCCTGCGCTGGCCGCCCGCGCGCCCTGCGGGGCTACCCATGTGGCCACCGGCACCGGCGAGGCGAGGATCGCCTGAATGATCTCGCGCATCGAACTGTCGAGCCCGCCGGGCGTGTCCAGTTTCAGCACCAGCAGCGGAGAGCCGCGCTCAGCGGCGGAATTGAGGTTGCGGCGGATGTAATCGGACAGGGCCGGCGATACCGCGCCCTGTGCGGTGAGCACAACGACGGGCTCGGCCGGGGGCGCCGTGTCCTGCGCGGCGAGACCCACGGCCCCGACAAGCATCGCCAGGCCAAAAATCGCGCGCCTCACAAACCGCAAGGTGAAGCGACCGCGCGGGGCCGTCACGGCCTGCGAGCTGGTTCGCGCCACGGTTCTGAGTTCCTTGGGGTTCATGAACGTCGCGCCTTCCTTCGTTACGACCCTTTGGCCGCGCTTCGGAATGCGCGCAGCCAGGGTCGCATGCCTTCACCCGTCGCTCCCAAGTCGCCGCGCCCTCCTGATCAAGCATTGCGCGAATGGTGGGCGTGTTCAACCGTTTCGGCTTGCAGGCGACGTTTTGCCCGTGCCGGGCTATGGCTCGGAGCCCCGAAATCGACGGATCGGGATGGCTGCGACAAGCTCGGCGTCTCCCGTTCGACGCTTTTCGACAGGATCCGACGGCTCGGCATTCGCGCATATTTACGAACGGCCGGCCCGGCGCCGACGTCGCGAATGACATCACGATTATCACAGGCCTGTCATCCAGCGCTCGCTCGGGCGCGGCATGGCGATGAGCGCGCTCGCGTTTCTCGTGACGACGACGATCCCTGTCGCGGTGATCGTTGTCATGCGTCGGCGCGGCGCTCTGGATTTTTAAGTGGCCGCCGGCTCGGTCGGGAAAATCGCGTCGATACTTTCGGGCCGTCTTTCCAACCGCCAACGGAGTAGGACGCCCAGCTTTGAAAAAGCCGCTTTCCGTCGAGCAGACAATTCGTGTTGACGGACGAAGAAATCAGGGACAATATCGCATTACAATAATATTAATTACATTTTGTGCCTTTTGGGACGATCGACCTTCGGTTGGCGCTGCCGCTCCGCCGGATATTCGAGCTGGTCGACCCGCTAAACGGGGATGTGCTGACGTGTCCGACGCCCATGATCTGATCCGCTACGAGGTTCGCGACCGTATCGCGACCATCACCTTCAATCGGCCGGAAAAGCTGAACGCTTTCAACGACGACATGGTGATCCGCTTCGGCGACGTGCTCCATGAGTTCGATATTGATCCCGAAGCGGACGTGGCCGTCATACGCGGCGAAGGCCGCGCTTTTTCCAGCGGAGCCGACGTTCATCAGCGTCAGCTGCGCAGCGAGGCCGAATTGAAGAAGCTCGGCGGCGCGCAGGGTCGCGGCGCCCATGCGATCGATCTCTTCACCCGCTCGATCAACTGGAAGCCGGTCATCACCGCGCCACACGGTTTCGCAGTCGGCCTCGGCCTCGGCATGGTGCTCGAAAGCGATCTCGTGGTCGCGGAGGCCGGCACGCGGTTCCAGGTGACGGAGACGTCGCGCGGGCTGGCCAGCTCCCGCTATTGGGCGCTGCTGGGATATCGGGGAAGCAGGTCGCTCGCGACCGAGCTGGCGCTGACGGGCCGCTTCTTCACGGCGGAGGAGGCGCATGCCGGCGGCATCATCGACCGCGTCGCGCCCAAGGGCGCCCATCTCGACGCGGCCTATGCGCTGGCGGCCGAGATCGCCGCCAATCCGCCGCTGAGCGTTCGCGCCACCGTGCGAACCCGCCGCTGGTACATGGAGCAGGCCGAACGCGAGGCCTATCTGCAGACCAATCCGCTGAAACTTCATCTCACGGAAGATTTCAAGGAGAGCGCGCGAGCGTTCGCCGAGAAGAGGCCGGCCGGTCCGTTCAAGGGACGGTAATCGGCGCCTTCCGGACAAAGCGTTGCGAGCGCATCCGCACCAAAAGCAAAAGGCCCGGCCGGATCGCTCCGCCGGGCCTTCGCATGCGGGGAGGCAGGCTTCAGCCGAAGCGGCCGGTCACGTAGTCGTGCGTCTGCTTGAGCTGAGGGTTCGTGAAGATCGTGTCTGTGTCGCCGCACTCGATCAGACGGCCGAGATACATGAAGGCCGTGTTGTCGGAGACGCGGGCGGCCTGCTGCATGTTGTGGGTGACGATGACGATCGTGTAGTGGCCCTTGAGTTCGGCCATAAGCTCTTCGATCTTCGCCGTCGCGATCGGATCAAGCGCCGAACACGGCTCGTCCATCAGCAGGACTTCCGGATCGGCGGCGATGCCGCGCGCGATGCACAGGCGCTGCTGCTGTCCGCCGGAGAGACCGAGCGCGCTTTCCTTCAGCCGATCCTTGACCTCGTTCCAGAGCGCCGCGGAGCGCAGCGCGCGCTCGCAGATCTCCTCCAGCACCGCCCGGTTGGACACCCCGTCGACGCGCAGCGGATAGATGACGTTGTCGAAGATCGACATCGCGAAGGGGTTCGGCTTCTGGAACACCATGCCCATGCGCTTGCGCAAGGCGATGACGTCGATGGACGGCCGGTAGATGTTTTCGCCGCCGACGACGACCTCGCCGGAGACGCGCAGCTCGTCGATCAGGTCGTTCATGCGGTTGAGCGAGCGCAGCAGCGTGGACTTGCCGCAGCCCGAGGGGCCGATGAGGGCGGTCACGAGCCCTTTCTGGACGGGCAGGTTGACGTCGTGGAGAGCCTGCGCCTTCCCGTACCAGAGATTGAAGTCGCGGATATCGAGCGCGACGCCTTCCGCGGACGTCTTCATGTGGTAGGCGGTCGCTTGCTGGTCCCCGTCGGTGGGAAGCGCGTCCGACGCGTTCGTCGTGGCGGTTGCGGCCATGGCGGTGTCTCCGGTCAGAATTGGCCCGACGCATATTTCCGCTTGAGGCGGTTGCGCACGTAGATGGCCGTCGAGTTCATGATGACGATGAGGGCGAGGAGCAGAAGCGTGGTGACGAACACCATCGGCTTGCCGGCCTCGGAATTGCGCGACTGGAAGCCCACGTCGAAGATGTGGAAGCCCAGATGCATGAAGGAGCGCTCGAGGTGGATGTAGGGGAAGAACCCGTCCACCGGCAGCGCCGGCGCGAGCTTCACGACGCCGACCAGCATCAGGGGCGCCACCTCGCCGGCGCCGCGCGCCATGGCGAGGATCAGCCCGGTCATGATGCCCGGCATGGCTTTGGGAAGCACGACATAGCGGATAGTCTGCCACTTCGAGGCGCCGCAGGCCAGCGAGCCCTCGCGCATCGAGCGCGGCACGGAGGCGAGCGCTTCCTCGGAGGCGACGATCACGACCGGCACCGTCAGGAGCGCCAGCGTCAGCGAGGCCCAGAGAATGCCGCCTGTGCCGAAAGTGGGCGAGGGCAATCGTTCGGGATAGAAGAGTTGGTCGATCGAGGCGCCCATCGTGTAGGCGAAAAAGCCCAGGCCGAACACGCCGTAGACGATAGAGGGGACGCCCGCGAGGTTGTTGACCGAGATGCGCACGATGGAGACGAGGCGACCCTGCCTGGCGTATTCGCGCAGATATAGCGCCGTCACGACGCCGAAGGGGGCTACGACGACCACCATGATCAGCGTCATCGCCACCGTGCCGAAGATCGCCGGCAGCACGCCGCCTTGCGTGTTCGCCTCGCGCGGCTCCGTCGTGAGGAACTCGCCCCAGCGGGAGAAATAGATCCCGATCTTGTCGAGAATCGAGAGTTCGTTCGCCGGGTAGTAGCGAACGATCTGCGACAATTCGGTGTCCTTGGTGCGCCCGCCGATCTCCTCGAGGATCACCCGATTGCGGCGGTCGATGGTGCGGATGTCGGCGACGCGTTGCTGCTGGGCGGCGAACTCGGCATTGAGCTCGGCGATGCGCGCGTTGGCCGCTTCGGCCGTCGCGAGCGCCTCCGCAGAACCGGAGCCGTGACGCAGCTGCGCCCGGCGGATCGACAGGCGCTCCTGTTCGAGTCTGTAGTTGATGCGGCCGATCTCGCCCTGTTCGATGCCGCGGATCGCGGCGAAGCGGGCCCGAGCGGCGCGCTGCTCGCGCTGCATGATCGCCGAATCGTAGGCGATGGCCGCGTCGTCGATGACGAGCCCGGCGACGCGCCCGACGAAGGGGCCCCATTCCTGCCGCTCGAAGAAGTAGAAATCCGTGGGCTGCTGGACGTCGGCGACCTCGAAATCCGAGACCCAGCGGAAATCGTCTCCGTAAAGATCGAAATTCGCCGTGCGGTAGAGCGTGCGCGTCGAGAAGCCGCCATTCTCCTCGACGAAATCACGCTGCTCTTCCGTCATGCGGGCCAGCACGTTGTCGCCCGGGCGGTAGGTTCCCGAGCGCGTCGGCTCGCCGGCGACGACCGCGCCGTCGCGCATGGTGACGACCTCGATCGGCTTGGGCCAGAAGGTGACCATGCCGTTGTAGAAGATCATGAAGAGAAAGCCGGCGATCAGGATGATGCCGAGCGCGAGCGCTCCGCCGAAGGCCCAGAGCGCTGGCTCTCCGACCGCCGAGACATCGGCGGTGAAAGAGCGCACGCGGCGTCCGCCGCCTTTGCCGCCGGGCTTGGCTGCAACCGCTTCTTTCGCCGCAACGCCGGCGAGACCCGCCGCTCCGGAGGCGGGAATATCGGCGCTCGTGCGCATGGTGATGCTCGAATCGGTCATGTCGGGCCTCTGGTCAGAGCTGGAACGCGCGCTTGCGGAAGCGCTGGCGGATCAGCTCCGCGACGGTGTTGATGACGAAGGTCATGAGAAAGAGCGTGAGAGCGGCGAGGAACAGCGTGCGGTAGTTCGTGCCGTCCTTCACCGCCTCGGGCAGCTCGATGGCGATGTTGGCCGAGAGCGTGCGCAACCCGGAGAAGACGTTCCACTCCATGATCGGCGTGTTGCCGGCCGCCATGACGACGATCATCGTCTCGCCGACGGCGCGCCCCATGCCGATCATCACCGCCGAGAACACGCCGGAGGCGGCGGTGGGCAGGATCACCCACATCGCGGTCTGCCAGGGCGTCGCGCCGGAAGCGAGGCTGCCTGCGCGCAGATGCGCGGGCACCGAATTCAGGGCGTCCTCGGCGAGGGTGTAGATGTTCGGGATGACCGCGAAGGCCATCACGAAGCCGACGACGAGGGCGTTGCGCTGCTGATAGCTGTCGATCACGTTGCCGCGCGGATCGTAGCCGATGAGGGTCAGCGCGGAGGCGAACACGTAGCTCACGAGCATCGCAGCCGCGAGCATGGCGATCCAGCGCAGGAAGTCGAGCCTTCCGGCGCTCTGCTTCTCGAGGGCGCGCAGCCGTTCACGGTAATGGTGCCCGTAGCGGCGCGAAAAGGCCCATGACACCAACAGGAAGGAGAGGGGAAGGCCGATGAGGAACAGGAACGGCGTGCCGGTCCCGATCCTGCCCGTCGTCCACTGCTTGAAGTCGCCGTAGAACAGCAGGTCTTCGAAGGCGGGGCCGACCTGGTAGGAGAACAGCCCCGACAGCAGGATCACGGCCCCCATGAACAGGAACTTGGGAATGCCGCCGAGGCGAAGCGCGGTCCGCAGCGGCAGCATCTGCCACAGATGCGCGCCGATCATCAGTCCCATGGGGAGCGCGATGAAGACGAGCAGCACCGCCGCGATCCATTCCTCTACCAGCGGCGCGAGCACGAGCGCGGCGAGGAAGCCGAGCACGACGGTCGGCAGGCTCTCCATCATCTCCATGACGGGCTTGACCGTCGCGCGCACGCGCCGGTGGACGAATTCCGAAGTGTAGATCGCCGCCATGAGGGCGATCGGGACGCCGAACAGCATGGCGTAGAACGTCGCCTTCAGGGTGCCGAAGATCAGCGGAACGAGCGAATATTTCGGCTCGAACACGTCCGTTCCCGAGGTCGACTGCCAGGTGAAGCCGGGCGAGTCGTAGCCCTCGTACCAGACGCGGCTGAAGAGGACGCCGAGGGTCACTTCGGGGTGCGGCGTGTCGTAGGCCCAGGCCTCGGCGCGACCAGCGTCGTCCACGAGAAGCACGCCGTCCGTTCGGGGGAAGAGCATCACCTGCCCGGGGATGGAAGGATCTCCGTCGCGCTCCAGCTTGAACAGGGTCTGATCGCTCGTCGAGTGGCGCACCCAGACGCCGCCGGCGTCGTCGAGCGTCACGAAGGTCTTGTCGCGCTGGGCGACGCCGATGCCGACGACAGCGGCGCCCTGATTTTCGTGAGTGCGCGCGCGCACCAGTTCGAAGCCGTCCGCCGTGTCCAAACCGGGGCGCTGCAGGCGGAAGAAGACCTCGACTGATCCGTCCGAACCGCCGGCGACCAGCGCCAACTCGGCGTTCAGGTAGGCCAGTGAGGTGACCGCGACATCGCCGTCGAACACGCGACGGCGTTCGGCGAGCACGGGGTTGTTGGCGTCGCGGATGTCGTAGCGGTAGACCAGCCCCTCGGCGGTTCCAATCATGACCCGGTCGGCGGCGGCGGACATCAGCGCGGAAGTCACTTCGGTGCCCGAAGGCAGGGCGGGCAGGGTCGCCGTGGTCGTGCGCACGGTCTCCTGTCCAGTCATCAGATTGCGCTGGATCGTCGAGCGGCTGACGCGTGCGACGCCGGCCGCGTCGACGGTCACGAAGGCACTCGTCGGCCGTTCGACTGTGCCGCCGAGGCGATAGTCGATCGCGATGATCGGAGCCTCGGAGACGGCGATCGCCTCACCGATTTCGTAGACGGGCGCGACACGCCGGTAATCGCCGGTCTGGACCTGGGCGAAGATGGCGCCGCCCGACAGGAAATCGCGTGCGTTGAGCTGCTCGAGGTCTGTCGGAGCGCGCGCTCGCGGGACGCTTGTCACGTCGAAGCCGACACGGCCGAAGCGGACGCTGCCGTCCTCGAACCCGAAAGCGACACGGTCGCGCGTCAGAACGCCGTTGACGGCCGTCGCCGTTTCGCCCCCGAAATCGAGTGACTCGCTGGCGAGCAGCCGACCGCTGCCGACGTGAAACGTCGTGACCGTCCCGTCGGCGGACACGCTCGTCGCGAGGGACTGGAACTCATCCGCGTTGATCCAGGCGACTTCCTTCGGCTGACCGAGATCGTGGACGACCCGTCCGCGCAATTCGCCGGCGAAGAAGAGAGGAACGACCACCTGGACGAGGAAGACCATGATGCCGATAACGGCGAAAATCACGAGGAGCCCGCCGCCGGTGATCAGCCATTTCGCGACGCTTTCACCGTAGATGACGCTCGCGCGGGTCTCTTTACTGCGCTCGTGGGCGCGCGCTGTGCGCCGCGCCGCGACTTTCTCGCCCGTCTCCGAACCGCCGTCTGGGGCACTCGCCTCGGTCATCTCGTCCTCGCGGATCGCTCGCGGCGTGTTGCGCCGCATTCAGAAACAGAAATGGACCGGGGCGGCTCGCCCCGGTCCGGACGCCTGTGACGCAGATCAGTTGGTGAGGCCGAAGGCCCCAAGATCCTGGTCCGCGATGAAACTCACGAGCGGGAAGAAGCCGGCGCGGACGACCGCCTCCTGGCCCTGCTGCGAATAGACGAAGCGGATGAACTCGCCGCGCAGCGGCTCGAGATCCTCGTTGGGGTTCTTGTTCACGTAGATGTAGAGGAAGCGCGCGAGCGGATAATCGCCGGCGGCCGCGTTTTCGCCCGAGGGCTCGTAGCAGTCGCCGTCATGAGACAATTGAACCGCGCGCACGTCCGCCGTGCCGTAGCCGATGCCCGAGTAGCCGATGCCGCCAATGTCGGAGGCCACGCCCTGGATCACGGTCGAGGAGCCCGGCTGCTCGCGCACTTCCGGACGGAAGTCGCCATCGAACAGCGCCACTTCCTTGAAGTAGCCGTAGGTGCCCGAAGCCGAGTTGCGGCCGTAGAGCGCGATCGGGCGGTTCGCCCATTCACCCGTCAGGCCGAGCTCGCCCCAGGTGTTGATCGCGGCGTTGGCGCCGCCGTTGCGGGTCGAGGAGAAGATCGCATCGACCTGCTGCAGCGACAGGCACTCGATCGGGTTGTCCTTGTGCACGAACACGCCGAGCGCGTCGAGGGCGCCGCGGATCGGGATCGGCGGGTAGCCGTAGCGGGCTTCGAACGTCTCAATCTCGGTGCCGCGCATGGCGCGTGACATCGGTCCGAACTGCGCGGTGCCCTCGATGAGCGCGGGAGGAGCGGTGCCCGAACCGGCGCCCTGAACCTCGATCTGCACATTCGGGTAGAACGAGCGGTAGCCCTCGGCCCAGAGGGTCATGAGGTTGTTGAGCGTGTCCGAACCGATCGAGGTCATGTTGCCGGAAACGGCGGCCACGGGCTCGTAGGAGGGAAGGTTCGGATCGACGCCTACCTGCGCCTGGGCGGCGCCGGCGAGGAACGTCGAGGCCGCGAGCGCGATCGCGAATTTTTTCATGGGGTGATCTCCAGCGAATGGATGGCTGCGACCGCCTCTCGAGCGGCCATGCCCCATCGCTACCAGCCCTATATGACGACTGTGTAACAGCCTTAAGCCGGAAATTTAAGGCCGTCGAAAGGGGGCCGGCGGATGAATTCACTTGAAAATCAAGGGTTGCGACGTGGAGACCCACGACCGCTTTTCCACCGCTTTCCACAGGCGGATGACAGGCGTCACAAATCACGTCAAACGCCGTTAACCGCGCGGGGCGTCCCGCGCGGTTAATCCCGCGAATCGTCTGCGCGCCTTCGCCGGGCGGGCCGGCTCAGTGCAGGATCTGGCTCAGGAACAGCTTGGTGCGCTCATGTTGCGGATTGTCGAAGAACAATTCGGGCACGTTCTGTTCAACGATCTGGCCCTGATCCATGAAGATCACGCGATTGGCGACCTGGCGCGCGAAGCCCATCTCGTGGGTCACGCAGATCATGGTCATGCCCTCCTCGGCGAGGCTGACCATGGTGTCCAGAACCTCCTTGATCATCTCCGGATCGAGAGCCGAGGTCGGCTCGTCGAAGAGCATGATGCGCGGGTTCATGCACAGCGAGCGGGCGATGGCGACGCGCTGCTGCTGCCCGCCCGAGAGCTGGCCCGGATATTTGAGCGCCTGTTCGGGGATCTTCACCCGCTCGAGGAAGTGCATGGCGGTGGCCTCCGCCTCCCTCTTCGGAATCTTGCGCACCCAGATCGGCGCCAGGGTGCAGTTCTCGAGGATGGTGAGATGGGGGAAAAGGTTGAAATGCTGGAACACCATCCCGACCTCGCGACGCACCTCGTCGATCTTCTTGATATCGTTCGTGAGCTCGTTTCCGTCGACGATGATCTTGCCCTGCTGATGCTCCTCGAGGCGATTGATGCAGCGGATCACCGTCGACTTGCCGGAGCCGGAGGGTCCACACACGACGATGCGCTCGCCGCGCATCACCTTCAGATTGATGTCCTTGAGGACGTGGAACTCGCCGAACCATTTGTGCATGCCGATGATCTCGATCGCGACATCGGTTTCCGAGACCGTCATGCGGGAGCGGTCAACGGCGATTTCTTCCGGGCTGACAACGTTTTCGATCATGTCTCGTTCCCCTCGGCGTTCGGGCGCCGTTACTGAAGCGGTGGGCGGGGCGGCCGTAGCCGCCGCCTAGCTTTTGTGTCCGGTGTCGAGCCTTCGCTCCATGTACATGGAGTAGCGCGACATGCCGAAGCAGAAGAACCAGAAGATGGCTCCTGCGAAGAGCAGTCCCGACATCGGCGTCTGAGCCGACGCCCAGTTCGCGTCGGTGAAGTTCTGGCGAACGATGCCCAGAAGATCGAACATGCCGATGATGTAGACGAGGCTCGTATCCTTGAAGAGGCCGATGAAGGTGTTCACGATCCCGGGTATGACGAGCTTGAGCGCCTGCGGCAGCACGATGAGCCCCATCGACTGCCAGTAGCCGAGGCCGAGCGAGGACGCGCCTTCGTATTGCCCTTTCGGGATCGCCTGGAGGCCGCCGCGGATCACCTCGGCCATATAGGCGGAGGCGAACAGCGCGACGCCGACGAGCGCCCGCAGGAAGCGGTCGAAGGTCATGCCGGCGGGCAGGAAGAGCGGCAGCATGACGGAGGCCATGAACAGCACCGTGACGAGCGGCACCCCGCGCACCGTCTCGATGAAGACGACGCAGATCATTTTCACGACGGGAAGTTTCGATCGTCGCCCGAGCGCCAGCAGAATGCCCATCGGCAGCGAGACCACGATGCCGACGAAGGAGAGAACCATCGTGACGAGCAGGCCGCCCCATTCCGAAGTCGGGACGGTTTGGAGGCCGAAATAGCCGCCGACGAGCAGGAAGAACGCCACGATCGGGAAGACGACGAAGAAGAGGAAGGCGTTGGTGAACTTGTACGGGATGCTCGGGATGGCGAGCGGCGTGAGCAGCCCGACGAAGAGCAGGGCGGTGAGATTCACCCGCCAACGCTCCGAAATCGTGTAGCGCCCGTACATGAACTGCTCGAACTTCGCGTTCACGAAGGCCCAGCAGGCGCCTGACCAGCCGTCCGGCCGGATGCCGCCCTGCGCGATGGTCGCGCAGACGCTCCGGTCCGAGCCGGTCCATGCCGCGTCGATGACCGCCCAGCGGAGGAAGGGCGGCAGGATCCAGGCGATCACAAGGAGGCCGATCACCGTGAGAGCCGTGTCCAGCGGCGTTGCGAACAGGTTCTTGCGCAGCCAGCGGACGACGCCTCGCTCGGGCGCGATCGGGGGCAGCGGCTCGATCATCGTCTGGCGGACGTAGGAAAGTGTGTGCTCCTGCATCGGACTACCTTTCCACCAGCGCCATTTTGGCGTTGTACCAGTTCATGAACGCCGAGGTCGCCAGGCTGAGGCCAAGATAGATGACCATCCAGATGACCACGATCTCGATCGCCTGACCGGTCTGGTTCATCGTCGTCTGGCCGATCTGGACGAGATCCGGATAACCGATGAAGACCGCGAGCGACGAGTTCTTGGTGAGGTTGAGATACTGGCTCGTCAGCGGCGGAATGATGATGCGCAGGGCCTGCGGAACGACGACGAGCCGAAGGACCGGGCCTGGCCTCAGGCCGAGCGCCGAGGCCGCTTCCGTCTGCCCCTTCGAGACCCCGAGAATGCCCGCGCGGACGATCTCGGCGATGAAGGAAGCCGTGTAGAAGGACAGGGCTAGATAGAGCGACAGAAACTCCGGCTTGACGTCGACGCCGCCGCGCAGGTTGAAGGTGCCGAGCACGGGATTGTCGAAGGTGACCGGCTGTCCCGCCAAGAAATAGGCGACGACCGGCAGGCCGACGATGAGCGCGACGACGGTGCGCAGGATCGGGAAGCGCTCGCCCGTCGCCATCTGGCGCTTGTAGGCCCAGCGGGCGATGAACCACGAGGCGACGATCCCGACGAGGATCGCGGCGACGATCAGCCAGGCCCCGGATTCCCAGATCGGGCGGGGCATGAAAAGGCCGCGACCGTTCAGAAACATCCCGAACGGCAACTCGTAGCTGTCGCGCGGCGCCGGGAGCACCGAGAGCACACCGAGATACCAGAAGAAGATGACGAGCAGCGGCGGGATGTTGCGGAACAGCTCGACATAGAAACCGCAGAAGCGCGCGATCAGCCAGTTTCGCGAGAGGCGGCCGACGCCGATCAGGAAGCCGAGGAACGTCGCGGTTATGATGCCGATGACGGCGACCAGCATCGTGTTGAGGAGGCCGACGACGACCGCTCGCCCGAAGGTCGAGTTCGCGCTGTACTCGATCAGCGCCTGGCTGACGTCGAAGCCCGCGCGCCTGTCGAGGAAGCCGAAGCCGGTGGCGATGTTGGCGCGCCGCAGGTTCTCGCTCGTGTTGCCGACGATCCACATGACGAAGAGGACGAGGGCGAGCGCTGCGACGATCTGAAAGAAGATGCCGCGAATTTTCGGATCATTAACCCAGGATACGCGCGGTTCGTCGCGTAATTCCGGGCCGGATTGCCTGGCCATGTCGTTTCCCCAAGAACGGGCCTGCGGCGGCGGGTTCGACGACTGGATGATCGCCGGGGATAAGGACATGCCCGAACAGGTCGGCCCCTGACGTTCGTCGGGCCGCGGAGTTCGTTTTCCTTCCCGTGTCGCCTTGCGGGCCTGCGGCCGCGAACGAAGAGGGCGGCCCAGGGGCCGCCCTCCACAGTCTCGATCGGTCAGCGCAGCGGCGGCGCGTATTGCAGGCCGCCTTCGGTCCAAAGCGCATTCAGACCGCGGGCGATCCGCAGCGGGCTGTCCATCCCGATATTGCGCTCGAACGACTCGCCGTAATTACCGACCTCGCGGACGATGTTGACGACCCAGTCATTGCTGAGGCCCAGGCCCGTGCCGATGGCGGAATTCTCCTCCTGGCCGAGGACGCGGCGGATCTGCGGATCATCGGAGCCGAGCATCTCGTCGATGTTTTCGGACGTAATGCCGAGTTCCTCCGCCTGGACCATTGCAAAGAGCGTCCACTTGACGACGTTGAACCATGCGTCGTCGCCCTGGCGGACCGCCGGGCCAAGCGGCTCCTTGGAGATGATCTCCGGAAGCACGATGTGGTCGTCGGGATTGGCGAGCGTCAGGCGCAGCGAGTAAAGGCCCGACGCGTCGGTGGTGTAGGCGTCGCAGCGACCGGCCTCGTAGGCGGCGTTGGTCTCGTCGAAGCCCTGGAAGACGACCGGGTTGTACTCGAGGTTGTTCGCCGCGAAGAAGTCGGCGAGGTTCAGCTCGGTGGTCGTTCCCGTCTGGACGCAGATCGCGGCGCCCCCGAGCTCAAGCGCCGACGTGATGCCGGGCAGGCGCGCCGCGTTGATCATGAAGCCCTGGCCATCATAGAAGTTGATGCCCGTAAAGTTGAAGCCGAGGGTCGTGTCGCGGCCCAGCGTCCAGGTCGTGTTGCGGGCGAGCATGTCGATCTCGCCGGATTGCAGCGCGGTAAAACGCTCCGTGGCGTTGGTCGGCGTGTAGCGGACGGCGCTCGCGTCGCCGAAGACGGCCGCGGCGACCGCGCGGCACATATCGACGTCGAAACCCGTCCAGTTGCCGGCGTCGTCGGGAGCCGCAAAACCGGCGAGGCCCGTATGCACGCCGCACTGGACGAAGCCTTTCGCCTTGACGTCGTCGAGCGTCCCGGCCATGGCGGCCGGCGCGGCCAGCGCGAGCGTCGCCGCGCCAAGTAATGCTTTGGTGATGGTCTTCATTGCCCAAATACCCCTCTGTTGCGGGTCGACGTTTTCCTGACCGACCTCGTTACCATGCGAGCGGGCCGGTGCGGAACGCAACAGCCGGCGG
>REDO01000200.1 GCA_007693435.1 Salinarimonadaceae bacterium | reverse complement strand
CGGCCTCGACGCCCCGGGGTCGCTCGCATCACCTCACGCCGCGTCGTAGAAGCGCCGCCCCTCCTGCACCATCGCGACGAGCAGCGCCGGAGGCGCGAAGCGCGGGCCGTGCGCGATCTCGAAGCGCCGGGCGAGGGCGATAAAGCGTTCCGGCCCCATGAAATCCACATAGGACAAAGCCCCGCCCGAATAGGGCGCGAAACCGAAGCCGAGGATCGAGCCGACATCGGCCTCGCGCGGATCGACGATCACGCCTTCCTCCACCGTGCGCACGGCTTCGAGCGCCTGCGCGACGAGCAGGCGGAGACGAAGGCTCTCGAAATCGATCCCGTCGGCGGGCCGGCGCTTCGCGGGAATCGCCGCGAGGCCGGGCCAGAGGCGCTTCTTCCCGTCCTCCGGGTAATCGTAGAACCCCTTGCGGTTCTTGCGCCCGAGCCGCCCCTCGCCCTCGACGAGCTTCGTGAGCAGCGCCTCCTGATCCGGATCGACGGCCCGCGCCCCGACCTGCGCCTTCGTCGCCTTGACGATGCGAAGCGCGAGATCGAGAGCGACCTCGTCGTTGAGCGCGAGCGGGCCGACGGGCATGCCCGCCGCCTTGCCGGCGTTCTCGATCATGGCCGGGGGAACGCCCTCGACGAGCATCTTGTGGCCTTCGAGCAGATAGGCGCCGACGCAGCGATTGGCGAAGAAGCCGCGCGCGTCGTTGACGACGATCGGCGTCTTGCGGATGGCGCGCACGAAATCGAGCGCCGTCGCCAACGCCTGCTCGCCCGTCTCGCGGCCCTTGATCACCTCGACGAGCGCCATGCGGTCGACCGGCGAGAAGAAATGCACGCCGACGACGTTCGCGGGCCGCGACGAAGCCTGCGCGAGGCTGCTGATCGGCAGCGTCGACGTGTTGGAGCCGATCACGCAATCGGGCCCGGCGGCGGCCTCGATCCGGCCGATCACCTCGGCCTTGATCTCGGGATCCTCGAACACCGCCTCGATGACGAGATCGCAGCCGGCGAGCGCGGCGTAATCCTCCGTGGGCGTTATGCGCGCGACCAGCGCATCGCGTTCGGCCGCCTTGGCGCGGCCCTTGTTCACGAGATCGCCGGCGAGCTTTCGCGCCTGCGCCGCGCCCTTCTCCGCGCTCTCCGCGTCGCGGTCGACGAGCACGACGTCGATCCCGGCCTTGGCGGCGACGAAGGCGATTCCCGCCCCCATGAACCCTGCGCCGACGATGCCGATCCGGCGCAGGTCGACCGGCGGGACGTCCGCCGGACGGCGCGCGCCCTTGTTCAGCTTCCGCATGGAGACGAAGAGCGAGCGGATCATCGCCGCCGCCTCCTTCGAGCGCAGGATGCGCGCGAAATGGCGGCTCTCGACCTTCAGCGCGAGGTCCATGGGCAGTTGCAGCCCCTCATAGACCGCCTGCAGCAGCGCCCGCGCGGCGGGGTAATTGTCGCTCGTCTCGCGCCGGTAGATGGCGTTCGCGGCCGGCCAGATCTGCATCCCGGCGGCCGAGAAGACCTTGCCGGAGGGGAGGCGGAAATCCGGCCGGTCCCAGGGCGCGACGGGCGAGCCGCCTTCCCTGATCCAGGCTTTCGCCTCCTCGATCAGGCGCTCGTGGGGGACGACCGCATGGAGAAGCCCCATGGCCTTGGCCATCGGCGCGGCGATCTGCGAGCCTTTCAGCATCATCTGGAGCGCGTCGCCGGTCTGCATCAGCCGCGCCACACGCTGCGTGCCGCCGGCGCCGGGGAACAGCCCGACCTTGATCTCGGGCAGGCCGACCTTCGTCCCCTCGTGGTCGCAGGCGATCCGCTGGTGGCAGGCGAGCGCCATCTCGAACGCGCCGCCCAGACACACCCCGTGAATCGCCGCGACGAAGGGCTTGCCGCAGGTCTCCATGCGCCGGAACAGCAGGGTGAGCCGCCGCGTCTCCTCGAAATAGACCCGCATCGCCTCCTCTTCGCCGGCCTCGCGCGCCGTGCGGGCGTAGAGATCGCGCAGCCCCTGCAGCATGGTGAGATCGGCGCCGCCTGAGAAATCCTTCTTGCCGGAGGCGATCACGCAGCCCTTCGCGTCGGCGTCATCGGCGACGTGCTCGACGATGCGCGACAATTCCTCGATCGCCTGCGCCGTGAACACGTTCATGGAGCGGCCCGGCATGTCCCAGGTCGCGACCACGATCCCGTCGGCGTCGCGGTCGAGGCGGAAATTGGTCAGTTCCATGGGTGGCTCCTGTGTCGCTTCGCGCGTCGTCATCACGTCACACCCGCTCGATGATCGTCGCCGAGCCCATGCCGGCGGCGACGCAGAGCGTGACGAGGGCGATCGAGCGGTCGCGGCGCTCCAGTTCGTCGAGGACCGTGCCGAGGATCATCGCGCCCGTCGCCCCGAGCGGATGGCCCATGGCGATGGCCCCGCCGGCGACGTTGACGATCGCCGGGTCGAGGTCGAGCGCCTGAAGGTAGCGCAGCACGACCGCCGAGAAGGCCTCATTGATCTCGAACAGGTCGATATCGGCCTTCGTCATGCCGGCCTTGCGCAGGACGATCTGGCTCACGTCGATCGGGCCGGTGAGCATGAGCGCGAGGTCGGACCCGGTCGAGGCGAAGGCGCGGATGCGGGCGCGGGGCTTCAAGCCCGCCGCCGAGCCGGCTTCGCGCGTGCCCACGAGCACGGCGGCCGCGCCGTCGACGACGCCCGACGAATTGCCGGCGTGGTGGACATGATCGATCGCCTCGACCTCCGGATGGGCGGCGATCGCGACGGCGTCGAACCCGGCCAAGTCGCCGATCTGGGCGAAGGCGGCCTTGAGCTGCCCCAGCGACTGCATGTCGGTTCCCGGCCGCATATGCTCGTCGCGATCGAGAATCGTCAGCCCGTTGACGTCGCGCACCGGGACGACGGAGCGCGCGAAGCGGCCCTCCTCCCACGAACGCGCGGCGCGGCTTTGCGATTCGACCGCATAGGCGTCGACGTCGTCGCGCGAGAAGCCGTATTTCGTGGCGATCAGATCGGCGGCGACGCCCTGCGGGAGGAAATATGTCGGCACGGCGAGCCCCGGATCGACCGGCCAGGCCCCGCCCGAGGCGGCCATGCCCACGCGGCTCATCGATTCGACGCCGCCGCCGATCGTCATCTCCTTCATGCCGCTCATCACCTGCGCGGCGGCGAGGTTCACGGCGTCGAG
>REDO01000083.1 GCA_007693435.1 Salinarimonadaceae bacterium | reverse complement strand
AGGAGGATCAACTGCTCGCCCTTGCGCTTATCCGCAAGCGCCACGACGACATGCGCGTGATCGGGCCACAATTCCTGAATCACGGATTCCACAGCGGCGAGCGAGACCATCTCGCCGCCGATCTTGGCGAAGCGCTTGGCGCGGCCGCGGATCGAGACGACGCCTTCCTGGATCGAGACGATGTCGCCGGTGTCGTGCCAGCCGTCAGGCGGCGCGATCAGGCAGTCAGGATTGTCCGGGTCGATATAGCCCGCCATGACGTTCGGGCCACGCACATGGAGCCGCGCTCCTTCGGAGATCCCTTCGACCGGCTCCAGCCGGCATTCCAGCCCCGGCAGCAGCGGGCCGACCGTTCCGGCGCGGTTGCGGTCCGGCAGGTTGCACGAGAGCACAGGGCCGCATTCGGTGGCGCCGTAGCCTTCGAGGATCGTCGCGCCGTAGCGCCCCCAGAGCCGGCGCGTCTCCTCGCGCACCCGCTCGGCCCCGGCGATGATGAAGCGCACGCGCGACAGGTCGGATTCCCCCGCCGCCCGCGCGTAGCCCTGAAGGAAGGTGTCCGTCGCCAGCAGGAAAGTCGCTCCGCTGCTCTGGAGGAGCTTCGGGATCTGCCGGTAATGCAGCGGGCTCGGATGCAGGAAGACGCGGATGCCGTGCAGAACGCCCAGCAGCATCCCCGCAGTCAGGCCGAAGGAATGAAAAACGGGAAGCGGATTGAAGAACACGTCGGAGCGGCTGAGCGCGCCGCGCGCATGCTGCATCACCTGCTCCGCGTTCGCCACGAGGTTGGCGTGGGTCAGCACGACCGCCTTGGGCATGCCTTCCGAGCCCGAGGTGAAAAGCACCACGCCCTCGTCGTCGGGTTTGGCCTTCCCCCCGAAGCCGAGGCGCTTCGCGAACAGGCTCTCGGCGGCCGCGCGCAGCTTCTCGATACTCGTGAGCCCGGCGCGCACGTCCTCGAGATAGACGACCCGCCGCCCCTCCGCGATCGCCGCGAGCGCCTCATCGAGATCGCCTTCGTCCACGAAGCGGCGCGAGGTGACGATGGTCCCGATCCGCGCCAGCTTGCAGGCGGCGACGAGGTTGGCCGGCCCCGCCGTGAAATTGAGCATCGCCGGAACGCGCCCGAAGGCGTGGAGCCCGAAGAAGACGACGGCGGCGGCAGGCACGCTCGGCAGGAACACGCCGACGCGCTCGCCCGGCTTCGTCCCGTCCGCGAGTTTGCGCCCGAGCGCCAGCGCGCCGGTGACGACCGCCGCATAGGTGAGGGGCTTTCGCTGCGCGTCCTCGAGGATCGGCGTGTTGCCGCCGAAGGCCGCGCGCGCGTCGAGCAATGCGCTGAACAGGGTGCGCCGCGTGGCGTCCCGGCGCTCCAGCGGCGGCGAGCGCTGGATGGGCCTGGCCTCGCGGGCCGGCTCGGCGGCGCGTGCGTCGGTTCGGGGCGTGTCGGTCTTGCGCTCTTCAGTCATGGGCCGAAACCTTAACCCAATGACGGCCCAGCGCGAAGTCGCGGGGCGTTTCGGGCGCCGGAATCGCGCCTTCCGAAATTTCCCCGCTCCCGTGAGAATCGGGTTTACAGAAACCCCGCGCCTGCTTATACCGCCTCACCGACGCCGAAGCCCCGCTCCGCCGTCCGCCCAGGTAGCTCAGTTGGTAGAGCATGCGACTGAAAATCGCAGTGTCGGCGGTTCGATTCCGTCCCTGGGCACCATTGTTCCCACTCATCGCTTCCTAAGCCGCTACATCGCAAACCGTCCCGCATCCGTCAGGCGGGCGTGTCCCAGCGCTGTAAGGCTTTGCAGGAGGGGCTGCACCGTGCCCGCTCGCCCGCGCTGAAACTGGCGGGCGACCTGCTCCGGCGTGGCTTCGCCTAGGTCGTAGAGCGCCGCGCGCACGGCTGCGATCTGTTCCGGCAGGGATTTGGGCCACGGGGTCCTGGCGGCGGCGTCCTTCGGGCCGAGGTCCATCGCGGCCTGTTCGCCCTTGGCCAGGGCGGCGCGGCCGGCCGGGTTCTGGTAGTCGGGACGCAGCCAGCGCACCAGCCCGCGCGCTTCCTCGGCTGCGCGCTCCCGGTTCAGATCCACCAGCTTGTGCAGGATTTCGTCGTCCGACAGGTCGACCGGCCAGCCATAGGCTTCGGCCACGGCCGCGTCGATCTGGTCGTGAATGTCGCGCAGGATGCCGATCAGCCCCTGATCGTAGATTTCCCGATCCTTGCCTTCGATCCGCTCCCCCGCGCGCAGCTTTTCCAGCACGTTGTACATGGCGGTCAGCGTCAGTTTGGGATGGGCCTTCTGCTGCGCCTTCCTGTGCGCGTCGAGCTGTTCCCCGAGGCTGCGGAGCCGAGCTTTCTGGGCGTCGTTTGGGTCGGGGAAGGGGAAGGGATTGAAAGCATCTGTGTGGTTATAAGTCGGGTCATTTCCTGCGCCCAGCATGCCGCCGGCTATAAATGACCAAAGAACATGTGCGCGTGAAGAAATTATCGACAATATTGCTGCATCGTCAGATGCTATGACTACGATTTTGCTTTCACTAATTACAGTATTTGGTGAAAATGAAAAAATACGATGCTTTGCAGTGCGAGTTGTTCCGATGTAGCGAGAGAGCTCCTGCGTTGCTTGGCGAAAGGTCTTGTGAGTCCTTCCAAACCAATGCCAATTCTCTTTTCGCCATGGGTCGGGGTTTTCATCTCGTTCTGGTTTCACGTAGTCAAGAAGATGTTGAAACGCGCGCGGAAATTGCGTTTTCAATTCAGCTTGGCTGAGAGGATAAAAATCGAAGGCGCGACGGTAGCATCGCCCATCCTTTAGGTCCGCACCATTGATGTAGGGCCGCAGGTATTTTTCAACTCCCGGATAATCCGAAATGTAAGATAGCGCTTCTGCGTCGGTCAGAATGAAGCCTTGGCCGTTCAATTGCATGCCTTTGATTGCAAGTCCCTCGTTCGCCTTCAGAGGCACCGCTCCCGCCACATCCGCCCCGATGCGCAAATTGGCGAAAATCTTGCCCTTCTGGATGTCAAAGCGCACTGAGCGGCCTTCGGCGTCGGTCTGGCCTCTCACTTCCTCGGCCACAGTGAGAAGCCGACCCGCCGTATTCCCCCGCTCCGCCACGGTCATGGCAATACGCACAGCCGCCCCGTCGCCTGCATCCACCCAAGGGTGGTCGGGAATGGCGAAGGTCAGCGACAGCCCGGTTTTCGGGTCGGCCAGATGCGGCTCCAGCACCTTGCGGTTGAAGGTCTGGCGCAGGGAATTGGTGGTGATCAGCCCGAAACGCCGCGCGCCCTTGGCGCGCGATTTCTCGGTCGCAGGCTTGTAGCCGCGCGCCGCCAGCGCCGCCTTCTCCCACCAGAACATCACGAAATCCGCGCTTTGCGGCATTTTCGGATAGGCTTTCCAGAGCGCCTCGGCATAGCCGTCGCCGAGCGCGTCGCGCATTCGGCTGGCTCCGATAAAAGGCGGGTTGCCCACGATGAAGTCGGCCTCGGGCCATTTCGCGGGTTGGGGCTTGACGTAATCCAGAACCGCGACGCGCGCCTCGGCGTCCGGCACCTTCTCGCCTGTAAAGGGATGCGTGATCGTGCTGAACCCGTCCCAGCGGGTGACGGGTTTGCCGGCGTCGTCCAGACGAGGCTTGGAGCCCTGATAGGTCAGCACCGCGTCGCGGTTCTCGATGTTCCTGAAATCGCGCAGCACGGGCTCCGCCGGCGACGCCTTGCCGTGGGTGCGGAAGTGCCATTGCAGATAGCCGATCCAGAGCACCAGCTCCGCCACCGCCGCCGCCCACGGGTTCAGTTCGATCCCGAGGAACTGATGCGGGTCCACCGTATGGCCCGCCAACGAGAGCGCGGCTTGGTCCTCCCCGAGTTCGGCGAGAAGCGCGGTCACCTCGCCCTCCAGCCGCTTCATCAATTCGAGCGCGACATAGAGGAAGTTCCCCGAGCCGCAGGCTGGGTCCAGCACCCGGATTTCGCAGAGCTGGGCGTGAAAGGCGCGCACCGTGTCGCGGGCCTGCTCCATCTGGCCGGCATTGGCGAGCGTCAGCGCCGCCGCCTGCACGTCGCGCCAATCAGCGCGCAGCGGCTCCATGATTGTGGGCGCCACGAGGCGTTCGACATAGGCGCGCGGGGTGTAATGCGCGCCGAGCTTGTGGCGCTGGCGCTTGTCCAGCGCGCGTTCGAGAAGCGTGCCGAAGATCGCGGGTTCGACTTCGCGCCAGTCGCGCGAGGCCGCGTCGATCAGCAGCGAAAGCTGCAACACGTTCAGCGGCAGGGCGGAGGAATCCTTGAACAGCCCGCCGTTGAAGCGTTTCAGGTCCGTGCGCAGCACAGGCGAAAAGCCGCCCGAGTTCATAGTTTCCCAAAGCGCGCTCAGCGCGGGGCCGACGTGTTCCGGGCTCCCGCGCAATTCGGTCAGCAGTTTCGAAAAGCTGCCGTGCGGGATCAGGTCCACATCCTCGGCGAACATGGTGAACAGACATCGCATGAGGAAATTGGCCACGGCCTGCGGTTCATGCCCCTGCGCCTCGAAGGAACGCCCCAAGGCCGCAAGCCGGTCGGCGACTTCCCGCGTGACTTGCGCGGCTATCCTGGACGTGTCGAGCGACGACGGGACTGTCCAGATTGCGCGCAGCCGGTCGCGCGTGGCCTCGTCCCGCAAGTCGTCCATGGTGATGCGGTAGCGGGCGCCGTCCGGGTATTGCGTGTAGCCTTGTCCCTGACCCGAGAAATCCGCGTAGACCTCGATGACGTGGCCCACATCCACGATCAGCAGGAAGGGGGGCCAGCCGTGATCGCGCGACACGGCGCGCGCGTAGCCGTCCGCCTGATTGCGGGCGCGCATCATGGTGTCGTCCCAGCCTCGCGTGCCGCGCGTGCCGTGTCCCTTGCGAGCGGGTTTGGGAAGATCAGGCAAGAGCGCCGCCTGGCGGTCATCCTCGGCCTTCTCGGCGCTGACGCCCTGCTTCGCCTCCATCACGAAATGGCCGGCGCGATAGAGGTCGATGAAGCCGCGTGTCTGGCTCCCGGTATGAATGAAGGTCACCGGGTGTTCGAAGGAATAGGAATTGGCGGTGGTCGTCTCCGTCGCCGGGGACGGGCGAGGCACGCCCAGCACGTCGCATAATTCGTTGGCGAAGGTCTGGAAATTGGCGCGCTCGCTGCCCCCGGACTGCTTCCAGCGCGATATAAAATCATCAATGTACAACGTGGCACCGTTCATTCATGCGCGGAAAGGTAGTCGCACGGGGCTTTGGCTTTAGGGATAGCGGGCAATGCCGCGTGGGTTCAAGGCTTTCCTTCTCAAGGTTCGGCGCCGCTTCGCCCGCACCTCCGCAAACTTCCGCCAGCGTCGCGATCACCCGTCGCGCGGCGAGACCCCGGCATTCGTCGCGCGCTCTGGCGCGGTTGAGCCAGATCGCGGGAAGCCGCAAAAGCAAAGGGCCCGCATGTGCGGGCCCTTCGGAGGGATTATCAAGGCAGGGCCGAAGGGTTCGACATGTCTCCCCCGAGCGGGCCCGGTCGCCGCGCCGGTTACTGCGGCGGCAGGATCACCGCGTCGATCACGTGGATCACGCCGTTGGTCGCCACGACGTCGGCGGTCGAGATGGTCGCGCCGTTGACCTTGGGGCCGCCTTCCAGCGTGATGGTGATCTCAGACCCTTGAACCGTGGCGGCCGTCAGGCCTTCGGACAGGTCGGTGGACATGACCGTTCCGGGAACGACGTGATAGGTCAGCACATTGGTCAGCGCCGGAATGTCGGCGAGGAGGCCCTCGACCGTGCCGGCGGGCAGGGCCGCGAAGGCCGCGTCGGTGGGGGCGAAGACGGTGAAAGGACCGGGGCCCTTCAGCGTGTCGACGAGCCCGGCCGCGGTCAGCGCGGCCGCAAGGGTGTTGAACGAGCCCGCCGAGACGGCGGTGTCGACGATGTCCTGGGTTTGGGCCATGGCGGGCGTGGCGATTATGGCGGGCGTGGCGATGACGGCGGCGGTGGCGAGGGCCAGGAAGGTCCTGCGGATCATATCAATCTCCTGTTGAATTGGGATCGCCTGCAAGGCGGCGACATTGACTCTACGCGGGGCGGTCCGGGGCGGATCATCCTTCAATCCGCGCATTGAGCCGATGGCCGCGGACGAGTGATGTAATTCGGTGTAATCCCCTGATTAAACGATGTTTATTTGAAGAGATAAAAAATCTATTTCAAATCAATGGCGCCCATGGTACGTCCGGTTTGCATTTGGACGCCTTCGGAATAAAGACTGTTTTATGGCTCAATTTCAGGTTTATTGAATTTTGCGGACGGCAAGATCGAGATGCATCATTGATGGCCACGGCGCCGGAGGCGATTTCTCTGGAGGCGGCGGTGCGCACCGCCGGCCTTGCCGTTTCGCAGATGCGCTTCTGCGTTCGCGCCAAGGCAATTCGGCTGAAGCCGAAGGGTGTTCGGCTGTCCCGAAGGACGGCTACGGTGTCCCAGTGCCGTCGTCCTGCGATCTGATCCCCCTCACAACTCCTGCAGCGTCGCGATCACCCGCCGCGGCGCGAGATCCCGGTATTCGTCGGGCGCGCCTGCTCGGTTGAGCCAGATCGCGGCGAAGCCGAAGGCGGCGGCGCCGGCGACGTCCCAGCGGTTGGAGGAGACGAAGGCGATTTCCCCCGCGTTCACGCCGAAGCGCTCGGTGACGAGGGCGTAGGCGCGCGGATGCGTCTTGAACACGCCCGCCTCCTCGACCGACAGGGCGGCGTCGAGGAGCGGCCCGAGGCCCGCCGAGGTTACGGCGTCGTTCAGCATCGCCGCATCGCCGTTCGAGAGGACCGCCGTCATCGCCCCGCCGGCGCGCAGCCGCTCCAAAGCCGCCGGCGCTTCGGGATAGGCGTCGAGCGCGCGATAGGCGTCCAGGAGGCTCGCGCGCAAGCTCGGGTCCACGGCGGGAAAGCTCTCGAACGCGTAGTCGAGCGCGCGCTCTGTGAGCCGCCAGAAGGGTTCGTAGCGCCCGCAAAGGCCGAGCACCCAGCTGTATTCGAGCTGCTTGGCGCGCCAGACTTGCGAGAAGCGCGCGGCGTCGGGGCCGATTTTCCCCGCGTGGCGGTTCACCGCCGCATGCACGTCGAACAGCGTGCCGTAGGCGTCGAAGACATAGAGCGCGGGCATGGTCTCCTCCTCGTTGCGAGGAGGAGAGAGCGTATCATGAAGGTCGCCGCTCATTGAGGTAGACGCCACATAAAAGGAGCATCTTGTTTTTATTCCTATAATAGGATATAAGAGAAAATCTACCGAGTCTATTTGGAGTCATTACCCGTGATAAATAGATCAGATTCGCAAGATGCCAGAATACAATCATTAGCTGCGAAACATTCCGCGATAACGTTGGAGATATTATCGTATAAAATTATAAAATTATTGAAAAAATTTGATCCAAACCAGCCTCGGGCTCCAGCCGGAAGGTCTGATGGAGGGCGTTGGATCGGCGCTAGTTCAAGAGGAAGCCATAATACAACTGTAAATCAATCATCTAATAATGGCAAGGTATCTGTCCGCCGTATTTCCAAAGATCGCGAAGAACTATGCGAGGAACAATATCGGCGTGACACTTTTCAATGCGTCATGGTTGGATTGTCATCATGCCATAGACAGGCTGCGTTCCGATACGCACAGTGTCTCGCTGGCTTGCCGATTCCTCCGCTGAATTATTGAGGTTATTATGATCATCCTCACCCATCGCCTTTACCTAAAAATCGGCGAGGCCGACCGCGCCATCGACATCGTCGTACGCAAGCCCGAACCGGAACCTTCCGGGAAGGCGTGGACATGTCGCTACGAGGTCGATTGGCCCGAGGGATTCAAGGCGCGTGACGCCTATGGCCTCGACGCCCTTCAGGCGCTTGTCCTCGCGCTCGAAATGATCGGCGCGGAAATCTACACCAGCGCTTATCACCGCGAGGGCAGGCTGCGCGCCTATGATCGCGAGGCGGGCTACGGTTTTCCCGTGCCCTCGTCCCTGCGCGGCATGCTCGTCGGGGTCGACGCGATCTGACGAGGCTCGGTCAATGGGGAGATGTGGCGGTTCGCTGCGCCTCCCTCAAACCCAAGCTCCCGCCGCGCGTCCCATCACCACGGCTGTGAGCAGCCCGTTGCCCGAGAGATAACCGGAATCGCTCTTGCCGGAGACCCCACAGGCGGCGCCTCCGGCGGCGCGCAGGTTCGGCAGGAAGCCTCCCGCCACGCGGCGCACGCGGCCGCTCGCGTCGGCGTCGAGCCCGCCCTGCGTATGAAAGAGCGCGCCCGTCACGCGCACGGCGCAATAGGGGGCGGCGAGCGGCGCGACGCCTGCGAAGTCGCGGCCGAAACGGTCGCGCGCGCCTTCGGCCTTCGCGGCCTCGACCTCGGCCAACGTCTCGGCGAGCGCCTGCGCGGGAAGGCCGGTCGCTTGAGCGAGACCCTCGATCGTCTCCGCCTCGCGGATCGCGCCCTGCGCCAGCGCGTCCTGGTAATCGGCGAACTGGCCGGCGATGCCCGCGATGCGCCTGTCGAAGATCGCGAAGGCGACGCCGTCCGGTTGGCCCATCACCGCGCGCGCGGCCTCCGAGTACCCTTGAGCCTCGTTCCAGAAGCGCCGCCCCTCGAGGTTCGCCTGGAACCCGCCCTGCGTGATCACGCCCCAGGTGATGAGGATGCCGTGGGGATGGGCGACGTTGCCGTGGCCCTGATAGGCGGAAGGGTGGCGGATCGCGGCGCCGAGCTGTTCGCCCCAGACCATCGCCTCGCCGGTATTGCCGGGATGGCCGAAATAGAGCGCGTCGGCGATCGCCGGCGTGTAGCGGCGCACCATCTCGCGGTTCCCGCCAAAGCCGTTGCAGGCGAGGATCAGCCTCTCGCAGCCGATGCGCTCGATCCCGCCGTCCGGGCGCTGCGCCTCCACCGCGAGGACGCGGCCGTCCGCATCGGCGATCAGCGTCGTCGCAAGGCGCTCGCAGACGATGTCGATCCCGTTCTCCTCGCAGGCCGTGCGCAGCCGGTCGACGAGCTCGCGGCCCGAACGCGAGGGCAGCCCGTGCATGCGCCGGTGCGAATGGCCGGGATAGTTGAAATCGTCGATGACGCTGAAGGGCAGGCCGAAGCGGTCGGCGAGCCATTCGATCGTCGGCCCGGCCTCGCGCGTCAGCGCCTCGACAAGCGCCGGGTCGTTGTCGTCATGCGCCTTTTTCTGGATGTCGCGGGCGAAGATTTCCGGCGTGTCGGCGATGCCCGCCGCGCGCTGGAAGCGGGTGCCGGCTGCGGGGATGAGGCCCGCCGAGAGCGCCGTGGAGCCCGAGGGAACCGGGTCGCGCTCCAGAACCAGCACCTCGCGCCCCGCCTCCTTTGCAGCGAGGGCTGCGGTCATGCCGCAGGCGCCGGCGCCGATGATAAGCGTATCGACGTCGAAATCCGTCGCGTCGCCGGGATCGCCCGGTCGGGCCTGCCGCACCTGCATCGTCTCACTCCCCGTGGTTCGTGCCGTCGTAGCGCGCGCCCTCCGCCAGCATTCCGGCTGTGTCGAGACGCTCGTTGAGCTGGCCGAAATCGAACATGCGGTCCGCGAAGGGCCGGTTGGAGCCGTTCGCGACGAGGCTCCGGTAGTAATCCTCCGCCGTGCGGGCGATGGCGCGAACAATCCCGCCGGGGAAGATCACGAATGAAAAGCCGATCGCCTCGAGGTCGGCGGCGGACGTGATCGGCGTTGCGCCTCCCTCGACCATGTTGGCCATCAGCGGAACGCGGCCCTTGAATGTCGCCGTGATCGTCTTGAGTTCGTCGAGCGAGCGCGGCGCCTCGATGAAGAGCATGTCGGCGCCGGCCTCGACATAGGTCTCGGCGCGATCGATCGCGGCCTCGAAGCCCTCCACCGCGATCGCGTCGGTGCGCGCGATGATCAGTGTCTCCCCGCTCGCGCGGGCGTCGGCCATGGCGGCGATCTTGCCCGCCATCTCCGTCTTGGGGATCAATGTCTTGTCGGAGAGATGCCCGCAGCGCTTGGGGTAGGTCTGGTCCTCGACCTGAAGCGCATTGGCGCCGGCGCGCTCGTAGACGCGCATGGTGCGCTGGGCGTTGAGCGCGTTGCCGAAGCCCGTGTCGGCGTCGATCACGACGGGCAGGCTCACCCGGTCGCGGATCAGCGCCATCGTCTCGGCCATCTCCGTCATCGAGGTCAGCCCGATATCGGGCCGCCCGAGGCGCGTATAGGCCACCGCGGCGCCGGAGAGATACAGAGCCTCCGCGCCCGCCGCTTCCGCCGTCGCCGCCGTGAAGGCGTCGTAGATTCCCGGCGCGAGAAGGATCTTCGGGCCCGAGAGCCGCGCCTTGAGGGAGGGGATGCTCATCGACGGCCTCCGAGATATGCGCGCGCCTCGTCGCAAGTCATCGCGTGCGTGACCGAGCCGAGCGAGAGAAGCGTGGCGTCGTGGACGTCCTGCCGGAAGGCGGCGCAGCCGTCGGACAGGAGGATCGTCTCGATGTTGCGCAGATGCGCGTCGCGCACGGTGCTGGCGACCCCGCCATTCGTGACGATGCCGCCGATGACGAGGAGTTCGATCCCCATCGCCTTGAGCACGTATTCGAGGCGCGTCTGGTAGAAGGCGCTGTAGGCGACCTTCTCGATGGTGAAGTCGGCCGGCTTGAGCGCGTCGACGAGGTCGTGGCCGAAGGCGCCTGGCAGAAAATCGCCCTTCGTCAGGAAGGGACGAAGCTGCTTCAGGTGCGGCGCGATCAGCGGCTCGCCGTCGCGGCCAGGCACGAGCGTGAACTGGGCCGAGACGTAGATCCCGCCGCCCGCCCGCACGGCGTCGATTACCGGGCGCATCTTCTGCGGGAGCGCGGCGATAGCGGGCGCGCTCTGGCCAGCGCGGCCATAGGCGCCCTGCGGGTGCAGGAAGTCGTTCTGGAGGTCGATGGTCAGGACCGCGACCTTGCGCGGGTCGATCTTCTCGGGAAGCGCCATGAGCCTCACTCCTTCTGCGCTGCGAGGACGACGTTGCCGAAACGGTCAACCGTTCCCGTGACGCCCGGCTCGATCAGGATCGTCGTGTCGGGCTGTTCGAGGATGGCGGGGCCGGGGATCGCCGCGCCGACCGGCAGTTTCAGGCGCTCGAAGATCGCCGTCTCGCGCCACTCGCCGGCGAAATAGACCCGCCGCGTTCCGCGCTTCGCCGCCTCCATCGAGGCGTCGGCGTCGGGGGCGAGCGTCGAGAGGTCGAATTTCGGGCGCTTGCCGATCACCGCGCTGCGCAGGTTGAGCACGCGCGTCACGCCGCCCGGCAGAAGTCGTCCGTAGACGCGCAGATAGGCCGCGTCGAAAGCCGTCTGGATGTCGGCGCGCGTGGGCGCCGCCACCTTGCCGGCCTCGATGCGCGCGGGCAGCGGCACGGCGACCGTGTGGGTCTGGCCGAGATAGGCCATGTCGAGTTCGAAGACGATCTCCTCGCCCGCGAAGGCGACGCCGGCGGCGGCCAGCAGCCGCATCCCCTCGTCCACATGCGCCTGCATGAGCCGCCCCAGCGCCTCCTCGTCGGCGGATTGCGTCGGCGCGTTGATCGTCTGGATGAAGTCCTGGCGCATGTCGGCGATGACGCAGCCCATCGCCGAGGTGACGCCGGGATAGCGCGGCACGATGCCCCGCGCGAGGCCGACCTCCGCGATCAGCGCGCAGGCGTGCAGCGCGCCGCCGCCGCCAAACGGCATGTAGGCGAATTGCTTGGGATCGAAGCCGCGCTCGATGGAGACGAGGCGGATGGCGCCCGCCATGCGGGAATTGGCGACGGTGAGGATCGCCTCCGCCGCCTTCTCGACGTCGAGCCCGAGCGGTTCGCCGACATGGGTCGCGATGGCGCGGCGCGCCGCCTCGACGTCGAGGCGCGTCAGCCCTCCGCCGATGGGACGCTCGGAATCGATGCGGCCGAGCACGATGTTGGCGTCCGTCACCGTCGGGCGGTCGTTGCCGCGCCCGTAAGCCGCCGGGCCGGGATCGGAGCCCGCGCTCTCGGGACCGATGTTGAGAAGCCCGCCCTTGTCGACCCAGGCGATGGAGCCGCCGCCGGCGCCGATCGTCGCGATCTCGATCATGGGGGTTCGCACGACGAGGCCGAAATCGATGCTCGTCTGCGGACTGAGCATGCTCTGCCCGTCGGCGATCAGCGAGACGTCGAAACTCGTGCCGCCGATATCGCCGGTGATCACGTTCGGGAAGCCGGCGGATTGCGCGATGTAGCCCGCCGCGATCACGCCGGCGGCGGGGCCGGACAGGGCGGTGCGCACGGGCAGGCGGCAGGCGGTGTCGACCGACATCACGCCGCCGTTCGACTGCACGATCATGAATTCGCCGGCGAACCCGCCCTCGCTCAGCGCCCTGGCGAGCCGGTCGAGATAGCCCGCCACCTCCGGCTGGAGATAGGCGTTCAGCGCGGTCGTCGAGAAGCGCTCGAATTCGCGGATCTCGGGCAGGATCTCGCTCGAACAGGAGACGTGCTCGTTCGGCCAAAGCTCGCGCAAAGCCGCCACCGCAGCCTGCTCGTTCGCGGCGTTGGCGTAGGCGTTGACGAAGAGCACGGCGACCGCCTTCGCGCCGGCGGCGACAAGCGCCTCGCCGGCCTTGCGCACCGCATCGAGATCGACCTGCGTGTGGATCGTCCCGTCTGCGAGCGTGCGCTCGGGAACCTCGAGGCGCATGTCGCGCGGGGCGACGGGCTCGAAATTCCCGCGCAGGCCCCAGGTCCGGGGCCGGTCGCGCCGGCGCATCTCCAGCACGTCGCGAAAGCCCTGCGTGGTGATGATCCCGATCTTCGCGCCCTTGCGCTCCAGAAGCGCATTGGTGCCCGCCGTCGTGCCGTGCACGACGCTGACGATGTCGGCGAGATCAGGAACCTGCGAGCGGATGCCGTTCAGGAACCCGCCGGACTGGTCCGGCCGCGTCGTCGGCACCTTGGCGACGGAGGCCTTGCCGGTGGCCTCGTCGAGGACGAAGATGTCCGTGAAGGTGCCGCCGACGTCGACGCCGACCATGCTGCCCTTGTGGCCCGACCGGTTCATGCCGCGGCACCTCTCCAGGCCTTGCCGTAATCCGCGTCCGCCTTCTCGGCGCTGACGAGCCCGAGGCGCACGTCGCGCGCGACCGCTTGCGGGTCGCGCTCCGAGGGCGGGCCGTAGCCGCCGCCTCCTGGCGTTTCGAGCCGCACGCGCTGGCCGCGCTTGAGCTTGACGCCGACGATCTTCGAGTCGAGCCGGGGCGTGTGCATCCCGTCATCCTGCTCGTAGGAGAAGCGATTGAGGGCGGCGTTCGCGCCGCCGGCGACGCCCTTGGGCGGGAAGCGTCCGCGCTCGCCGAACAGGAACGCCTCGGCGCTCTCCTCCAGAAGCTCGATCTCGTAGATCGCGCCCATGCCGCCGCGATGGCGCCCGGCGCCGGCGCTGTCCGGCCGCAAGGCCCACTGACTGAACATCACCGGATAGGCCGCCTCCAGAATTTCGGCGGGCGGGATCGTCGCCGTCGAGATCGGGGCGTTGCCGTGGTTGAGCCCGTCGCCTTCGGGCGTGCCGCCATGGCCGCCGCCGTAGAAGCTGAACATCACCCAGCGCCGTCCGTCGGCGCGGTGGCCGGCGATGGAGAGCGCGTTGATCGTCCCGTAGGCGTTGGCGACGACGCGATCCGGCGCGGCCTGCGAGGCGGCGGAGAAGATCACGTCGATCATGCGCAGGATCGTTTCTGTGTAGCCGCCGGTCGGGGAGGGGAACTCGGCCGCGAGCACGCTGCCCTTCGGAATCGTGATGTCGATCGGGCGCATGACGCCGGCATTGGCGGGCAGGCTCGGGAAGATGTGTTTGATCGCCACGTAGACGCAGGCGATCGCGGTGCCTTCCGAGATGTTGATCGGCCCCGCCGCCGTCGGCGCGCTGCCGGTGAAGTCGATGGAGAGCCGGTCGCCCTTGATTTCGAGCGCGACGCGGATCGGCAGCGGCTTGTCGGAGATGCCGTCATTGTCGAGATAATCGACCGCCTCCCAGCGCCCGTCCGGCAGGGCGGAGACCTCGGCGCGCAGGAGCGTCTCGGCGCGGTCGCCGAGCGCGGTCAGCGCCGCGTCGATGGTCTGCGCCCCGTATTCGGCGAGCAGCGCGTCGAGGCGCTTCACGCCGAGATCGAGCGCGTTCATCTGGCCGTTGAAATCGCCGAGCGCCGATTGCGGCAGGCGCGTATTGCGCAGCACGATGTCGACGATGTCCTGCTGGAGCACGCCCGCGCGCGCCACCTTGACCGGCGGCAGCACGAAGGCCTCCTGGAAGACCTCCGTTGCGGTGGGATTGTAATTGCCCGGCACCGCGCCGCCGACATCGTGCCAGTGCCCGACGGAAGCGAGATAGCAGAACAGCTCGCCGTCGTAGAAGAAGGGCCGCACGAGGCGCATGTCGGAGAGATGCGTGCCGCCCAGATGCGCGTCGTTGAACATGTAGACGTCGCCGTCCGCGAGGTCGCCGTCGCGCGCCGCCTTCTCGATCACGGTCTTCACGGCGAACGCCATGACGCCGACGAAGATCGGCAGGCCCGACTTGCCCTGCACGAGCGTATCGCCCGTCTGCGCATGATAGAGGCCGTGCGAGGCGTCGTGCGCCTCGGCGATGATCGGATTGAAGGCGCTGCGGAAGAGCGTCGCGTCCATCTCGTCGGCGATCTGCTCCATGCGCCCGGCGAGGACCGCGAGCGTGATCGGATCGATCGCCTTTTTTTCGGTGTCGCTCATGAGCCCGCTCGTCCCTTCGTATCCGCGATGTCGTTCCAGACCTGCTGGCGGACGATCGCGCCCTTTTCGATTTCGAACCGGTCGATGAAGCGAACGTCCGAGAACGGCGTCCCGTCCGGCCATTCTCCCGACAGCGTTCCGAAACAATAGACTATCGCGCGTTCGCCGCCGGGCGCGACGTCGAAGCGCTCGTAGGTCTTGCGCACAGAGCGGTAGCGGGAGGCGGAGAAGGCGACCAGATCTTCGAGCCGTGTCATGCGCGCGTCGCCGGGAAAGGTCATCGCGAAGTCCGGCGCGAGGAACGCGCAGGCGCGGTCGAGATCGCGCTCCTGCATGGCGTCGAGGAAGGCGCGCACGATTTTTGCCGGGTCGGGCAGGGGCGGGGCGGGCGTGCGGCGTTCGCCGCCGCGCATGTAATTCGCCGCCGGGATTTCCTGCAGCACGACGATCACGGCTTCCGGCGCGGCCGGCACGACGGAGCGCACTGCGTCCGTCATCGCCTTGCCGAGGCGGGCCCGCGCCTCCTCGTCATAGCCTTCCATCAGCGTTACGGTCACCATCGGCATGGGCGGCTCCCTCGACTCCGTAGCGTAATCTGTATTTTTTATCAGACAGATTGTCGATGCGAAAATAGACA
>REDO01000199.1 GCA_007693435.1 Salinarimonadaceae bacterium | reverse complement strand
CGTCGTGCGCCCCGAGACGGAATGGGTCGAACTCGTCGAACACGGCTGCGCGCGGTTGGTTGAGCCCGAGGATCTCGCCGAGGCGGCGTTCGGTGACCTGCCCCGCCCCACTGCGGAAACACGCGGCCTTTACGGGGACGGACGCGCGTCCGGGCTCATCTGCGCGGCGATCGCGGGCCATCTCGCATGAAAGTCCTGCTGATCAGTCCTTATTTCCCCCCCTACAACGCCATCGGCGCGGTGAGGACGGGCAAGCTGGCGAAACACCTGATCGCACACGGCCACGAGGTGCGGGTCCTCGCCGCCGAGACGCCCGAGCTGTCGCGCTCGCTGCCGCTTGAAATCCCGGAGGAGTCGGTGCGCCGCGCTTCGAACTTCGCGCCTGACGCGCTCGTCCTGCGCTACGGCACGCGCCGCCGCGCCGATGGCGCGCGGGAAGCGGAGCCGCGTTCGTCCGGAGGCCGGCTGAAGAAGTTCCTCGTGGACGCCTATTACTCCTTCGTCTGCATTCCCGATCGCTTCTTCGGCTGGCTACCGCCCGCGCTTTTCGCCGCGCGCCGCCTGACCGCCGAGTTCAAGCCCGATCTCGTCTACGCCAGCGCGCAGCCCTATTCCGCCCTGCTCGTCGGGCGATTCGTGGCGCGGCGTACGGGCGCGCCCTTCGTGGCCGAGTTCCGCGATCTGTGGAGCGACAACCACTACCTCAGGCTCCCGCGCTGGCGCGCGCATATCGATCATTGGCTCGAAGGCAAGGTCTGCCGCGACGCCGCCGCGCTCGTCACGGTGAGCGAGCCGCTGGCGCAGACGCTGGCCGCGCGGCACGGACGACCGACGGAAGTCATCTACAACGGTTTCGATCCGGAGGATTTGACCGCGGACGCCTACGCCCGGCGCGAAACCTTCGAGATCATCTATACGGGGATGATCTATCCCGGACGACGCGACCCCTCGCTGCTCTTCAGGGTGCTGCGCCGGCTTGGCGACGAGGCCGCCCATGTCCGCGTGCGCTTCTATGGGCGACGCCTCGACACCGTGCGTGAGCTCGCCGAGCGGGAGGGCGTGAGCCATCTGGTGTCGATCGAGGGCGAAATCCCCTACCGCGAGGCGCTGGCCCGGCAGGCGGCTGCCGACGTGCTGCTGCTCCTTCTGTGGGACACGCCCGAAGAGCGCGGCGTGTTGACGGGGAAACTGTTCGAGTATCTCGCCAGCCGCCGGCCGGTCCTGCTCGTCGGAGGAGGTGACGGCGTCGCGGCGAAGCTGGTCCGGGAACGCGGCGCTGGCCACGCCGCCGCGGCCGAGAAGGATCTCGCGACGCAGATGCGTATCTGGCTGCGCCAGCACGCGGAAGGCGGCGTGCCGTACCTGCCCGAGACGGTCGGTGACGGTTTCTCGCGCGAAGAGCAGTTCGCACGCCTGAGTGACCGGCTCGAGGAGATCGCGGCCCGGCGAAAAATCCGCATCGTTACGCTTAAACTCGACGTAGGCGGCACCGAACGGCATCTCGTCCAGCTGCTGCCCCGGCTCGACCGCAGCCGTTTTCAGATCGAAGTCATGACGCTCTATCGCGACGGAGCGCTAGAGGAGACCCTGCGCGACCAAGGAGTTTCGGTTTCGACGCCGCGGGCCCGTTTCCGGCTGTTCGCCTTTGTCGAGAGCACGTTCCGCCTGCTCGCCACGATGCGCCGGGAACGTTCTACCACGTTCCACTTCTGGCTGCCGGAGGCCTATCTCCTCGGCGGTCTTTGCGGGCTGATCGCCGGGCACCGCCGCCTTATGATGAGCCGGCGAAGCCTCAATCGCTATCAGATGCGCCATCCGCTCCTCGCGCGGCTAGAGCGGTTCCTGCACCGGCGCATGCTACTGGTACTCGGAAATTCCGACGCCATCGCGCGCGAACTCGTCGTCGAAGGCGTCCCTACGGATCGGGTGCAGGTCATCAAGAACGGTCTCGACCTCGAAAAATTCGTGCCGACGTTTTCGCGCGAGGACATGCGCTCCGCGCTCGGGATCCGGCAGGACGCTCTCGTCTTCGTCTGCGTCGCCAATCTCATTCACTACAAGGGCCACGCCGATCTGTTCGCGGCGCTCGCCCTCGCCCGGGACCGCATCGGCGAGAACTGGCGGCTGCTCTGCGTCGGACGCGACGACGGCCTCGGCGCCTTCCTCGACGAGCGCGCCCGGGCGCTCGGCATCCGAGACAACATCGTTTTTCTCGGCTCGCGGCAGGACGTTCCCGACCTGCTTCAGGCCTCCGACATCAGCGTGCTCGCCTCCCACGAGGAGGGTTTCGCCAACGCGATCATCGAGGCCATGGCGATCGGCCTTCCGACCGTGGCGACGGCGGTGGGCGGCAATGTCGAGGCGATCGAGGACGGCCGGACGGGTCTGTTGACGCCGGCGCGCGATCCGGCCCGGCTGGCGGACGCGCTGGCGCGGCTCGCGGCCGACCCGGCTCTCAGGCTCGCGCTCGGGACCGCGGCGCGCGAGGATGTGCGCGCCCATCGCGCCCTAGAGGCCTGCGTCGCGCGCTACGAGGAAGCCTACGAGCGCGTCGTCGCATGACGGAGATCCGCATAAGGAAGGAAAGCGCGCGATGAATGGCCAGAGAAAATGGGCCGAGACGACCACGCCAGGCGTGAGAATCGTGGCGCTGCTTGGCGTTGTTATTGCGGCCACGATCCAGATCCTCACCACCGTCCAAATCGGCGCAACACCGATACGCATCGCGCTGTCGGATATCGTTCTTCCGGCGGGGGCGCTGATCGCTCTCGTCGCCTTTATCGCCGCGCGCTGGCGCCGGCCGAACTGGGTCGTCCCGCATCTCGACCTGTTGCTCTGCGGCTTCCTCGTCTGGCTGGGGATATCCTGCTTCATTGGCTGGCAGCGCTCTGGCGTCTTCATCGCCTGGGCCTGGGGCCCCAAATACATTGGCTTCGGCGTGCTGATGGGCTACCTCGTCGTCGGGGCGCTAGTGGCCGAAGCCGGCGAAAAAGCGCGCAACGCCGCCGCGCTCGCTTTCATGACAACGGCCTGGGTCATTTCTCTATCGGCGCTCGCACGTTTTTTCATCGAGATCAACGGAGCACTGCCATTCGGAGCGTGGGCCTTCAGGGCAGTCGGCTTTAGTGAAAATCCTAATGCCTTCGCCTTTCTTTTGGGAACGGCGCTCATCCTGCAGCTTCTCGCCGGGCCGG
>REDO01000076.1 GCA_007693435.1 Salinarimonadaceae bacterium | reverse complement strand
GCCGTGACGCCCTTGCGTTCACTCGTCGCGTATGAGCTGGCCCGAATAGATCACCGGTCCGGTCGGCGCGCCGGTGGTCGAGCCGCCGCGCGGCTCGACGCTGACGGCGAGCGTGGCGCCGTCGGCGTCCTCGAACAGGGCGGGGGCCGCGATGGGCAGCGCGCCGTCCTCGACGAGGCCGAGCGAGCGCGGCGCGTCGTCGCCGGCGATGTACCAGAGTTCGAGACTGCTTTCGGGCGGCGCTTCGGTGGCGAGCGAGCGCACATGGACGAGACCCGACTGCGTATCGACGCGCACGATGAGCGCCGGCAATTCGCCGCCGCGATTGACGACCGCGACGAAGCGCTCGCCCGTCGCAATGTCGTCCGGCGGTGGTGCGATCTGCTGGGGCAGAATCACCGCGACGGCGAGGATGCTCGCCGCCAGCGCGCCCGCCCCAAGGGTCGACAGCCTCCAGATCGCTCGCGATCTCCGCAGACGCCGCACCTCGTCGAGGTCCGAGACGGCGCTGCGCAACGAGCCTCCCGAGAGGCGCGTGACATTCGATTCGATATTGCGCCAGACGCGCGCCGGCGGCCTGATCTCAGGCGCGCCGTCGGCGATTGCGCGCAGGCGTTCGCGCCAGAAAGCCACCTCCTGGCGCAGGCCCGCATCGACGAGGAGACGCGCCTCGAAAGCGCGCCGCTCATCGGCGTCGAGGGTGCCGAGAACGTATTCGGCGGCCTTGTCGGAAAAGTCTTCGGTCATCGCGTCGCTCATGGCGAACCGAGGCAGTTGCGCAGGGAAGTCGGCCCCCGCTTGAGCCAGGTCTTGATCGTGTTGACGGGTTTATCGTATCGCGCGGCGAGTTCCTCCCTCGAATACCCTCCGCAATACGCCGCCACGATACACGCGCGCTGGGTTTCGTCGAGTACGCCAAGGCACTGTCGCAGGGATTCGCGTGCGACAACGGATTCCGTATCATTGCGTGGATCGGCGACGGAATCGAGCCAGTCTCCGCCGTCTTCGTCGGGCGCGACGGTCGTCTCGACGCGCTGACGCGCTACGTCGATAGCGCGGTTTCGCGCGATGGTGATCATCCATGTCATAGGCCGCGCAATTTCGGGTGAGTACGATGCGGCGTTGCGCCAGATGCGCAGATAGACTTCCTGAAGGACTTCCTCGGCCGTCGCCTCGTCGCGCAGAACGCCGCGCACGATGGCGAACAGCTTGGCGCAGGTGCGCTCGTACAGGCGTCGATAGGCGTCGATGTCGCCCTCTGCGACAGCGGCGAGCGTGTCCGCCAATTCGGTTTCCCGTGAAGCCTCGACGTGAATGGTCATGTGCTCTCGGCGCCGCCTTCTGGTTGCTCCGCTCTTTAGGGTAGGGCGCCCGGCGCGAAAGTCACGCCGCATACGGCGCACACGAAAAATTCGTCCGGCGCGAAACTTTCTCGCCGACGCTTCGTAACTGCTCCTCGTGAGCCCGGAGGTCCGGATCGAAGCTCCGCCTCCGATGGAGTCGACATCGGCTCCGTCTCAACATGGAGATAAATCAGATGAAGCGCATCCTTCTTTCCGGAGTCATTCTCGCCGGGACGGCTTTCGCAGCTCCCGCCAGCGCGCAGACCGTCGTGGCGCTCGTCGGCGAGCGCACGCTCGCCATCGTCGACGCCGGCGCCCTCCAGGTGACGGGCTCGGTAGAAGTCACCGGCTTTTCGGGCAGCCTGCTCGGCATCGACGTCCGTCCCGCCGACAATATCCTCTACGGCGTCGTATCCGACGGCTCTGTCGTGATGATCGACGTCGACACGGGCGCGGCGAAGAAGACGTCGACCCTCGAGACGACGCTTGCCGAAGGCGTGATCGCTACGGTCGACTTCAACCCGGCCGCCGACCGGCTGCGTCTCATGGGCTCGGACGGCGTCAGCCTGAGGGTCAACGTCGATACGGGCGAAGTCGCGATCGACGGAAGTCACGAATACGCCGCCGGCGACCCCGGCGCGGAAATGGAGCCGATGGTCGTTGCCGGCGCCTACACCAATTCGATCGGCCGCCCCGGTTCGACGGATCTCTACAATATCGACGCCGGCGCCGGCGTCCTCGTGCTGCAGTCCCCTCCCAACGACGGCGTCATCAATACGATCGGCCCGATCGGCGTCGACGCGCAGACCTTCGCCTTCGACATCCTCTCGACTGGAGAGGGTATGAACACGGCCTATCTCATGGCTGACGACACCCTCTTCACGATTGATCTCTCGTCGGGCGCCGCCACCGCTCTCGGCAGGGTCAAGGGCGCGGACATGCCCGTGCGGGACATCGCCCTACTCCCGGCCATGTGACGCCCGCCGTATCGCGCGCCGGCGGCAATACCGCCGCGCGCGATTTGGCTTCGCCATCGCGGTCTCTCCGGGTTAGAAGCGTAGCGTCGGTTCCGGAGGCTGCGATGGCGATTCTCATTCTGGGCTTGGTCGTATTCATCGGCGTTCACGCCTTCACGATGATGCGCGAGCCCCGCGCCGCGGCCATCGCGCGGTTCGGGGAGACCGGTTACAAGGCGCTCTACTCCATCGGCGCGCTCATTGGCATTGCGCTTATCTGGATCGGTTTCGGGGAGTACCGCGCGAGCGGGATGATCCCGATCTGGTATCCGCCGATATGGACGCAGCATCTCGCGGCGCTTCTCGTCCTCTTCGCGTTTATTCTTCTACCCGCCGCCTACCTGCCGGGCCACATCAAGGCCCGGGCGAAGCATCCGATGTTCGCGGTCGTGAAGATCTGGGCTTTCGCGCATCTTCTCGCCAACGGCGATCTCGGCTCGATCCTGCTCTTCGGAACATTTCTCACCTGGGCGGTTTTGGGGCGCATCAGCGCCAAGCGCCGCGCCGGCGATTCTGTGGTTATCGCCGAGCCTCAGGCGAAGTACGACGCCATCGCCGTCGGGATCGGCGTCGTCGCCTGGCTCGCCTTCGCGTTCTGGCTCCATATGGTGCTCATCGGCGTGCCCGTCTTCGCGCGGGCCTGAGGAAACAGCCGTGTCCGTCCAAGCACAAGTCCGCCGCCTCACGGCCCCCGACCTGCGAGCGCGCAAGGGCGGCGAGCCTATCGTCTCGCTCACCGCCTACACCGCGCAGATGGCGCGCCTCATTGATGGGGTCTGCGATTTTCTGCTCGTGGGCGACTCGCTAGGCATGGTCATGCAGGGCTTCGAGTCGACGGTGCCGGTCCCGCTGGAGACCATGATCGCGCAGGGACAGGCGGTGATGCGCGGATCAAGGCGCGCGCTCGTGGTCGTCGACATGCCCTTCGGCTCCTACGAGGAAAGCCCGCAACAGGCATTCCGCTCGGCCGCGCGCGTTCTCAAGGAGACGGGCTGCGGCGCGGTCAAGCTGGAGGGCGGGGCCTATATGGCGGAAACGATCCGCTTTCTCACGCAGCGCGGGGTTCCCGTGCTGGCGCATATCGGCCTCACTCCGCAGGCGATCAACGCGCTCGGCTCCTTCCGCGCGCAGGGTCGCGATCGCGAGAGCTGGCCGGGTTTCGTCGCTGACGCGCGCGCTGTCGCGGATGCGGGCGCCTTCGCGGTCGTCGTCGAGGCCGTGGCCGAACCGCTGGCGCGGGAGATCACGCAGTCCGTTTCGATCCCGACCATCGGCATCGGAGCCTCGCCCGCCTGCGACGGCCAGATCCTCGTGATCGACGACCTTCTCGGACTGACGGACCGCACGCCGAAATTCGTGCGACGCTACGCCGAGCTTGGCGCCGCCGCCACGCAGGCCGCACAATCCTACGCCGACGACGTGCGGGCGCGAGCCTTCCCGGCGCCGGAGCACACCTATCCAGAGCGCAAGGCCTGACTTGCCAAGCTCACCTTCGGCGCTCGCCTTCTCTCTCGCCTTGGGCCGGCGGCTGTGCTAGGCGACCCCTTCGACGACATTGAGTATGTGAGGCGCACTGGCGCCTCCGGGACCGGATCGGGACATGAACGAGTTTTTTCGCGAAGTCGACGATGAGCTTCGCCGCGACAAGGCGACGCAAATCTGGAAGCGTTGGGGCGGCCTTGTGGTGGCCGCCGCGATCATTCTCGTGGTCGCCGTCGGCGGCTGGCGCTACTGGGAATATATCGAGACGAGCCGTACCCAGCAGGCTGCGGCCCAGTTCTATGAGGCCGGGCGCATGCTCGAGCGCGGCGATCGCGCCGGCGGACGCGAAGCCCTCGAACAACTCGCCTCGGGAGGCGCGTCCGGCTACGCGGTGCTCGCCCGGTTCCGTCTCGCCGCGAATATCGGCGACGCGGATCCGTTGGCGGGCGCCCGGGAATACGACGCGCTGGCAAACGATTCCGCCGTTCCGGGAGCCCTGCGCGACCTCGCGCGGCTGCGCGGCGCGCTCCTGCGAATGGACCTGGAGCCCGACGCCGCCGCAACCTCCCTTCAGAGCCTGGCGACGCCTACCGGCGCCTTCCGCCACACGGCGCGTGAAGCGCTTGGCCTGATCGCGCTGCGTCGCGGCGACTACGACCGCGCCGGCGAATGGTTCGACCAGATCGCGGCCGATCCCGAGACGCCTCAGGCGCTGCGCGGGCGGCTCGAGGTTTATTCGTCGCTGGTGGCGGCCGGCCCGCTCGAAGCGTCTCGTTGAAGGGCCGGAAGGGCTTGAAGCCATGACGCCCAAGTCCAGAACCATGCCCAAGCCGACCGTCGCCATTGTCGGCCGTCCGAACGTCGGCAAGTCCACGCTGTTCAATCGGCTCGTGGGCAAACGGCTGGCGCTGGTCGACGACAAGCCCGGCGTCACGCGCGACCGGCGCGAGGGCGATGCGCGCCTCGCCGACCTTCGATTCCGGATCGTGGACACGGCCGGGCTCGAGGAGGCCGACGCCGGATCGCTGCTCGGGCGCATGCGGGCGCAGACCGAGGCTGCGATCGACGCTTCGGATCTCGTGCTTTTCGTCATCGACGCACGCACCGGCGTGCTGCCGGCCGACGCGCCTTTCGCGGAGCTCGTGCGCAAGTCGGGAAGGCCCGTGATCCTGCTCGCCAACAAGGCCGAGAGCGCGGCCGGCATCGCCAATGTCTATGACGCCTTCTCCTTGGGCCTCGGCGACCCCATCGCCTTTTCGGCCGAGCATGGGATCGGGCTGGGCGATCTCTACGACATGCTCCTTACGCAAATGCCCGACGCCGTCGAGGAAGACGAGGAGGAGCTGGAAGAGGGCGCGAACGAGGAGGACGTCGCCTCGGCCGAAGCCGATGACGGTGCCGTGGACGAAGAAGTCGTCGAGACGGATTCCGACGATCCCGTGCGGATCGCGATCCTCGGGCGACCGAACGCCGGCAAGTCCACGTTGGTCAACCGCCTGCTCGGCGCGGAGCGCATGCTCACGGGGCCGGAGGCGGGCATCACCCGCGACGCCATCACGGTTGACTGGACCTGGCGGGGCCGCGCCGCCAAACTCATCGACACGGCGGGCCTTCGCAAGCGCGCCCGCATCGACGACAAGCTCGAAAAGCTCGCGGCGTCCGACGGCGTGCGCGCCATGCGCTTCGCCGATGTCGTGGTGGTGCTTCTCGACGCCACAATTCCGTTCGAGAAACAGGACCTGACGATCGTCGATCTGATCGAGCGCGAGGGCAGGGCGCTGGTCATCGGCCTCAACAAGTGGGATCTCGTCGCCGACAAGCAGGGGCTGCTCAAGGAACTGCGCGAGGAAGCCCTTCGCCTTCTGCCGCAGGTCAAGGGCTGCGAGATCGTGCCCCTTTCGGGGCTTGCAGGCGACGGCCTCGACGCTCTGATGGCGGCGGTGTTCAGGGCCTACAAGGTCTGGAACACGCGCATCCCGACCGCGCGGCTCAACCAATGGCTCGCCGGGGCGCTCGACGCCAACCCGCCGCCGGCGGTCTCCGGTCGGCGCATCAAGATCCGCTACGTGACGCAGGTCAAGGCGCGCCCGCCGCATTTCGCTTTCTTCGGCAACCAGTTGAACGCGCTGCCGAAATCCTACACGCGGTACCTCGTGAACGGATTGCGCGAGGCTTTCGATCTGCCGGGCGCGCCGATCCGCTATTCGTTGCGGACGGGCGAGAATCCCTACGACAAGGGGCGCTGAGGGGTCTCACAGGCTGCGCTTGGCGGCGATTTCGAGCGCGTTGCGCCGCGCGATGCCAAGCTGGTGCTCGCGCCATATGACGAAGACGCCCGCGCTGATGACGATCGCCGCTCCGCCGATCACGGCTGATTCCGGCAACTGGTCGAAGACGATCCAGCCGAACGCGACCGCCCAGATCATCGACGTGTATTCGAACGGCGCGATCAGCGACGCGTCGCCGTAGCGGTAGCTTTGCGTGAGCAGGATCTGCCCGATCCCGCCGCAGAAGCCGGCGAAGACGAGAATGGCGAAGTCCGTCGCGTCGGGCATATTCCAGCCGAGCAGCGCGCTGGCGAGGCCGATCAGCGTCGTGATCATCGAGAAGTAGAAGACGATGGCGCCCGTGCGCTCGGTCTCCGTCAGTCGCCGCACCTGGATTGCGCCGATGGCGCTGAAGAAAGCAGCCGCGATCGCGAGCATGGCCCCGGTGGCGCGGCTCGCGTCGGCCAGTTCCGGCGAAACGACGCCAAATTGCGGCGTCACCATCAAAATCACGCCGGCGAAACCGACGCCGACCGCGCTCCAGCGATAGGCGCGCACGGTCTCCTTCAGGATGATCGCCGCGAGGGCGACGACGATCAGCGGGGAGGCGTATCCGATCGCGATGGCGTCCGACAATGGCAGGTAGGCGAGCGCCATGAAGCCGCAGATCATGCCCGTCGCATTGATCACGCTGCGCAGGACGTGGCCGCGCAGGTTGTGCGTCCGCAAGGCGTTGACGATGTGGTCGCTCCAGGCGAGCCAGACCAGCAGCGGAATGAGGGCGAAGAAGGAGCGGAAGAAGACGATCTGCCCGACAGGGTAGCGCACGCTGACATACTTGATCGACGTCGCCATCATCGTGAAGGCGAGCGCCGAGGCGATTCTGAAAGCGATGCCGACGAAGGGCTGCACGGGTGGGGAGCTTTGTCGATTTTCGGTTCGACAATGAACCACGGCTTCGCGTCGCGAAGAAGAGGGCGCGTCGCATCGGCAGGTCTGCGCTGCGCGCATGGCCCTGATCAAGGGCCACGAACCTGAAGCGCCCCTGTCATCAAACTGATATCGCGCGTCGGCTAGAAGACACTCGACGATTCACGGGGGGCGGTCTTGCCGAAGGAATACGACCGACGCCGCGTCCGCACGCTGTTCTTGTCCGACCTGCATCTCGGCACACGCGATTGCCAGGCCGAACTCCTGCTCGACTTTCTGCGTCGGATCGACGCCGACATCATCTATCTCGTCGGCGACATCGTGGACGGCTGGAAGCTCAAATCGGGCTGGTACTGGCCGCAGACGCACAACGATGTTGTACAGAAACTGTTGCGCAAGGTCCGCAAGGGCGCACGCCTGATCTACGTTCCCGGCAACCACGACGAGTTCCTGCGCGACTACGCAGGCGGCGCTTTCGGCGGCATCGAGATCTGCGAGCGGGCGCTGCACGAGACGGCTGACGGCAGACGACTGCTCGTCATTCATGGCGACGAGTTCGATATCGTCGTCAAGCATGCGCGAAGGTTGGCCTATCTTGGCGATTGGGCCTATTCGGCGGCGCTGTTTTTGAATACATATGTCAATATCGTTCGCCGGCGAATGGGTCTGACCTACTGGTCACTCTCCGCATGGGCCAAGGGCAAGGTTAAGAACGCTGTGAACTTTATCAGCCGGTTCGAGGATTTCCTCGTCTCCGAGGCGCGCCGTCACGGCGCGGACGGGGTCGTGTGCGGTCATATCCATCATGCCGCAATGCGCGAAATTCAGGGGATTACGTATCTCAACACGTGCGATTGGGTGGAGTCCTGCACGGCGATCGTCGAGAACTACGATGGTCGGATGGAGTTGATTCGCTGGGTTGACGAGCGCAAGGCGTCGCAGCGCCTTCGCCTTCCGCCGCCGAACGCGCCTTCGTCACTTCCACCTCTTCCCGAGCGGGAGGTCGCCTGATGCGTTTGCTGATCGCCACGGACGCCTGGAAACCCCAGGTCAACGGCGTTGTGCGCTCGCTGGAGGAAATGGCCAAGCACGCCGGCGCTTTCGGCGCGGAGGCGGTGTTCATCACGCCGCTCGACTTCCTGTCCGTGCCAATGCCGACCTACCCGGAGATCCGCCTGTCGCTGACCTATCCGCGCCGCATCGCGCGCATGATCGACAGGATGGAGCCGACGCATATCCACATCGCGACCGAGGGGCCGATCGGCTTCGCGACGCGCTCCGTCTGCCTGTCGCGCGGCATCCCGTTCACGACGAGCTACCATACCCGGTTTCCGGAATATCTCGCGGCGCGTGCGCCGATCCGGCCGCAATGGACCTACGCGCTCATCCGGCGCTTCCATAACGCCGGCAGCGGCGTGATGGTCGCGACGCCGTCGCTCGAGCTCGAATTGTCTAATATCGGCTTTCGCGGGATCATGCGCTGGTCGCGCGGCGTCGACACCGACTTGTTCCGCCCTCGGACCGAGCGCGTTCTCGATGTTCCGGGGCCCATTTTCCTGACGGTGTCGCGCCTGTCCGTCGAGAAGAACATCGCAGCCTTCCTCGCTCTCGACCTGCCAGGAACGAAGGTGGTGGTCGGCGACGGGCCTGCGCGTCAGGACCTCAAGAAGATCGACCCGAGCGCCGTGTTCCTGGGCTCGTTGTCCGGAGAAAGGCTGGCGAGCGTTTACGCCAGCGCCGACGCTTTCGTGTTTCCGAGCCTGACCGATACGTTCGGTCTCGTGCTGCTGGAGGCCCTGGCGAGCGGCGTGCCGGTGGCGGCGTATCCGGTGACCGGACCGCTCGACATCGTCGGCGGGACGGGATGCGGCGTGCTCGATCACGATCTGCGCTCGGCCGCTCTCGCCGCGCTCGATTGCGACAGGGACGCCTGCCGCGCCCATGCGGAAAAATTCAGCTGGCTGGAGAGTGCGAGCCAATTCTTCGGCAATATCCGCAGCGCGGACGGTCCTGCGACGGATACCGGCCGCGAGGCCGCCTGAAGCCGTTCAGGAGAAGCGACGCAGTTTCTCGCTCGCGTCGAGCGCGTCGAGTTCCGGCAGGGGGCCCGGCGCATTTTCCACGGAGGCGACGGCTAAGCCGTCGTCGTCATCATCAATGAGAAAATCAACTCCGGTTTCGACATCGTCCGCGCTAGCGGCGGCCGGCGCGTCGTCCGGCTCCGACGACTGAAACACGCCGATTTCCCTGTCGGAATCAACGGACTCGAACGGCATCGGGTCGGAGGACGGCGGATCGTTCAGGAAATAGGTTTCGGCCGAGGCCGCAACGTCATCGAGGATCACGTCGTCGATGGCAGTCTGGCAGAGCCCGTTGAAGTCGTCGAGGCTCTCCGCGAGATTGCGTCTCGTATCGTCAGTCGCGGCGTCTTCCTCGGCGGGAGAACCCCAGATGTCGATCATCGCGTTGATGCGCTCTTCGAGGTAGCGCAGCGTTTGCACGATGCGGCTCGTGCGCTGGGCGGTGAGGTCCTGGAAGGAGCAGGCGGTGTAGATATCGGTCGCGCGACGGTCGAGCTCGTCGCAGATCGCCTCGTCGGCTCCGGTCTCGCGCAGGGTCCAGGCGGCCTCCTGAACCTGTTCGGCGGCCTCGAGGATGTCGGATGTGGCGCGTTCGGTCGTACGCACGATCGCGTCGAGCTGTTCGGAGGCGACGGTAAGTTCGCTGTTTTCGACCTGATGGGGGCGGATGGACGCGATTTCGGTCTTGGTGCGCGAGATGGCGCGCGCCATCTCCATGAGATCGATGCGGAGACGATCTTTTTCGTGCGTCTCGCGATCCCGCTCGACCGCAGCCTCGATACGCTCGATCGCGTCGAGCAGAACACGCGTGTCGGCATTGCGGTTGCGGCGCGCGTACTCCGCGAGGAACCAGCGCCCGCGCGATGTCTCCATCACGGCGCCTTCGATGGCTTCGTAGTCTGCCTGCTCGATGGTGGTCAGGGATTTAGACTCGCTCATTGCCCACGCCGCCAGTTGTTTCGAATCATCAGATCATGGAAAAAGCGTCGGAATTATAAGGCGGGATGATTCCTTTCCCAGTTGTTAAGACCGTACTTTTTCCTTGACGAACAAGGGTTGTCCGAAGGGCGATGGTGTCGCTTGAGCGTCAGGAGGCGCGACGATGACTGTCGGCCCCAGGTTCCGGCTTTCTTTCCTGAACGCCGCGATCTTTGCGGTGATCGGGCTCTACATGCCGTTCTTTCCGATCTGGTTGGAATCGCGCGGACTCGCCCCTGCGACAATCGGCTGGATTCTCGCCGCTCCCATCGTCGCGCGCGTTGTCGTCACCGCTCCGCTGCTCGGCCTGACCGAGCGGGGGCTCGACCCGCGCCTGTTGCTTGCGCTTGCGCAAGGGGCGCTCGTCGCGCTGTTTCTGATCATCCTCGGCATGCAGGGGGCGATCGCGATCGGGCTCGTCGTGGTTCTGATCGCCATCGCGCAGGCGCCGCTCGTTCCCACTGCCGATCTGCTCGCCAACGAGGCGGTTCGCGCCGACGGCAGGCTCAGCTACGGGGGGATCCGCATCTGGGGATCGCTCGGCTTTCTCGCCTGCTCTCTGGGAGGCGGCGCCTTGCTTTCCGGCGCGCCGGTCGATGCGGCGGTGATCGCGATGGCGGCGCTGGCGGCCGTCGGCGCCCTCGCATCGCTCGCGCTCCCCCCAATGCGCCGCCAAGTCGCCGAAGCGGCTCCGGCGCCAGCGGCCGCTCCGCGCGCGCTGCTCTGGCTGATCGCCGCCGGCGCGGCCATACAGGCAAGCCACGGCGCGCTCTACGCTTTCGGATCGATCGCCTGGCGGGGGCAAGGGTTTTCCGAGGCGGCGATCGGCGTTTTCTGGGCGCTGGGGGTGGTCGCCGAAATCTTGCTTTTCTGGCTCGTCGGCCGGTTCGCGTCGGGTGAAGCGCGCGCGGTGATGCTGATCGTCGCCGGCGCGGCGGGAGCGGCGATCCGTTTCGCAGCGCTCGCCTTCGCGCCCGGGCTCGCGGCGACGCTGCTGATACAGGCGCTGCATGGTCTGAGCTTCGGCGCGACGCATCTTGGAATGATGGCTGCTCTCGCCGCGCTCGCCCCGCCTGGCGGTCGAGGCAAGGCGCAGGGGGTATTCGCCGCGTCGACGGCGCTGGCCATGGCGCTGGCGACGGTGGCGAGCGGCCGCATCTATCCCGAAGCCGGGCCGCTCGTCTTTCTCGCGATGACGCCGCTCGCACTGGCCGGCGCGTTGTGCGCGCTGAGGGCGCGATCCTTGATGGGGCGTCCGGGGTAGCGTCAGCCCCAGAGAGCCCGCTCCGGCGGGTGAACGAGCCCGTCGGCGTAGCGCAGCGGCGTCTCGCGGTCGCGCGCCAGCCAGAGCGGCCCGTCGAGATCGACGAACCGCGCCCGCGGCGTCAGCAGCGTCGCCGGAGCCATCGCCAGCGAAGTGCCCAGCATGCAGCCGACGAACAGGCCGAAGCCTCGCTCCTGCGCGTCCTTCGCCATGGCGAGCGCCTCGGTCAAGCCGCCCGTCTTGTCGAGCTTGATGTTGACGAGATCGTACAGTCCGACGAGGCGCGGCAGGCTGCTGCGGTCGTGCGCGCTTTCGTCGCCGCACAGCGGCACGCGCCTGGAGACTCCGCGCAGCGCCTCGTCGTGATCGGCGTGAACGGGCTGCTCGACGAGCGCGAAGCCGGCATCGGCGCAGGCGTCGATGTACCGGGCCGCGTCTTCGGGCGGCCAGCCCTCGTTGGCGTCGGCGATCAACGTTGCGTTCGGCGCAGCCGCGCGCACGGCCGCGATACGCGCCAGATCGCCTTCGGGCGACCCGAGTTTGACCTTGAGAATCGGGCGCGACACGGCTTTCGCGGCCGCCGCGCCCATCGCGTCGGCGTTGTCCAGGCTGATCGTGAAGGCGGTCGTCGCTGGCGGAATGCGGTCCACGCCGGCGCTGACATGCGCGGGAACACCGCTTATCTTGGCCTCGAGGTCCCAAAGCGCGCAATCGACCGCGTTACGCGCGGCGCCCGGGGGCAGGGCGTCCTGCAATTCGGCCCGACCGCCGCCAGCCTCCACGAGCGCGCGCGCCAGCTCGATGGACTGCGCGACGCCCTCGACAGTCTCGCCATAGCGCTTGTAGGGCACGCATTCTCCGCGACCAACGAACGCTCCCTCGCGGATGATGGCGGTGACGACCACCGCTTCGGTGCGGGAACCCCGCGAAATAGTGAACGTACCGGCGATCGGAAAACTCTCGATCACGACCTCGAGCTTGCGTTTCATAAATTCCTCTCGTCATTCAAAGCCGTATGGCCTCGACTCATCGCGGCGCGGCAGGCTATCACCAAATTTCTGCTTGGCCAGACGGAGAGGCAATTTAACCGTGCAGACGCGCGCGTTCACGGACGAGGCGGGAAGTCGTGATCCTGACCTCACGGCGGGTCCCGACGGCTCGTTGCTGGCGACCGGCGACTGGATCGCCGCGAGCGCCGTTCTGGCGCTGGCCGCCACGGAGCGCGGCCTGGAATCGGCGGGCGAGGGCGAGACCATCAGGATCGATGTTTCGGGCGTCGGCGCCTTTGACACTGCAGGCGCGCTGCTTCTCTCGAATTTCAAGGGCAGGCTTGAGAAGGCGGGCCGGGAAGTGGCGTTTGTCGGCGAGCGCGACGAGCATCGCATTCTCCTGCGCGAGGTGACGAACCACTACGCGCCGCCGCCGCCGCCCCAGCATCGTTCGCGCTTCGTCGACATGCTCGCCGATGTGGGCCGCACGATGATCGAGAGCGGGCGCGATCTTGTCGCCGGCGTCGCTTTTCTGGGGCAGGTCATCGCTGCGCTGGGGCGGCTGGCGCTGCATCCGGGAAGGTTCCGCGTTACGGCGCTCGTCAACCAGATCGAGCAAATCGCCTTCAAGGGCGCTCCCATCATCATGCTGATGTCGTTCCTCGTGGGCGCCATTATTTCCCAGCAGGGCATCTTCCAGCTCCAGCGCTTTGGCGCGACGAGCTTCGTCGTCGATCTCGTCGGCATTCTCGTTCTGCGCGAACTGGGCGTGCTCCTGACCGCGATCATGGTCGCCGGCCGATCGGGCTCCGCCTTCACCGCCGAGATCGGTTCGATGAAGATGCGCGAGGAGATCGACGCGATCCGGGTCATGGGGCTCGATCCGGTGGAAGTTCTGATCGTGCCGCGCATTCTCGCGCTCGTGATCAGCCTGCCCCTGCTCACCTTCCTCGCGTCGATGGCGGCGATCTTCGGAGCGCTGGTCGTGTCCTGGATATATGGCGGGATCACCCCGGACGTGTTTCTCAGCCGTCTCAAGGACGGCATCGCGCTCAATACGTTTTTCGTCGGTCTCATAAAGGCTCCATTTATGGCGATCGTTATCGGCGTGATCGCCTGCGTCGAGGGCATGGCGGTCAAGGGCTCGGCGGAATCGCTTGGTCGGCAGGTCACGACTTCGGTGGTGAAATCCATCTTTGTCGTCATCGTGATGGACGGCTTGTTCGCCGTCTTCTTCGCGGCGATTGACTACTGAGGGGTGAGGATGGACTCGAAGCTCGTTGGCGAAGGCGGAAAGACTGCGGCCCCCGAGCGCGAGGCGCTGATCCGCGTGCGCGGTCTGGAGATCGGCTTCGGCACTAAGACGCTGATGAAGGACCTCGATCTCGACGTTTATCGCGGCGAGATCCTCGGCTTCGTCGGCGGTTCGGGCACGGGCAAATCGGTGCTCACGCGCGCTATCCTCGGCCTCCTGCCGATACGGGCCGGCGTCATCGAGGTGTTCGGCCACGATCGTTCCGGTCTGAGCGTCGACGAGCGCCGCGCCGTCGAGCGGCGCTGGGGCGTTCTCTTCCAGCAGGGCGCGCTGTTCTCCTCCTTGACGGTCAAGCAGAATATCCAGGTGCCGATGCGCGAGCATCTCGACTTGCCGGTCGGGCTGATGGACGATCTGGCGATGCTCAAGATCGGGATGGTCGGCCTGAAACCCGACGCCGCCGATAAATTCCCGTCGGAGCTTTCAGGCGGCATGATCAAGCGGGCCTCGCTCGCTCGCGCACTCGCGCTCGATCCCGAAATCGTGTTTCTTGATGAGCCGACATCCGGCCTCGACCCCATCGGCGCGGCCGATTTCGACGAACTCATTGCAACATTGCAACGGACTTTGGGGCTCACGGTCTATATGGTGACCCACGACCTCGACAGCCTCTACAGCGTCTGCGACCGCGTCGCGGCGCTCGCCGAGGGCAGGATCGTGGCGGCTGGCCCTATCGAGAACATGGTTGCATCAGAGCATCCTTGGGTCCGCTCGTATTTTCACGGCAAGCGCTCGCGCGCTGTTGCGGCTGCTGACTGAGAGGGAGTCTGACGCGTATGGAGACCCGGGCGAATTACGCTCTGATCGGCCTGTTCACCCTATTCGTCGTCGCGGGCGGGTTTCTCTTCGTCTATTGGTTCGCAGTCAGCGAGAAGGGCCAGGACAGGCTTCAAGTCCAGATCCTGTTCCGGGATTCCGTGGCCGGCCTCTCGCGCGGCTCGTCGGTCAGCTTCAATGGTTTGCGCGTCGGCGAAGTGGCGGAACTGCGCCTTGATCCGCAGGACCCGAGCACGGTGATCGCCCGAATCGTGATCGACGCGAACACGCCCGTCCGGGCCGACACACGCGCGCGTCTCGAATACCAGGGGTTGACCGGCATCGCGGTCGTCTCGCTGACCGGCGGCTCTTCGGCGGCGCCGGCCCTCGCGGCCGAGCCGGGCGCGCCGACGCCGACAATCGTCGCGGAGCCATCCGATTTTCAGGACCTGATGCGCACCGGTCAGGAAATAGCGCGCTCGGCCTCCGAGACGCTGGAACGCGTCAATCGCCTCGTTGATGAGAATATCGAGACGATCACGGCGACGGTCTCCAATGTCGAGAAATTCTCGCGCGCATTAAGCGACAACGCGCCTGCGATCGACAGCTTCCTGGAGCAGGTCGGCAATGCGGCCGAGCGCATCGCGCCGCTCGCCGATACGCTCGACGAACTTTCGCGCAGCACCAACGCCATCGTCTCCGCCGTCGATCCCGAGACGGTCGCGGCGACGGTGCGCAACGTCGAGAGCTTCACCCAGACGCTGGCCGACACTCGCGGGCAGATCGACCAGATTTTCGCCAACGCCACCGCGATGACCGGCCGCCTGAACGCCGCCTCGTTGCAGATAGAGGCGACTTTGGACGACGTCTCGGCCGCCATTCGCGCTGTGGACGCGGAACGGATCAACGCAACGATTTCAAACGTCGAGGCCTTTTCTCAGACCCTTGCGGAAAACCGTGAAAACGTCTCGCAGGTTATCGCCAACGCCGCGACGCTGACGGAAAACCTTTCTGCGACCGCTACGAAGATCGATGTCGCCATCGAGCAGATTTCCGGGCTGGCGGCGGCGGTCGATCGTGAGCAA
>REDO01000124.1 GCA_007693435.1 Salinarimonadaceae bacterium | reverse complement strand
ACGTCTACATCCACAAAGGCGAGGATTCAGGCTTCGTATGCGAGCGAGTGTGACTTCTTCAACGGTCTGCTAGCGCGGGGCGGCTCATCGCCTGTCCATACCCAAGAGCCTATGCGGTGCAACTCGTCACCTCCGCTATCGACCCAGAGCCAACATTTTTCTCGCTTGATCATGTTGCAACAACCAGAGGACAGTGGAAGAGGTTGGACGATGGCAGAGAGACACGGCGCGGTCGAGTCATTCTGCCAAGCTTACATTCTACCCGCATCAGCTGAAAATCCTCCGCAAAGCAGGTTCGCCTCGCCGAGCAGCAACATACGATGCCCAAATTTCAATCATGCGCTACGGTTTTCGAAGACATCGGAGCCAGTACCGCCCGGTCCGTCATCAAATCGCCTCCCGCAGAAGTTGAACGACATTGCGATCTACTTCATTCCCGCGCAGGAACACCGCCCACGCCGCCATCATGGCGCGCCGCCGTTCGAGCATGTCCGAACGCTGATAGGCGCGCTCGACTTCTGTTCCAACGTGATGGGCCAGCGCGAGTTCGGCCATGTCGCGGGGAAAGCCTCGTTCGGCCGCCCATTGCCGGAAGGTCGAGCGCAACCCGTGCGGCACAGCAGGGCGCTTGTTCCGGGGGTCGAGAAAGCCCTTGTGCCCCGCCTTCTCTTCGGCTTCCTGCATCCGCCGCATGACGGCTGAAAGGCTCATGTCCGACAACTGCCCCCCGCGCGGCGCGAAGAACACGTAGGGGCAGCCTTCCAGCCGGGGCAAGCTTTCGAGGATGGCCACCGCTTCCGCCGTAAGCGGCACGCGGTGCTCGCGTTCGGCCTTCATGCGCGAAGCCGGAACCGTCCAAATCGCGGCCGGGGTTCTGTCGGTTTTGTCAATTTTGTCCGCGCCCCCGAAGTCGACTTCATCCCAGGTCATGCCCCGGACTTCCCCCGAGCGCGCGGCGGTCAGGGTGAGGAATTCGAGCGCCCGTGCCGCCATGCCTTCACGGGCGCGCAGTTCGGTCCACCAACGAGACGCGTCGGCAAGCGCCAGCGCGGGGTGGTTCTCCCCCTTCGCCACCTTCGCGGCCTTCGGCAACAGTTCAGACAGGTTGCCCTTCCACCGCGCGGGGTTGGGCCCTTGCCGATATCCGGCCACCGTCGCCCAAGAAAGCACACTCTCGATGCGGCCCCGCAGGCGCGAAGCAGTCTCAGTTTTTGTCTTCCAGATGGGTTCCAGAACGCGCAGCACGTCGTGCACCTCGATTGCCGGCACCGGCATGTGCCCCAGCACCGGGCGCGCATACGTGTCGAGCGTCGCCCGCCATTGCTTCCGGTGCTTCTCGTTTCGGAATTCGTGCAGCTTCGCGGCCAGATATCGTTCCACCGCGTCCACGAAGCTCAGCGCCGCGCGCGCCTGCCGTCGCTCGAACAAGGGGTCGCCGCCCTTGTATACGAGGCGCTTGTTTTCCAGCGCGGCTTCGCGCGCTTCGGCAAGCGACACGAGCGGGAAGCTGCCCAGCCCGATTTCACGTCGCTTGCCCCGTATTACGATGCGCTGAATCCAGAAACGTGCGCTTGATGGATCGACGCGGAGGAAGAGCCCGGTTCCGCCGCCATCATGGTACTTGCCCGGCCCGACGTTGCGAACCAAAGCAGCCGTGAGCCGGGGCTTGCGGGGCCCAGCGTCGCCAGCGCCGCTTCCCCCAATTATCCCCTTCATATACTTCCCCCAATCATTCCCCCACCGCAGCGCGGCTCTTACCGTATCAAGGCGGATCATGACGGACAAGACAATATGAGAAAAGGATTTGTGGCAAGGACTTCGCGGACGATAACGGAAGGGTTCGGTTCCGACTATGGCGGGCCCCCTCTCCGCCAGCTAACAAGACAATTCGGAACGGGCAGGCTCACGGAACCCGCGGGAAGCGGTCGCCGTCATTTGGTGCGTCTGTCTCGGAACCATCGCCCTTTCGCTCTCGTTGGTTGATCAGGCCGGCGATTGAGTACGCGGGAGCAGAACAGATGAATGAGGACTTGGTGCGGGAAGCGATCATGGTGGAACTCACACGGCAGGCTGAAGCCAGCCCCTCGACCCTGCAGGTTGAGGCCGAGGATGATCGCATCATTGTCAACGGAGAGCTCGATCTCGATGCTCTCGCGATGGCGATCATCGGCTCGATGGCCGGCGGGCCTTGATAGCCACGCCCGGCGCTCCGGCTGCGGATTTCCCTTCCGCAACGGCTTATTCGCTGTGTGACCTTCGAGCTTGGAAGGGTGTCACGATGAGTGGACACGATGAGAATACGGGCGGGGCCCCTACCGGCCGCTCCTCGGACTCGGAAAAGACGCCGGGCGGCGAGCCCGGGGCGGAAGTCGCGAAGAAGCCGGGGAGAATGCCGGCTGCGGGGCCGCACGCGCGTCCCGAACTGAGCGACGATGAGGCGATCTCCGGGGCAGGAGCGTTGACGCCGGCTGGAGAGCAGGATAGCCCGGATTCGATTAGCGGTTGACGGGTTCCCGTCTGCGATCAACGGCGATTACATGGCGATCTTGTCCACGCCGACGAGGAGATCGCGCAGCGACGACGCCACAGGGAAACCATAGCCCTTTTCGTTGTCGTAGGCCCGCAAGCGTCCCGCGCGATGATACGAACTCGAATAGATTTCAGCGCCGATCATCTGGAGCGCGAGGACGAGCGCCTGGAGCGCGTCGAACCCGCTCGACCGAAATGTTCGTGATCCTTCTGGCCAGTCGACCTCATACCGACATATCCATGCCGTATTATGTTTCTCAGGCTGGTAGAGCCTGATTTCGATCGCAATTTCGTCTACATCGGTTTTCAGGTAGATGTTATGTGAAATGATTAACATCGAGATCCTCAATAGTTAAGGGGCGGAATCTGGCGTCCTGTCAGGCAATTTGCGTATTGTAGCGTAGATTGAGAGTAAAATTGAGGGATTTTAACTAGCGTGCAGTCAAATGAATCGCGACGAAATCGCTCTACGCAAAATGCCTCACGTGCAGCTGAAACGCGCTGGGCGGCAGGTCCGCCAGTCGCAGGTCGACAGAGACAGGCGATGCGCTTGGCGCCCCCGCGCGGCCCACCCGTCCGCCGCCCTCCATCGGGATTCCCCGCCCGGATCCCGGGTTGATTCCGCGCCCGGAGCCCACAAGACAGAAACGCTGATAATTCGTATATTGATAAAATCGCCTGTGCGCCGCCGATCGCGGGCGCAAGCGTCTGCTCAATTCTGCGGCTGTGGCTCCGT
>REDO01000052.1 GCA_007693435.1 Salinarimonadaceae bacterium | reverse complement strand
TTCAGCCGTCTGCGAGATGGCGGGAGGCGAGCGCCAGATCGGCCTGCGTGAGGCCGTGGCCTGCGGGCAGGATCTCGAGCGTCACCGACGCTCCGGCCTTCTCCAGCGTTGCGGCGAAAGCCGCCGAGCGATCCGCCGGGATCAGCGGGTCGACCGCGCCGTTCGCGATCAGCACGCGCTTGCCGTCGAGGCCGCCGACCGGCTCGCGCGCCAGCGGACGCATCGCGCGCAGGAGCACCGCGCCGGCGAGCACGTCCGGATGCTCCCAGAGCAGGGCGGCGGCGATGTTGGCGCCGTTCGAGAAGCCGAGCGCGATCGGCGCCGCAAGCCCGTAGGCCTCGCGCGCCTCGGCCACGAAGCGCGCGAGGTCCGCGGCGCGCCGCGAGACGTCCTCCTCGTCGAAGACGCCCTCCGCGAGGCGGCGGAAGAAGCGCGGCATGCCGTTCTCCGACACCGCTCCGCGCGGCGCAATGAGCGTCGTGCCGGGCGCGACCTGCGCGCCCAGCGGCAGGAGGTCCGTCTCGTCCCCGCCCGTTCCGTGGAGCAGCAGGATCGGCGCCCGGGAGGGATCGACGCCCGGCGCGAGGGCGTGCCGGAAGCCGAGGGTTTCGTGGATCTGAGCGGTCATGCGGCTTCTCCCCGTGTCGTGTCCAGCGGCGGCAGCGCCGCCTCGATGCGCGCGCGCTGCGTCTCGAGAAAGGCGGGGAGCATGAGCGCCCCGCCCAGCGCCTCGGGCGCCTCGTCGATGGCGAAGCCGGGCTCGTCCGTCGCGATCTCGAAGAGCACGCCGTTGGGCTCGCGGAAATAGATCGAACGGAAGTATTTGCGATCCTTCTGCTCGGTCGAGGCGATGCCGAAGCGGTCGAAGAGCGTCTGCGCCATCGCCTCCTGCGTCGCGTCGTCGGCGGCGCGGAAGGCGACGTGGTGGACGGAGCCGGCGCCGAGCCGGGGCCTGCGCCCGTGCCGCGAGGCGACGAGTTCGACGGCCGCGCCGATCGCCGCGCCGCTCTCGAACCGCAGCCGCCCGCCCTCGCCGCCCGCCTCGCTAAAGCCGAGCACGTCGCGCAGGATGGCCGCCGTCTTCTCCGGCTCGGCCACGTCGAGCGTCACGCTCTCGAAGCCGCGAAGCGCCTCGGCCGCGCCGATCTCCTCGCTCGTCCAGGCCGGCTCGTCAGCGACGCCCGGCAGGCCCACGAGCGCGAAGCGCATCCCGTCCAGATCGGCGAACAGCAAAGCCTCGCGGCCGTTGCGGCGCGCTGTCTCGTGAGCGACGCCGTTGGCGTCGAAGCGCGCGCGCCAGAAGTCGAGCGCGCCCTCGGGAACGCGCATGGCGGTCTCCGCAGTCTCGCCGTCGCCGCGCAGACCGGGCGCGGCGTTCTCCCAGGGGAAGTAGGTCAGCGCCGTGCCGGGCCGGCCGAGATCGTCGCCGTAATAGAGGTGATACGTGGCCGGATCTTCGAAATTGACGGTCTTCTTCACGAGGCGCTGGCCGAGCAGGCCGGTGTGGAACGCCAGGTTCCGGCGCGCGCCGCGCGCCATTGCCGTTACGTGATGGATGCCGAAGCCGCTCATGATCGCCTCCCTTTCGTCGATGGGCGAACGCGCCGGGCGCGTTTGTGTGGATCGACAATAGAGATGGAGAGCCGCGCGCGCAGCCGCGAGCGGCACAAGCGTGCCATTGCACAAGCGCAAATTAGATTAGGTGATGATGCTTCAAATTATGCGTTCAGGCAAATTCGAGGATCACCGCATCGACGGCGAGGCTGTCGCCTTCCCTGGCGGTGATCTTCGCGATCACGCCGTCGCGCTCGGCGCGCAGCACGTTCTCCATCTTCATCGCCTCGACGATGACGAGCGGCTCGCCGGTCTTGACGTCCTGTCCCTCGGCGACGAGGAGCGAGCGCACGAGGCCCGGCATCGGGCAGAGCAGATGCTTGGTCGCGCCGCCTACCCTCTTCTCGGGCATCAGGGCGGCGAGCTCCGCCTCGCGGCGGGTGTAGACGCGCACATCCGCGAAGGCGCCCGCATGGGAGAGGCGCACGCCGTTCAGGATGGCGTGCACCTGCATCGCGACGCGCTCGCCTGCGACTTCGCCGATCCAGACCGGATCGCCGGGCTTCCACTCGCCCGCGACGATAACGCGTTCCCCGTCCGCGAAAACGACCGCGAGCGCGCCGTCGGCGTCATCGATCGTGACGTCATGGCGTTCGGCTCCGAGCATCGCGGCGCGCTCGCGGGAGAAGCGCATGCTCGCCTGCGGCCGCAGCTGGCCGCTGATACCGCGCTTGCGCTCGTTGAGGAGGTGGTCGATCGCCGCGCCGACCGCCGCCATGCGGCGCGCGACGAGCCCCTGCGGCGCCGGCGGGGAGAAGCCGTCGGGGAACTCCTCGGCGATGAAGCCGGTGGAGAGACGCGCCTCGCGCCAGCGCGGATGCGCCATCAGCGCCGAGAGGAAGGGAATGTTGTGGCGGATGCCTTCGATGGCGAAGGCGTCCAGCGCACGGGCCTGGGCCTCGATCGCCTGCTCGCGCGTCGGAGCGTGGGTGACGAGCTTGGCGATCATCGGGTCGTAATAGATCGAGATCTCCCCGCCTTCGACGACGCCGGTGTCGTTGCGCACGCTCACGCCGTCCATACCGGAATCGACCGGCGGGCGGTAGGTCGTCAGGCGGCCCGTGGAAGGCAGGAAGCCGCGCGTGGGATCCTCGGCGTAGATGCGGCTCTCGACCGACCAGCCGTTCAGCTTGATGTCGTCTTGCGCGTGGCGCAGCTTCTCGCCGGCGGCGACGCGGATCATCTCCTCGACGAGATCGATCCCCGTGATCATCTCGGTGACGGGATGCTCCACCTGCAAACGGGTGTTCATCTCGAGGAAGTAGAAGGACTTGTCCTGCCCGGCGACGAACTCGACCGTGCCGGCGGAATCGTAGTTGACGGCCTTGGCGAGGGCGACCGCCTGCTCGCCCATCAGGCGGCGGGTCTCGTCGTCGAGGAGCGGGCTCGGAGCCTCCTCGATGACCTTCTGGTTGCGGCGCTGGATCGAGCATTCCCGCTCGGAGACCCAGACGACGTTACCGTGCTTGTCGCCGAGAACCTGAATTTCGATGTGTCGCGGATCGACGATGAACTTCTCGACGAAGACGCGGTCGTCGCCGAAGGAGGACGCCGCCTCAGACTTGGCGCGGGCGAAGCCTTCCGCCACTTCGTCGGAGGAATGGGCGATGCGCATGCCCTTGCCGCCGCCGCCGGCGGAGGCCTTGATCATCACCGGA
>REDO01000021.1 GCA_007693435.1 Salinarimonadaceae bacterium | reverse complement strand
GGCGGTCTGTGCGCTTCCGGCTGGCACACCGCGGCCGCCTGGATGAAGCAGCTGGCTGCAAATCGCCTGCGCTGCGAAACGGCGCGGGAGCGCGAGGGGCGATCTGGCGGTGAGCTCGGGCCTTCGCCCGGATTCAAGGATCTGAAATGGCTGCGGCCCGTCTATCCCGGTGATGTGATCGCATATCGCTCGACCGTGATCGACAAGCGGCCCTCGCGTTCGCGGCCGGGCTGGGGACTGGTGTTCCATCGCAACGTCGGCATCGACGGAGAGGGCTCCCCGGTCATCTCCTTCGACGGATGCGTGTTCTGGAGCATGCGCCCGCAATGAAGTCCGTCAGGCTGCGGCTCGTCTTTCGGGGAACAGGCCAAGCAGTCCCTCGCGGGTCGCATCGCAAATTCCGCGCTCCGTGATCAGCGCGGTGACGAGGCGCGAAGGCGTCACGTCGAAGGCGGGATTGGCGGCGGGCGAGCCGGGCGCGACGACTTCGATCGTGGCGATCGAACCGTCCTCGCGACGGCCCATGAGATGAGTGACTTCCCGAGCCGAGCGCTCCTCGATCTCGATGCCGCGAACGCCGTCCTCGATGCTCCAGTCGATGGTCGAGGAGGGCAGGGCGACGTAGAAGGGCACGCCGTTGTCCTTGGCTGCGAGCGCCTTGAGATAGGTGCCGATCTTGTTGGCGACGTCGCCCGTGGCCGTCGTCCGGTCGGTTCCGACGATGCACATATCGACGAGGCCATGCTGCATCAGATGGCCGCCGGCATTATCGACGATGACCGTGTGCGGCACGCCGTGGGCGCCGAGCTCGTAGGCGCTGAGAGCCGCGCCCTGATTGCGGGGCCGCGTCTCGTCCACGAAGACATGGACCGGGACGCCGGCGTCATGGGCCTGGTAGATCGGAGAGAGGGCGGTGCCCCAGTCGACAGTGGCGAGCCAGCCGGCGTTGCAATGCGTCAGGACGTTGACCGTCCGTCCCGTCTCCCGCCAGCGCCGGGTGATCAGCTCCCTGCCGTGAACGCCGATGAGGCGGCACTGCTCGACATCCTCGTCGCAGATCGCGGAGGCCTCGTTCCATGCGACGGCGGCGCGGTCTGCGGGCGCGACGTTGTGCAGCTTCTCGCTCATGCGCGTCAGCGCCCAGCGCAGGTTGACGGCGGTCGGGCGCGTCGCGCCGAGCCGTTCGACAGCGCTCGCGAGAGAGGCGTCGGAGGCGTCGTCGCGCATGCGGAGAGCGACGCCATAGGCCGCAGTAGCGCCGATGAGCGGCGCGCCGCGCACATGCATGGCGCTGATCGCGACGGCGGCGTCCTCGATCCGGGTCAGCCGCATGAACTCGAACGAGAACGGCAGCTTCGTCTGGTCGATGACCAGAACGGCGTCGTCCTCCGGCGTTGGAGCGATGGTGCGATAGTGCCGTCCGTCGATCTTCACGCGCGCCCCCTTGAGTTCGCCTGAGAGCTCAGTATTCGATTTCGTAGCCGATGCCGACCGAGCTGCTGCCGTCGGCTCCGATCTGTGATTGTAAACGCAAGCGGCGCGACAGGTCGATATCCACCGTTAACCCCGTGTCTTCCGGGCGGGCGCCTGCGCGGACGCCGATCCTGACATTGTCCGAGATGTATCGCGACACGCCGACGGCTGGTCCCTCGGCGCCCACGGAGATATCAAGACTATCGACGCCGAGCGCGCGGCGGACCTCATCGAAGACGCCGGGGCCTCCGCCGGCGAGGGTGGCGACGCCCTGAGCCAGTTGCAGCGCCTGCGCCGGAGACAGGCCGCCGGCCGCCCTGTCGAACAGGATGCGCGACAGAACCTCGTCCTGCGGCAGATCGGGCGTAGCGGATAGTATGAAGTCCGGGTTGGATGCCCGCCCTGACACAATGATGCGCGCGACCGCGTCGCTCGTCTGGGTTTCGGCGACGAAATCGAGCTCCGGCGTGAGATCGCCTGAGAACTCGAGGCGCCCGCGCGTGAAATCGAGGCGCTGGCCGAGGAGATCAAGCCGGCCGCGCCGCAGTTCGAACGCTCCCAAGGCGAATGGCGCGGCGCTCGTGCCAGTCAGCCGCAATTCGCCGCCGAGCTCAGCATTGATGCCGCGTCCGCGCACGAAAACGCGATTCGCCGCGATGACGGCCAGATCGAGTCTGGCGTTGAACGGCGCGGAGCGCGTCCGCTCGCGCGCCACGGCCTCGCGGATCGCAAGGCGCGCCTGCGCTTGCGGCGGGGGAGAAACGTGCCGCGTCCCCGGCAGCGGCTGGAGCGTGGGCGGCAACCGGTCCGGAACCGTGACGTCGAGGGTCAACAGTACGATGCGGCCCGAGATCAGCGGCGCGCTCGCCAGCGGCCCGGTCAGCCCCAGGTCGAGATCCGCGACAGCCGTGGCGAGGTCGTTGGACACAAGGCGGGCCCGTCTGCCCGTGATCCGCAAATCGCCGGGGAAGCCGGCGCCGGGGTCGAGCCGCAATCCGCCTCCCAATTCGAGCGTCCCGCCGCCTGGCGTCACCCCGCGCAGGGACTCGATGAGCAGGGCGTCGCCTTCGGCGATGATCCGTCCCGATACGTCCGTGAGCGCGAAACCGAGCTCCGCGTCAGTGAACGCCGCGCCGCGAATGGCGAGCGTCCCGTCGATTCGCGGTGCTGCGGTCATGCCTCGGATAGTCGCAGCGACGTCTGCGGCGCCTATCAGCCGCCTGCCGTCGGCGGCGAGGAATACATTGGCGGCGGCGAGATCGAGCGTTCCCGCCGCACGAAGATCGAGTTCGCCGGATGCGTCCAGCGGGACGCTTCCCGTGACGCTCAGCTCGGCGGCGGCGGCCGTCAAAGTCGCATCGACGCTGGCGCGACGGTTCGCGAGCGTGCCTGAGCCCCTCGCGGAGAGCGAACCGATGCCCGCGTCGCGAATCTGCGGCGTCGAGACGTTCGTCAGCGTGATCCTGTAGTCGCCGCGAGGATCGTCGGCCGAGCCCGAAAGCCGAACCTCGCCCTCCGCGACGCCGCTCAGACCGAGGTCGGGCGCGAATATCTCCACGACGGAAAGCGGCAGCGCCGACACTTGGACAAGGAGGTCGAGCGTTTCGCCCGCGCGCCCGGAAAGCGCGATGCGACCGCCATCCGCATTCAGCGAAAAGCCGTCGATCACGGCTTCGCCGTCGCGGATCGCGATGCGCGCCGGCGCTTCGAGGAACATGCGTCGCGAGCCGCGGTTGGCCGAGAGGCTCGCCAGGGTCAGATCGAGGCCTTCAGCGCGCGGCGCAAGTTCGCCGGCGGCCGCGAGCGAGAAGCCCTGCGCGGTGGCGTTCGCCTCGAACCGGGTGCGGCTCGCGTCGCCATCGGCGACGAGGCGCGCCTGGGCGAAATCCTGCCCGGCGATCCGCAGCGACGCAGCGGAGACCGTGCCGTTGAAGGAAGGGGATCGGTAGATGTCGGAACCCGTGAAATCGGCGAGGAATTCGCGGATCGCAATATCTTCGTAGGCGAGCCCGTCGCCGCGCGCCACGAGCCGGACATTCTGCGCGCCCTCGCTGATCGAAAGAACGAGCCGCCCATCGAGCGCGCCGCTCAGACGCGTCAGAAGAAGCGGGCTCAAATCGTCGAGATCGCCGGCGCGCAGGTCGATCGCGCCTTCGCCCAGCCCTTGCGCATCGACGGCCAATTGTCCTGTGGCGACGACCGACCCGACGCGCAGCGAGAGCGCGTCCAGGGAGTACCCGCCATCCGGCAATCGCGCGACACGCGCCTCGCCCGTCGCTGGCGAGCCGGACACTTCTCCGTCGAGGCTGGCCGTCGCGGCGAGATCGCCCGTGACGTCGCGGGCGTCGAGCCGGATCACGAGACGCGGGATCGGACGGTCGAGCGCACGCATTCCCGACACGCGTAGTTCGCCTGCAAGATCAGGCGCCGCGAGCGTGTTCGAGAGCCGCACGTCGCCGTCGAGCCGCCCGGCCGATATTCTGGGATCGAGCGCCGTAAGATCGGGCACGGAGAGCGTGAGGTCTATAGCCGCCGACGTCTCGTCGGCGCGTCCGTTCAGGGTGGCTGCGAGGTTGCGGCCGGAAATCCTCAGGTCGTCGAACGCGAAACCGGCCGGGATGCGCGTAGCGCCGCCGCGAAGATCGACGTCGGGTCCCAACAGGCCGTCGAGCCTGTCGGAGCCCGAGCCGAAATCACGCAGCCGCGCGCCGACCTGCGCCACGACCCGGGAAACCGAGGGATCGCCAAGGAGGCGCAGGTCGAGTTCGGCCGAGCCGCGCAGCGGCGATCCCGCCAGTCCCGACAAGGGCGCGAGATCGGCGATCATCGCGCTCAACGTCGCGTCGAGGAGCGCGGCGCCCACGCGGCCGGTGAGATTTCCTGCAAAGGTGGGCGTCAGGATGCGAGCCTGCGAAAGGTTCGCGACGCCGTCGAGATCGATTTCTCCGCGCGCAGCGATCTCGATGCTGTCGCCAATCGCGCGCGAGAGCGCGGCGTCGGCGAGGGTAACGCCCGACATGCGCCCGTCGATCGCGATCGAGAAGCGCTCGGCTTCGGCGCCGCCGCCCAAAGGCTCCGAGGCAATGCGCAACGCAAGATCGTCGAAAGCGCCGTCCGGCGCCTCCACTGCGGCGGCCGTGATTTCACCGTTCAGTCGTGGCGCGGCCAACGGGCCAGACACGGCGATATCGGCGGTGAGAGCGCCGATAGTGATCTCGTCCGCGCGGGTTACCCCGTCCGGGCCGGGGAGGGCGCGGCCCGTCACCCGCAGATCGAGGATGCGCTCCGGCGACAGCGCGCCGCTGACCACCAGCGACGCCAGGGACGTCGTGAGGTGCAGATCGTCGAGCGCTATCGCGGAATCGTCTCCGACGCGCGCGGCGCCGGAGAGGCGCGTCTCGCCCCGGAAGATCGGCGCAGCGGCAGGAGGCATCAAGCCTTCGAGCCGGGCCGAGAGATCAAGATCGAGCGCATACGCGGCTTCGACGCGGGCCACTCTGGCCAGCCCTTCAGCGCCGATCGTCTCGCCGGCGCGGAAATCGAGGGTCGCCGTGAAATCGTCGAGCGGATCGTCGCCGGCGAGCGTCAGGCTGACGGGCGGCAGGCCCGGAAGTTCGAGAAGCCGCGCCGCGATGCCGCCGGCGGGTTCGTCGTAGCCGAAGTCCACGGAGAGCCGGTTGGAGCCGGGCGCATAGGACATGTCGATGGAGACCTCGCCCGGACTGTCGAGGCGTTCAGCCGCGAAGGTGAGCGTCAGGCCCTCGGACGGATCGCCGATACGGGCGGCCCCACTGGCTGAGAAACGAGCCTCGACGCCCAGAACGGGAGCGCCGAGCACGAGTTCGCCGAGCGTGAACTCGTCAACGCGCACCTCGACCGGCAATTCGGGGAACAGCGGGGCGCTGTCGACGGCCGCTTGCTCGGCAGGAGGCGTTTGCGCAGGGCGCATATATTCGAGCCGGCCAAGGTTCAGCGCATTGACCTGGAGGCGGCCGACAAAGAGGGCCGTACGACTCCAGGAAAGCTCGGCGCGGTCGAGGGCCAGCCAGACCCCGTCGTCGTCGGAGATCGTGATGTTGGTGATCACCGCGTTCGAAGAAAGCGCTCCCTGGACGCCGCCGATCGACACGCGCGTGGTCGGCGTCGATAGCAGGCGCGAGATCAGCCCCGCGAGCGCGCTCTGGTCGTCCTGCGCGCGGGTGGGCGTCGCGAACATTCCCCAAACCGCGAAACCGGAGCCGATCAAGCCCAGGAATGCGAGAGCGAAGCCGACGCGGCGGAGACTGGCGAGGGATCGTGTCATGACGCGCATGTCAGAACGCCTGTCCGATGCCGAGATAAATCCCGTAGCCGCGCTGTCCGTGCTCCCTGGTCAGGGGTATCGCGACGTCGAGCCTGATCGGGCCGATGCCGGTGTAGTAGCGCAGGCCGAGCCCTGCCGCGACGCGGATGTTCTCGTTGAAATCGGGGTAGCTCTCAGCGAAGGCGGCGCCGGCGTCGATGAACGGGACCACCCCGATCGTGTCGGTGACGCGGATACGGGCCTCCAGCGAGCCTTCGAGCAGGCTTCTTCCGCCGATGGGGCGTCCTTTCACCGTCGGGCTCAGGCTGCGAAAGGCGTAGCCGCGAACGGACCCGCCGCCGCCAGCGAAGAAACGGCGGTTGGTCGGCACTTCGGCGAGGCTCGCGCCCAGGATCGAACCGAATCCGATGCGCGCGGCTATGACGTACCGCGCGCGGTCATCGAGCGCGAAGTATGTCGACGCATTGAAACGCGAGACGACCATGTCAATGGAGGAGCCCAATCCCCGAAGGTAGGGAGCGACGCCGCCCGTCACCCGAAAGCCGTGCGTCGGCTCGAGGCGGCTGTCGGTCGAATCGAAATTTAGCGACAGGGGAAGGCCGACGAGGCGATAATCACGCTTGCCCGTAATATCCTTGACCAGGCCGCGCTCGTATTCGACGCCCCCCTGTATGCTGAAACTGTCGGAGAAGCGGTGCCGGATTCCGGCGGTCACGTTCACGAGGCGGGAATCGTAGCCGTCCGTCCGGTCGCGCTCGACGCGAGCGTCGGCGAGGAAGTCGTTGCGGGTGCCGCCGAGCGCGGGCTTGAGGAAGCTCGCCGAGATCCGGCCGCCCATGTCGTCGAGCACGTTGCGGCGGTTGGAGAATAGTGCGCCGCCGCCTTCGGTCAGATAGAAAGCCGAAGCCTCGAGCCGCAAGACCTCCGCGCCGCCGAACAGGTTGCGATGCGTCCAGTAGACGCGGGTCGACGGCCCGTCCGTGGTCGAGAATTGGGCGGACACGCCGAAGGCGCGCGGCAGCCGTTCGGTGGCTTCGACGGTCAGCGGCAGACGACCGTCCGCGTCGAGCGCCTCGCCCTCGCGGACCCGCACCGACGACAGGGCCTCGATACGGCCGAGCGAGGTCCGGATGTCGGCGATCGCCTTTGGCGAATAGAGCGTGCCGGTATCGACGTAGATGAAGGAGCGGATCACGCGCTCATCGACGCCGTCGGCGCCGGTGACCGCGATCTGGCCGATGCGCGCTTCCGGCCCGGGCGAAATAGCGATCGTGAGGTCCATCGCGGCGACAGGGTGATGGACGACCGGCTCGATCGACGCGACCTTCGCGAAGGGCCGGGCCTGCTCACGGTAATGATCGACGATGCGGGACTGCGCTGCGAGGATGCGCGCGGCGGAGGCCGGATCGCCGGGTTCGAGGCGGATCCCGCCGGGAGGGAGATCGGCGGCGGTCAGCGTGCGCCCCGTGTCCGCGTCGCGGATCGTGATGTTGCGAACGCTGAAACGCTGACCCGGATCGACGACGATCGCGATCGGTACGAGCGCGGTGTTCAGAAACGGGCCGGCGGCTGCGATCGCAGCGTCCACGCGATTGGCCCCGAGTCGCAATCCAACGCCTGCCACGTCGATGGTGACCTGCGCGTTGTAGTAGCCGAGACCCCAGAGAGCGTCGACGACCGCCGTGAGGTCGCCTTTCGCCAGGCGGGCGAGGGCGTCGGCGTCAGGAGGCGCGTCGGCGCGAAGCCGATAGAGCGAAGAGACGTCGCGTATCGCGGTTTCGATACCGTCCCCGACGCCGACGATCGTGATGGTCAAATCATATGGGAGAGCTTCCGTGCTCGGCGCGGGGGGCGTATCGCCACTACCGAACAGACCGAAGAAATTAAACGCGGAGGCCTGCCCAACCGGCGCGGCAGCGACAGCGAGGACGACCAGCGCCGCTTTCCAGATCTGCGTTCGGGACGACCGCCCGCGCGCGCTACGCATCCCCATACTCCGCAACGTTCCGCATCGGCCCCCGCCCCGGAACGACAACTCCGCCATCGAGCGTAGATCGCAATGTTGAAGGTTTCTCTTAACCCTCGCCCGACCTGAAGGCAAACTGCGCCCCAACGTGCTCATGACAAGCCTGTGATGCGAGACGCCGTTGCCTTCGTCGCAGGCTCGGCTAGTTTCCTTAGACGATTCACCAACCAGCGAAATGTCGCGTCAACCAATCATTGGCTGTGTCGAACATGTCGCCCCTCCGCCGAAAGTCCAGCCGCATGTCGAAACCCTGTCTCGTTAGAACCCTTGCCGCCACAGCAATGAGCCTCGCGATCACCGGCGCGATCGCTGCGGAAGAGCGGCCTTGGTCCGAGATCGTCGACGCCGCACGCGGGCAGACGGTCTACTGGAATGCGTGGGGCGGTGACGACAAGACGAATGCGTTCATCGAGTGGGCGGGAGCGGAAGTCAGCCGCAGCTACGGCGTCACGATTTCCCATGTGAAGCTGACCGACACCGCCGAGGCGGTGTCCCGCGTGGTCGCCGAAAAGGCGGCGGGGCGTGAAAGCGGAGGCAGCGTCGATCTCATCTGGATCAACGGCCCCAATTTCTTCGCCATGAAGGATCAGGGCCTCCTCTACGGCCCGTTCGTGGAGGCGCTGCCCAACTACGCGCTCGTCGACGAGGAGGGGAAACCCTCGAACGTCGTTGATTTCACGATTCCGGTCGAGGGCTACGCAGCGCCATGGCGCGTCGCGCAGATCGCCTTCGTCTACGATTCCGCGCGCGTCGAGCGCGGCGACCTGCCGGGATCGATGGCCGCCATGGTCGGGTGGGCGGCCGCCAATCCGGGGCGGCTCACGCATCCCAACGCCCGAAATTTTCTCGGAGCGACATTCCTCAAGCAGGCGCTCTACGAACTCGTCGAGGATGAGGCCGTCTTGCAGGAGCCCGCGACCGACGAGAATTTCGAGGAGGTCACTTCGCCGCTCTGGCACTGGTACGACACGCTGCGCCCCCATCTCTGGCGCGGCGGCGCCGATTTCCCCAATTCGAGCTCGGATCTCGACCGGCTCCTCGACGACGGCGAGATCGAAATCGCGATCACCTTCAATCCCGCAACGGCGGCGCTGCTGTCGGAAAGCGGGCTGCTGCCGGAATCCGCACGGGTTTATTTTCTTGAAGAAGGCACGATCGGCAACACTTCGTTCGTCGCGATCCCCTTCAACGCGGCCAACAAGGAGGGCGCGATGGTCGTCGCGAATTTCCTGATGTCGCCGCAGGCGCAGGCGAGGGCGCAGGTTCCGACGGTGCTCGGAGCCTTCACCGTGCTTGATCTCGATAGGCTGGACGAGAGCGAGCGCGCGGCTTTCGAGACATCCTCGGACCACCCGGCGATGCCATCGCCAGCGGAGATCCCTCCGGTGCAGCTCGAGCCGCACCCCTCCTGGATGACCCGGATCGTCGAGGCCTGGGAAGCGCGCACGGCGCGCTGACGCCATGCTGCGCCTGGCGCCGGCGATCACGCTCGTAATGCTGCTCGGGCCGATCGTCGCGGGTCTTCTGGGAACGCTCGGGCCTGCTTTCGGCTACCTGCCGGTGTTGGGCGCAAATACGGTCTCGCTCGACCCGTGGCGTGAGCTGCTCTCGCATTCCGGCTTCAGCAGCGCGCTCGCGCTGACGATCGTCTCGGGCTTCGGCGCCACCGTGATTTCTCTCGCATTGTGCATCGCGCTGTGCGCGACGAGCGCTGGCAGTCGGGGCTTTGAACGGCTGCAGCGCGCGCTGCCGCCCCTGCTTTCGACGCCGCACGTCGCCATCGCCATCGGCTTTGCTTTTCTGATCGCGCCAAGCGGATTTTTCGCACGGGCGTTCTCGCCATGGGCGACCGGCTGGGACCGCCCGCCCGGTTTCGCGACCGTCAACGACGTCTACGGTCTCAGCCTGATCGCGGGCCTCGTGCTCAAGGAGACGGCCTATCTGGCCTTGATGACCATCGCCGCGACAGGACAGGTGGCGATGCGGGCGTCGATGGATGCGGCGGCGGCGCTCGGCTATTCGCCATCGCGGGCCTTCATCGCTGTCGTCGCCCCCCGGATCTATGCGCAAATCCGATTGCCGGTTTACGCCGCGCTCGCGTATTCGCTGTCGAATGTCGAAATGGCCCTGATCCTCGGCCCGGGAAATCCGCCGACGCTCGCCGTTCTCGCGGCGCGCTGGTTCGCCGGATACGATCTCGCTCAGTATTTCCCGGCGGCGGCGGCTGCGACGCTGCAATTCGCGGTCGTTCTGACCGGCGTGGGGGTATGGCGTCTGATGGAGATACCTGTCGGCGCGATCCATCGCCGCTGGGTCATGCGCGGTCGTCGGCGAGGTTTTATGGAGCCCGCGCTGGCGGCGACGGCTGGCCTCGGCAAACTGTCCGTCACGTTGGCCTTCGCCTCGATAGCCATTCTCGCGCTGTGGTCGCTCGCGTTTCGCTGGCGCTTTCCGGACTTTTTGCCCGAGACATGGTCACTTGCCATCTGGGCGCAGCATCTCGGCTCCGTGGCACGGCTCGCAGGAGTCACGGCGTTGATCGCTACGGTGTCCACCCTCATCGCCCTCACGTTGACGCTCGCCTGCCTGGAGAACGAGCAACGACGCGCCGTGCGGGTGGGGCGCGGAGCGTTGTGGGCTTTGTATATTCCGCTGCTCGTGCCGCAGATCGCCTTTCTCTTCGGCGTGCAGACGCTGCTCGTCAGATTGGGCTTCGATGGTTCGATGGGCGCCGTGATCTGGGCGCACCTGATCTTCGTCCTCCCTTACGTATTCCTTTCGCTCGCCGATCCATACCGGGCGCTCGATCCACGGTTCGCGCGCAGCGCAGCGGCGCTCGGGGCTTCGCCTTCGCGCATCTTCTTCACCGTAAAATTGCCGATGCTCCTGAAATCGCTCGGCGTATCGGCCGCCATCGGCTTCTCCGTGAGCGTCGCGCTGTATCTGCCGACGCTCTTCACGGGAGCGGGAAGGGTATCGACGCTCACGACCGAGGCCGTCACCCTGTCGAGCGGAGGCGACAGGCGCGTGATCGCGGTCTACGCCTTTATTCAGGCTGCGCTGCCGCTGGTCGTCTACGCGGCGGCGCTGGTGGCGCCCGCGATCCTTTATCGTAATCGGAGGGGGCTGCGATGACGCATGACGGACTCGAGCTTCGCGGCGTTTCGATCAAAGTCGGCGACGCCACGCTCGTGGACGGGCTCGATCTGTGCGTGGCCCCTGGCGAGGTCGTGACCGTGATGGGCCCGAGCGGCTCCGGCAAATCGTCGCTGCTCGCGTTCATCGGCGGCTTCCTCGATCCGGCGTTCGCGGCGAGCGGCGAAATCCTGCTGGACGGCGCGTCGCTGGCGGCGCTTCCGGCGCAGGGGCGCCGGATCGGGATACTCTTTCAGGACGATCTCCTGTTTCCGCATCTCAGCGTGCGAGGCAATCTTGCTTTCGGGCTCACTCAAGACGTTCGCGGCCGCGCCGCCCGTCTGGCGCGAGTCGATGAAGCTCTCGAACAGGCCGGACTGGAAGGCTTCCGCGACCGCGACCCGGCCACGCTCTCGGGCGGCCAGCGCGCCCGCGTCGCCCTGATGCGCACGCTGCTCGCCGGGCCGAAGGCGCTACTCCTCGACGAACCGTTCGGCAAGCTGGACCGACCGCTACGCAAGGATTTCCGCGAATTCGTCTTCGAGCACGCCCGCATGCGCGGCCTGCCGACGCTTCTCGTGACGCATGATGCGGAGGACGCCGAAGCGGCCGGCGGGCGCGTCGTCGACCTCGAGGCCGCCTGAATCGCGCGCTTGGCCGTTGACCCAAATCGTTTCCAGGCTTATCTCCGCTGCGCCATGGCCGAAAAACCCATCGTCATACTGCCCGATCCCAAGCTGCGGCTGGTGTCGGAACCGATCGCCGCCATCACGGACGAAGTCCGCGCTCTGGCGCGGGATATGTTCGATTCGATGTACGCCGCCAACGGCATCGGGCTCGCCGCCATCCAGATCGGCGTGCCGAAGCGGCTCGTGGTCTGCGATCTCGGCAAGGGGCCCAAAGCCGAAACCGAGGACGAGGAAAAGCAGCGCGAGCCCGATCCACAGGTCTTCGTCAACCCCGAGATAGTCTGGCGCAGCGACGAACTGAATATCTATGAGGAAGGCTGCCTCTCGATTCCGGACTACACGGAGGAGGTCGAGCGTCCAGCCCGCGTGCGGTTCCGTTATCTCACGCTCGACGGCGAGCCGCGCGAGGTCGAGGCGGAGGGCCTTCTGTCGATTTGCATCCAGCATGAGGTCGATCATCTCGACGGCAAGCTCTTCATCGACCACCTCTCGCGCCTGAAGCGCGACCGCGTCACCCGGAAATTCGCCAAGGCGGCCAAGCGCGACGCAGCCGGCGCATGAGGGCCGCGCCATGAGCCTTCGCGTCGTTTTCATGGGCACGCCCGATTTCGCCGTTCCGACGCTGACCGAGATCATCGGTCAGGGTCATGAGGTCGTCGCCTGCTACACGCGCGCGCCCGCGCCCGGCGGCCGGGGCATGGCGATGCGCCCCTCCGCGGTCCATCAGGTCGCAGAACGCTTCGGCGTCCCGGTCTTCACGCCGGCGACGCTGCGCGATCCCGAGGTCGTCGCTACGCTCACAGGGCACGAGGCCGACGTGTTCGTCGTCGTCGCCTACGGCATGATCCTGCCGCAGAACGTGCTCGACCTCCCGGAACTCGGCTGTCTCAACCTTCACGCCTCGCTTCTGCCGCGCTGGCGCGGAGCCGCGCCAATCCAGCGCGCCATCATGGCCGGCGATCAGGAAACGGGCGTCGCGGTGATGAAGATGGAAGCCGGACTCGACACCGGCCCCGTCGCGATGGCCGAGCGCGTCGCCATCGGGCCGGACATGACGGCGGGGGAATTGCACGACCGGCTGATGGCGCTCGGCGCCGATCTCATGGTCAGGGCGTTGGCGGCGCTGTCGCGCGGCGCGCTCTCCTTCACGCCGCAGCCCGAGGAAGGCGTGACCTACGCGGCCAAAATCACGAACGAAGAAGCCGCGATTTCATTCGACGAGCCGGCGGCGCGAATCCACGCTCTCGTGCGCGGATTGTCGCCGTTTCCCGGAGCCTTCGTCATGGCCGAGCTCGGCAAGGGTCCGGAGCGCGTCAAGATCCTGCGCACGAGGCTCGAGACGGGGGAGGGGGAGCCCGGAACGCTCCTCGACGACGAGGGGCTTGTCGCCTGCGGCGAGGGCGCGGTGCGTCTCATCCAGGTGCAGCGCGCGGGCAAGGGCGCCATGAGCGCGGGCGACATGTTGCGCGGCGCGCGTCTTGGCGCAGGCGGGCGTCTTGGCGCAGGCGGGCGTTTCGCATGACCCGACCGGCAGGATAAGGCGCCATGCCGCGCTACATGCTCGTCATCGAATATGACGGCGCGCCCTTCGCGGGGTGGCAGCGGCAGGAGAACGCGCTCGCCGTGCAGCAGGTCGTCGAGGAGGCGATCGAGGCCTTCGCCGGGCGTCCTGTGCGCCTGCACTGCGCAGGGCGCACCGATGCGGGCGTCCATGCCCTGCATCAGGTCGCGCATGTCGATCTCGACAAGCCCATGCCGATCGACACGGTCCGCGACGCCACGAACGCCCATATGCGCGACTATCCGGTCGTCGTCCGCGAAGTGCGGGAAGTGGGCGAAGGCTTCCACGCCCGTCTGAGCGCCAGCAAGCGGCATTATCTCTACCGGATCCTCAACCGTCCGGCCCCGCCCTCGGTCGATCGCAGCCGGGTCTGGCACGTGCGTCAGCGCATCGACGTTGACGTCATGCGCGAAGCCGCCGCCCGCCTTGTCGGCCATTTCGATTTCACGACCTTCCGCGCCAGCCAGTGCCAGGGCAAGAGCCCGATCAAGACGCTGGAGCGGCTCGACGTGGAGCGCGTCGGCGACGAGATCCATGTCTACGCGTCCTCGCGGTCATTCCTGCATCATCAGGTGCGCTCCATGGTCGGGACGACGGCGCAGGCCGGGATCGGACGCTGGAGCGTGGACGACGTCGCGGCCGCGCTCGCGGCGAAAGATCGCCGCGCCTGCGGCCCGGTCGCCCCGGCGGAGGGGCTGTATTTCATCGGCGTCGATTATCCGGAGACGGCGCCGCCGGTTCAGGCCGCGAGCAATCCGTAGATCCACCAGGCCGCGAGCGTCAGGAGAATGACGCCGGCGAGCGCGGCGATCAGCGCGCTCAACGCGCCGACCCTGGGCGCGTCGCCGTTGTCGTTGGCCGGCGGCGGCGGGCGATATTGCTCGCGCACCTCGCGCGGAATGAGCCTCAGCGCGAAGGCGATCGCGATCGCCGCGACCACGATATCGTCGAACAGGCCGTAGATCGGGCGATAGTCGGGAATGAGGTCGAAGGGAAAAACGACATAGAGCGCGGCGAAAACGAGCGCGACCCGCGCGCGGACAGGCGTGCGCGGATCGGCGAGCATGCGCAGCGTCAGGCGCATGTCGATCATGATCCGCTTGGCCGTCTCGCGCAGTCTCACCGTATCGCTCGCACCTTCGAGGAGTATCCGTCGCTCGCGAACCTCTAGGAAGCGGCGCTCGGCGCGGATTTCTCCGCCGCCTTCTTGGCCGCCGGCTTCTTCGCGGTCGCCGTCTTGCCTGCGGCCGTGTTGGCCGACGCCTTTTTGGCCGCTGTTTTCCTGGCCGCCGGCTTCTTCGGCGAAGCCTTCTTTGCAGACCCCGCTGCCGATGCCGCGGCGGCCTTGCCGCCCTTTTTCTTTCCGGCTCCAGAAGCCTGCTTGGCCCTGAGCAGTTCGACCGCCTTGTCTAATTCCAGCGCTTCGGCTTCCAGCCCCTTCGGCAGAGTCGCATTGGTCTTGCCGTCGGTGACGTAAGGGCCGTAGCGGCCGGCCTTGACGACGATGGCCTTGCCGCTCTCGGGATCCTTGCCGATTTCGCGACCCGGATCGCCGCCGCGCCGTCCGCCGACCCCGCTCTCCTTGGCGACGATCAGGTCGATGGCGCGGTTCGCGCCGATCTCCAGGATATCGTCGTCGCGTCCTATATTGGCATAGACCCGCCCATGCTGAACATAGGGACCGAAGCGCCCGATGCCCGCGAGGATCGGCTCGCCGGTTTCGGGATGGCGCGCCACCTCGCGCGGCAGCGAGAGAAGCGCGAGCGCTCTTTCCAGATCGACATCGGAGGGCGACAGCCCCTTCGGGAGCGACGAGCGCTTCGGCTTCTCGCCGCCTTCCTGCGCCTCGCCAAGCTGGATGAACGGCCCGAAACGCCCGTCGCGCACGGTTACGTCGAGCCCCGATACCGGGTCCTGTCCGAGAATGCGCACGCCGGGCTGCGAGCCGTCGGCGCCCGCGCCGTCGCCGTCGCCAGATACGGAGAGCTGGCGCGTGAAGCGGCATTCGGGATAGTTGGAGCAGCCGATGAACGAACCGTAGCGCCCGATCTTGAGCGACAGTATCCCGTCAGCGCAGCTCGGGCAGGCGCGCGGATTGCCGCCGTTCTCGCGGGGCGGGAAGATGTACGGGCCGAGATAGTCGTTGAGCGCGTCGAGAACCTGCGTCGTTCGCAGATCTTTCGTCTCTCCGATGGCTGCGGAGAAATCCTTCCAGAAGTCGCGCAGGACCTGTTTCCAGTCGATCTCGTTGTTCGAGATCCGGTCGAGCTGCGCTTCGAGATCGGCCGTGAAATCATATTCGACGTAGCGCTTGAAGAAGGCTTCGAGGAAGGCGGTGACGATGCGCCCCTTGTCCTCGGCGACGAGGCGCTTCTTCTCGATGCGCACGTATTCACGGTCCTTGAGCACCTGCAGGACGGAGGCGTAGGTTGAGGGGCGCCCGATCCCGAGCTCCTCCATGCGCTTCACGAGGCTCGCCTCGGAATAGCGCGGCGGCGGCTCGGTGAAGTGCTGCATGGCCTCGATGCGACGCCGTTCGAGCGGATCGTTCGCCTTCATCGGGGGAAGCCGGCGCGACTCCTCGTCCTC
>REDO01000197.1 GCA_007693435.1 Salinarimonadaceae bacterium | reverse complement strand
ATGTGCTGTCGGCTGTCGCCGATCACCGGGTCGATATCGGCATCGTCGATGCGCCGCCCAGTCATCCCGCCGTCCGGACCACGGTGTTTAGGTATTGTCGCGCCCACGTCGTCCTCCCGGAGGCGCACCCGCTCGCATCTGAGCGGAGCCTGGGTCCGGCCCGTCTCGCGAAGGAGCCTTTCGTGGCGTTGGCGCGGCGGTTTCCGTCCCGCGCGGATTTCGATCGCGCCTTTCATCAGGCCCGCATCCGCCAGATCATCGTCTCGGAAGCCTCGACCGTCGCCTTCGCGGTTGAGCTCGTGCGTGCGGGGGTCGGGCTCACGATCGTGAATCCCTTCCCCTTGACGCTTTGCGGCCTGTCCGGCATGTCCGTCGTGCCGTTCGAGCCGCCAATCCACTACGCCACGGCCATGCTGACCCCCTCGACAGGACCGCGCACCGGCGCCGCCAGCGCTTTTGCGGAACATCTCACGACTTATAGGATTCCTTGTGCGACCTCGCAGCCGCCCCAGTAACGCGGCTGTTCGAGTGGCGCAGCGCTCTGTCGCCGTCCCGCCTCCTATGGTCCGCCGCCGGCCTTTGCGCTAAATGGAGGGCTCTCGCACGGAGGGTTTCGGGTCTATGGCCGCTTCGCAGCTTCGCCTTGGCGTCAACATCGATCATGTCGCCACCGTTCGCAACGCGCGCGGCGGGCCGCATCCTGATCCGGTGCGCGCGGCGCATCTGGCGATCGCGGCCGGCGCGCAGGGTATCACCGCGCATCTGCGCGAGGATCGCCGGCATATCCGCGACGAGGACATGGAGCGCCTGCGCGCCGAAATCGCCGCGCCGCTCAATTTCGAGATGGCGGTGACGGAGGAGATGATCGCCATCGCCACGCGCCTTCGCCCCCACGCCGCCTGTCTCGTGCCCGAGAAGCGCGAGGAGCGCACCACCGAAGGCGGTCTCGATCTCGCCGGCCGGCCGGAGATCCTGCGCGACGCGGTGGCGCGGCTGGCGGATGCCGGGGCGCGCGTCTCGCTCTTCGTCGAGCCGGAGGAGCGCGTCATGGACGCCGCGCGCGCGCTGGGCGCGCCGGTCGTCGAACTGCATACGGGAACCTACGCCGAGGCCTGGCTGGCGGGCGACGAGGCCGGCGTCGCGCGCGAACTCGACCGCTTGCGCCGGGCGGCGGCGCACGGGGCCTCGATCGGGCTCGAAATCCACGCGGGCCACGGGCTCACCACCCAGAACGTGCGCCCCGTCGCCGCGATACCGCAGGTCGTCGAGCTGAATATCGGCCATTTCCTCATGGGCGAGGCGATCTTCGTCGGGCTGGAGCGCGCCATCGCCGACATGCGCGCGGCGATGGACGAGGCGCGCGGAGGGGCGCCTGCATGATCGTCGGCATCGGCTCGGATCTGTGCGACATCCGCCGCATCGAGGCGGCCATCGCGCGCTTCGGCGAACGCTTCACGCATCGCATCTTCACGCAGGGCGAGCGCGACCGCAGTGAGCGCCGCCGCGCGACCGCTCCCTCCTATGCGCGCCGCTTCGCCGCCAAGGAAGCCTGCTCCAAGGCGCTCGGAACGGGGCTCTCGCGCGGCGTTTTCTGGCGCGACATGGAGGTCGTCAACGACCGCTCCGGGCGCCCGACGATGCGACTCACCGGCGGCGCGGCGCGACGGCTCGCCGAGATGATCCCCGAAGGCTTCGAGCCGCGCGTTCACGTGAGCCTCACCGACGATCCGCCGATGGCGCAGGCCTTCGTCGTGATCGAGGCGCTGCGGATCGGCGGGGAGGGCTGATGCGCAAAGGCTTTCGCGCTTTCGCGGCCGCGTGTTTCGCCGGCATCGGGCTCGTCATGGCGACGCCGGCGAGCGCCTTCCATCCATTGGAGGGGCGCTTCGTCGCCACGCGCGACTGCCCGGCGCTCCAGCGCATTCGCGATGCGGATTCCCATGCCGGCGCGCGGGTCGAGGCCGGCGAGACTTATTCCATGCGCGCGCTCAACCGCGCTGGCGGCGACCACGCGCTTGTGGCGATTCCCGGCGCGCGGCCGGGGGATCGCTGGGTGGCGCTCGCCTGCGGCGAGATCGTTCCCGCCCCCGCCGCCCGTGGCGCCGCGAGCGATTTCGCGCCGATTTTCCGGACGCCGGAGACGGCCGAAAGCGGGGCCTTGCCCGCGCCGACGCTCGGGGCCTTCGACCGAGCCGTGCTCGACATCTGCGGCCCCTGGGGCTCGCGCCCGGCGCGCGCCGCCTTTCGCGCCTTGCTCGACCGGCCGGAATTCGCCGGAGACGTCGCGGCGATCGCTGAGGCGCTCGATTTTACGGTGCGCGACAGGCGCCTGTCCCCGGGCGCATTCCTGGAGGCGCTCACCGCGCTCTGGTTCGCGGAGGAAGGGTTCCGCCACATCTTCTGCGGCGAGCCCGGCGAGGAGCGTCTCGGAGGATTGCATTTCAAGGGTCGCTTCCTGGAGGCGCAGGAGCGCGGTTTCGGCGGGCTGACGCCCTGCCGCGCGGGCGATCTCGATCCGCCGCTCGTCAGCATCGGGTTCGCTTACCGCACGCCCTCGGGCCAGCGCGCGATAGCCTGCCCCAAGAGCTTCTCGACGCGTCTCGATGCGCGCGCGCTGCTCATCGAGACGACGCGAGCCTTCCGGGCGAAGGGGCGCGGCCCGGCCGGCGAGCGCATGTGCCTGCATCGCCTCGGCGAGGCGCACGGCGCGCCCGACTACGCCGTGCTCGTCGAGCGTTCGGGCGCGATCCGGACTTTCTACCCGACTGCTTCGCCCTCATGCGACGGTGGAGCCGCGCCGCGCAATTGTCTCTGCGGGGGCTGAGCCTCCTCCGTGAAAGGGGCGCCCGAGGGGAAGTCCTAATTGACGGTCGGGCCTCTCCGCCGAAGACTGGTGACAATCAATTCGTTTTTCCTGGTCATGGCGCGAGGCTCCTTTGCGGGTTCACATCGTTGAGGATGATTACGCCGTTCGCGACGCTCTGACCGAAGTCCTCAGCGGCTTCGGGCATACGGTGCTCGCCTTTGGCGACGGCGAAGCGTTCATTCTGGGCTGCTCGCCACGTCCCGCCGACATCGTCTTCGTAGATCTCGGCCTGCCCGGCATCGATGGCGTGGAGGTCATCCACTGGCTGCGGGAACTCAAGGCGCCTCCCCGCATCATCGCCATTTCAGGCCGGCCGCGCATCGGCATAGAGCTGATGCTGCGGGGGCTGCCCGCCGACTTTCCCCTCCTGCGCAAGCCCATAGCGCCCGACGCGCTCGCCGCCATGATCTGAGGCGCCTCGGGTGCAGTGCTTACGGG
>REDO01000101.1 GCA_007693435.1 Salinarimonadaceae bacterium | reverse complement strand
CCACCCCACACACAGGACGCCAGCGCCAAAAGCGCAGGCGCGTGAACCTATGGCCAAGCCCAAGGGCCGCCCATCCTCATACAGCGACGAGATCGCGGACATCATCTGCGAGCGCATCGCGGACGGGGAGAGCCTGCGCACGATCTGCCGGGATGAGGACATGCCCGCGTCGAGCACGGTGTTCCGTTGGCTTGCTGCTGACGAGGCTTTTCAGGAGAAATACGCGCGCGCGAAGTCCGCCCAGGCCGACGCTCTGGTCGAGGATATCCTAGAGATCGTCGACGACGCCCGGAACGACTGGATGGAGCGTCGCGGCAAAGACGATGAGGGCTGGGTCGCGAACGGCGAGCATATCCAGCGCGCCCGCCTTCGCGTCGACGCCCGGAAGTGGATGGCCGGCAAGCTCGCGCCGAAGAAGTACGGCGAGAAGATCACGACGGAGCACACCGGCTCGCTGACGGTTCGCCACGAGGACATGACAGACGATGAGCTCGCTCGTATCGCGGCAAGCGGCGGCGAGTGAGCTTCTGCGACGGCGCGCGGTGCGCCGCTCGCTTGCGGAGTTCGCCCGTGCGTGCGGCTATGAGCCCGCGCCGCATCATGCCTTGCTCATCCAGGAGCTTGAGGCTCTGGTCGCCAGCGAGGGCGGGCTTCTCGTCGTCGAGATGCCGCCGGGCTCGGCCAAGTCCACCTACGTCAACCATCTTCTGCCGGGCTGGTTGCTCGGCACGATGGACGGGATTGATCTCATCTCCGCGTCGCATTCGAGCGAGCTCGCGGAGCGCTGGGGCCGCAGGACGCGCAATCTGGTCTCCTCGCACTCGGCATTGCTTGGAGGCGGCGTCAGGGGCGACAGCAGCGCGGCGTATCGCTGGGGAACGACGCGAGGCGGCGAGTATTACGCGGTCGGCGTCGGCGTCGGCATTGCCGGGTTTCGAGCCGCCGGCGGGATTGTGGACGACCCCTTCGGTAGCCGGGCCGACGCGGAAAGCCCGCGCATCCGTCAGCGCATTTGGGAATGGTATCAGGACGACTTCTCGGCTCGCCTTCGCCCCGGCGCTTGGCGTGTCATCATGCACACACGCTGGCATGATGACGATTTGGCCGGTCGCGTCATCCGGCAAATGGAGTCGATGGGCGCGCCGTTCCGTCGCCTCACGATTCCCGCTGAGGCGATCGAGAACGATCCGCTTGGCCGAGATCCCGGCGAACTGCTCTGGGATGACCCCGAGGGCTACAATTACGGCGCATTCCTTCGCGCCCGAAAGCAGGAGAGCGACGCCCGGACGTGGAACTCGCTCTATCAGCAGAATCCGGTTCCCGACACGGGCGATTACTTCCGGGCCGAATGGCTCGTCCCTGTCACCACGACGCCGCCCCCGGATCAAATGCGCGTCTATGGCGCGAGCGACTATGCGGTGACCGCGAACGGCGGCGACTACACGGTTCACGTAGTCGTAGGCCTCGACGCTGACGGGCGGATGTATCTCCTCGACCTCTGGCGCAAACAGGCCTCGTCCGACGAGTGGGTTGAGGCCTGGTGCGATCTGGTTCGCAAATGGCGTCCGCTGCAATGGGCTGAGGAAACCGGCCAGATCAAAGCCGGCGTCGGGCCGTTTCTTGAGCGCCGGGCTCGTGAGCGGAACGCCTACACGGCTCGGGAGCAATTCCCGACGCGCGGCGACAAGGCCGTCAGGGCGCAATCGATCCGGGGCCGCATGGCCATGAACGGGCTGATGATCCCCGCTGACGCCCCGTGGCGTAACGAATTTCTTTCGGAGCTGCTGCGCTTCCCCGCCGGCGTGCATGACGATCAGGTCGATGCGCTCGGGCTCGTTGGCCAGTTGCTCGACACCATGACGGACGGCCATCGCCCATCCCCGGCGAAGGCCAGCATCCCCAGCGACTACCGCCCCGCATCCGCCGGCTCCTACAGCCCATCGTCGTCGATCAAGGTGATTTAAGCATGGCCTACGCCACGGCAAAATCGACGGGTGAGGACGACGGGCTGGCCCTCGGCAAGCTCTGGCGCCAGTGGACCGACTTCGCCGATTCCAAGGTCGCCGAGATTGAGGAGCAGCGTCAATCACGCCGCTACTATCACGGGGATCAATACACCAAGGATGAGATCGGGGAATATCGTCGGCGTGGTCAGCCGGTCATCACGAGCAACCGCGTGCAGCGAAAGCTCGACGCCGTGGTCGGCCTCATCGAGCGCATGCGGCAGGACCCGAAAGCCTACCCGCGCACGCCGCAGCACGAGCAGGGCGCGGACCTTGCCACGGCGACGCTGCGCTACACCCTAGACGCCTCCCGCTGGGATGAGATTACGCCCATGGTCGCGCTCAACGCCGCGATCAACGGAATCGGCGTGATTGAATTGTCGCTGGAGGAGGGGGATGAGGGCGACCCGGAAATCGGGCTCGCGCTCGTCGAGCCGGATACTTTCTTCTACGACCCTCGCTCGTTCCGACACGATTTCTCGGATGCGCGATACATGGGCGTTGGCAAATGGGTTGACCTCGAAGAAGCGCAGGACATGTTCCCCGACCAGCGTGAGGAACTGGAGAACCTGATTTCCAACGCCGGCTCCTTGGAAAGCCATCAGCAGCAGGATCGCGAGCGCAGGTGGATCAACATCCAGCGTCGTCAGGTGTTCATCATCGAGCACTGGTATCGCAAGGGCCAGGAATGGCGGTGGTGCTTCTACGTCGGGCGCTGGCAGAAACTCGCCGAAGGCCGTTCGTTTATTCAGGACGAGAAGGGCCGTGATATCTGCCGGTTTCTCGCTTTCTCGGCCAATGTCGATCACGACGGCGACCGTTACGGTTTTGTGCGGAACATGCGTCCACAGCAGGACGAGATCAACGCGCGCCGGTCGAAAGGGCTGCACCTCCTCAACTCGCGCCGCATCATCATGGAGAAGGGCGCAGTCGATAATGTCGAACGCACCCGGACCGAATGGGCGCGCGCCGATGGCGTGATCGAGAGGAATCCCGGCCGCGAGCTGACCGCAGACCAAACGGCGGTTTCGGATTTCAATGGGCAACTCGCGTTTCTCGCCGAGGCCAAGAGCGAGATCGAGAATTTTGGCCCCAATCCCGCCGTGATGGGCGAGGGCGTTGAAAATTCGTCGGGACGCGCGATCAGTTTGCTTCAACAGGCCGGGATAGCCGAGCTTGGCCCGTTCATCCTCGCCTATCGGAATTGGAAGCTGCGCGTCTATCGCGGGGTCTGGAACGCGGTCCAGCAGCACTGGACTTCGGAGCGCTGGATTCGCGTCACCGACGACGAAGACCTGGCGCAATTCATCCAGCTCAACGGGCTGGAGATCGACGAATACGGCCGCCCCACGCTCGTCAACGCGATCGGCTCGCTGGACGTGGATATCATCATCGACGAGGGGCCGGACACGGTATCCCTGATGATGGACACCTACCAGATGCTGACGCAGCTTGCGTCCGGCGGCGCGGCCATCCCGCCCGATATCCTGATCGAGCTGGCCCCGCTTCAATCCGACGTGAAGAAGCGCATTCTCGACCGTCTGCGCGCGCCGCAGGAGCCCGACCCCGTGGCGATCGCAGGAGCCGAGGCGCAGATCGGGAAGATCGCGAGCGAAACCGAGTTGAACCAAGCGCGCGCCATGAAAGAGGCCACCACGGCCGACGCGCAGGCGGTCCAGAACGCCATGAGCCGCGCCATGACCGGCGTCATGGTCTGAGCGCCGCCCCACGAAATTCAGAGCTCGTCCCCGGCTGACGACACAGCCGGCCATCGGCCCACGGGCGCCGTCAAGGCCCGCATTCGCACCCGCCCGGCGTGACAGGGCGCTTCGCACATTCCGGCGAGACAGGAAGGACGGCAGCACATGGTAGATTCGACAAACCCCCTCGACGACGCTTTCGGCCCCGAAGATCAGGAGCAGGTTGCTCCCGAGACGAAGGAAACCGAGCAGCAGGAAGCGCAACCCGTCGAAGCCGAGGCTCACGCCGAAGCCGACGCCGCCGCGCAGGACGACGCCGCACAGGAGCAGGCTCAGCCCGAGCCGCAGCAGCGCAACGTTCGCATTCCGCTTTCGGAGCATTTGCAAGAGCGCGAGAAACGGCAGGCGGCGGAAGCCCGCGCGCAGGCCGTCGAAGCTCAGATGCAGGCCCTACAGCGCCAGTTTGAGGCGATGCAGCGCCAGACGGCGGAGCAGGCCAAGGAGCCTGCCAAAACGCCGGATTGGTACGACGACCCGCAGGCCGCGACACAGCAATACGTCGCCCCGCATATCGAGCAGATGCGCCAGACAGTGCTTTACAACGCCCGGCTCGCTGCCGGCGCCGCGTATGGGCAAGATAAGGTCATGGCCGCTCAGGAGGCGTTTGACGGCGCTCTCTCGACCGGCTCGCTCGATCCCTCGGAATATCAGCGCGTCATCAACGCGCCGAATCCTTTCGAGGCGGCGGTGAAGTGGCATGAAAAACAGGTCGTTTTGCAGGAGGTGGGGACAGACCCCGCCGCCTATCGGCAGCGCATCATCGAAGAAGCCATGAAGGACCCGGACGTGCGCAAGCGCATCCTGGAATCCGTGCAGGTGGAGGCTCGCCAGCCCGCCTCTAACGACCGTCCGGCGACGACAACCCGTCTCCCACCGTCTCTCAATTCGCGCACTGCGGCGGCCTCGTCGCACACGGGCGGATCGAGTGCGGACCCCGGAGACATGTTTTCCGACGCATTCAGCGGAATGGGATGACCACCGCTGACGCGTCCCCTTTCCAAGGATCGCCACAATGGCCCTCACCACCATCCAAGACAACAACAAGCTCATCAAGTTCCAGCGGCAGATTCTTCGTGAATTCGTCCGCGAGAACCTGTTTTCGCCGTACTACGGGACCGGCCTGAACGCTATCTTCCGCAACGTCTACGAGACGAAGGAAGCCGGTGAGCAGATCAACATCCCGCTCGTCGAGCGTCTGTCTCAGACCGCGATCGGCTCCGGCACGCTCGTCGGGAACGAGGAAGACATCGACAACTACGGCTTCCGCGTCTGGCTCGATTGGGCTCGCAACGCGGTTAAGACCAATAAGCGCCAGAAGCATATCGACAGCGCCGACGTTTTCGGCGAGGCGAAGCCGCTTCTGTCGGACTGGGGCAAGGAGCTTCAGCGCGACGAGCTGATCCGTGCGCTTCATGCTCTCCCGTCAGCGTCGCCCCCCAACGGCCTCGGCGGTTCGGCGGGCTCGCGCGTCAACGGCATTCTGTATTCGGCTGCCTCGACCGCGAACAAGAACGCGTGGAATGCGGCCAACTCCGACCGCATCCTGTTCGGCGACGCGATCGGCAACTACAGCGGCACTCACGCGACCGCTTTGGGGGCTGTCACCGGGGCGATGTCGCTCTCGGCTGAAATCGTCTCGCTGATGAAGCGCATGGCGAAGAACGCCTCCCCCGCGATCCGTCCCTACAGGATCAAGGAAGGCGGATCGCGCGAGTACTTCGTGCTGTTCTGCAATTCGCTGCAGTTCCGCGATCTGAAGGAAGACCTCAACACCATCAACGCCGACGCGCGCGAGCGCAACGTGGAAAAGAACCCGATCTTCCAGGATGGGGATCTGATCTACGACGGCGTGATCGTGCGCGAGGTTCCCGAAATGGGGCCGCTGACGACCGTGGCGGGGGCAGGCGCGACCAGCATTGATGTTGCTCCTGCGTTCCTCTGCGGACAGCAGGCGGCGGCCATCGCTTGGGGGCAGGAGCCGAAGCCCACCTTCCGCAAGGAGGATGATTACCAGTTCATCGTCGGGACTGGCGTCGAGATGGCCTACGGCGTCGCCAAGATGGCGAAGGTTCCCAAGGGCGGCTCTGCCCTCAAGGACTGGGGCGTCTTCACCTGGTACGGCCCCAGCGTCGCTGACGCGTGATGGTGCGGGGCGGTGAAACACCCGCCCCGTTCTTTCCCCTGATTTGGAGAAACGAACATGGCTGAACAGGCCCCTCCCGCGCGCGTCCTTCATCTCCAGACGGTGCATGCGCTCCGTCGTCGGATCGCGTGGAACACCCCCGGCGCTTCTGATGGCGTCTTTCTCGGCACCTTGCCGGCCGGCGCGATGATTACCTCGTGCATCGGCGCGGTTTTGGAGGAATTCAACGCTACTGGCGGCGTAGGCGCGGGCAACGAAATCACGATCGGCACGGCTGCGGATGCGGACGCGTTTGTCGAGGATGACGAATTCACCCTTGCGACAGAGGGCGCATATGCGTCGGAAGTCGCCGTTGGCGTGATCGTGGACGAAGACACGCCTGTAGTGATGGCGCTTGATTTGGTCGGCACCACGCCGGCCAGCGAGGGCATCATCGACGTGGTGATGACTTACATCCCGGCGCAATGACAACGCGGCTCGCCTGACCGGCGGGCCGCCCCTCTTTCCATCGAGGCGCACATGGCGACGAAAGATCATCTCATCGAGCGCGTTCTGTCGATCCTCAATGTATCGGCGGCCGGGCAGGGCATCGCAGCCGAGGACGCCGCGCTCGTCGATCGGCTCATCGTTCCGACGTTCGAGAACTTGCGCGCGCGACGCTACGCGCCTCAGATCGATATCGAAAACATCCCCGACGCGCTTTTCGAGGATCTGGCCGAATGCGTGGCGATGCGCTGCGCGGCCGATTTCGGATTGACCATGGACCCCGCCCGCATGGCCGGAGCCGAGGAGCGGCTTCGCACCGCGACCGCAGACGGTCCGGCTTACGGGCCTATCCAGACGATGTATTTCTGATGCACCCGATCCCCCTTCCGATTTCCACTGCGCCGGGCGCTCGTCCAGCCGAGGGCGGCGGGCGGCTGATCAACTGCTTCGCCGAGAAGCTGTCTGACGGCGGGCCAAGCGATTACGCCATTCGGCGATCGGCCGGGCTTGAGCGTCGCTTCGACACCGGGCCGGGCGGTTGTCGTGGGCGGCTGGAAGTCAACGGCGCGCTCTACCTCGTGCAGGGCGAGCGGGCGTTCTACGTGACGACGCCGGGCGGGGGGCTGTTCTCCGTCACCGATATCGGCGAGGTTCCCGGCGAAGGGCCGGTTCGGCTGGCGCGCAACAGCGTGACGCCGACGCCTGATGTCCTCGCGGTGACTTCGCAGGCGACCTATGTTCTGACGCCGACGAACGTGACGGAGCTTGACGAGCCGGACCTTCCGCCCCCGGTCGATGTGTGCTTCGTCGGCGGCTATTTCATGTTCGCGACGGCCGGCGGGCTGCTCTACGCCTCTGACCTGAACAGCACCAGCGTTGACGCGCTCGACTTCACGCGTCCCGACGCGCGCGCCGATCGGCTCTTGCGGGTGATCCCCTACGGCGGCGAATTGTTCGCGTTCAAGTCGTCGTCGATCCAGCCCTATTACAACGCCGGGCTCCCCGAGGGCTTTCCCTTCGCGCCTCGCCAGATGATCCCGCGCGGGCTTCTCGCCCCTTCCGCCATCGCCGGCGACGAGCCGGGCTGGACCGATCAACTCATATGGGTTGGCGACGATTTTGCGGTCTACATCCTGGAGGGCTACACGCCCCGAGCGATCTCGACGCCGGATCTGGAGCGCCTGATCAAGGCGGTTCCCGACAAGAGCGATCTCCGCGCTTCCGTCTACCGCATCGGCGGGGCGGCGTATTGGGTACTCTCGTCGCCGTTCTGGACGTGGGAATTCAACCTTCTGACCGGGTTGTGGAACGAGCGCAAGAGCGCCGGTTCGCAGCGCTGGAAAGCCACGGGAGCCGTGTTCGCCTTCGGTGAGTGGATCGCCACGGTTTGCGCCGAGGGCGTCGCCTACGCGATTTCCGAGACGGCGCAGACCGAAGGGTCCGATCCTCTGGTGTGGGAGGTCTGGTCTACCCAGGGGGCGACGTTCCCCGGGCGCATGGCGGTTCCGCAGGCGTCGTTTCTGTTCGTCGTCGGGCAGGGCTCGGCTCCCGGGGCCGATCCCATCCAGACCAACCCGCGCGTCTCGATCTCGTGGAGCGATGACGGCGGCGTGACGTTCTCCAGCCCGCTCCTGCGCGAGTTGGGGCCGCAAGGCAAATACCGCCGCCAGATCCGCGTCAACCGCACCGGGCTGACCGGCGTGCATGGCCGCGTCTGGAAACTCGCGGTTTCTGATCCGGTCTATGTCGCGCTGCTTGGCGGCAACATCGAACCTCTCCCGAGGGCGGCATGAGCACTCCCGGCGCAAAAGACCTCCCTTCCCCGCTTGCGCGGGTCCTCGATCAGAGCGGGCGGCTCGATCCGCAATGGATCGATGTCCTGCAATCCCTCGTGGATGAGGTTCGCAGCCTGCGCGCCCTGACCAAGGCGCAACAGGCCACGCTTGACGACCACGAGCAGCGCATTACCGATCTGGAGCCCTGATATGTTCGGACAAGCATTTTCCGGCCGGCCCGGTCGTCTGGCGTCGATGGCGCAGGCGACGGCGGCGAACAACGCGCGAACGGAATCGCTCCGCGAGTTGAATGAAGGGCTCGCCGGGACGACGGCGCTCTACAACGACGCCAATCAGTTCATGCAGCCGTTCCAGCAGGGTGGCCAGCAGGGGTTTCAGACCTATCTCGGCTCACTTGGCCTTGGGGGCGACGAAGGCCGCCAGCAGGCCGTAAACGCCTTCCAGACCGGGCCGGGCTTCCAGTTCGCGATGGACCAGGGCCAGCAAGCCGGGCTTCGCGCCGCGTCTGCCGGCGGGATGCTCAATTCCGGCAATACGCAGATGGCCTTGACCCGCTTCGGGCAGGGGCTCGCCAATCAAGCATACGGCGGCTGGCAGGATCGGCTTGCCGGGCTTGGTCAGATGGGAATGCAGGCCGGCGACGCGATGGGCGCGAACCGGATGCGGCTGGGTGATATCGGCATGGGCGTGGCGCAGCAGCGCGCGGGCATCCAGAGCGACACCGAGCAGCAGTTGGGCGCGGCGCGGGCTGGCGGCATCATGTCGGGCCAGCAGGCGGCTCAGAACCGCTTCGGCGCTGTCATGGGCGGCGTGAACACGCTCGCCGGGCTCGTCGGGCAGCGCATGGGCGCCGGCGGCTCAGGTTTCTTCGGAGGGAACTAAGATGGCGCTTCCCCCGGTCCCTGTCTACACGCGGCCGTTCGACGCCTTCACCCCGTTGGCGTCGCTGGGGCAGTCGTTTCAGCAGGGTCTTGCTGGCGGCCAGAACCGCAGCATGAACAATCAGACGATGATGCTTCGCGACTTGGCGATGGAGCATGAGCGGCAGGACCGCGCGGCCCCCGGCGAGATGGCGCGGATGACGCTGGCCGGGCTCGGCATGGGCGGGATGGGCGGGCCTGCGATGCAGGGCCAGCCTCAGCCGATGCAGGGCGGGCAGGCTCCTACCATGCGCATGCCGCAGGGCGCTGCGGGCGGCCTCAAGGGCCAGTTCATGAGCACGGTGAAGGGCGCCGGGCTGACGAACCCGTTCGGGCTCGCGGCCGTGGCGGCGACCGGCCAGCGCGAGAGCGGCTTTGACCCACGCAACGCAACGCGCACATGGTCCGACCCTTCCGAGAGCGGCCAGCCCGGCACGTCCGGCGGCATCATGTCGTGGCGCGGGCCTCGCTTGCAGGCGATGCAGCAATTCGCGCAGCAGCGCGGCGATCGCCCCGACGCCCCCAGCGTCGAGACGCAGGCCATGTTTTTCGCGCAGGAAGACCCGACGTTGATCCAGCGGCTCAACGCGGCGCAATCGCCGGAGGAAGCCGCGCAGATCATGGCGCAGGCGTGGCGCTTCGCAGGCTTCAACCGCCCCGGCGGCGAGGCTGCGGCGCGCACGGACCTGACGCGGCAATTCGCGGGCATGTTCGGCGGGCAGGCCGACGCCCCCGCCCAAGGCGCGCGCCCCGCGCAGGGCCAAGGCCAGCCCCAGCCGCCGGGCGAAATCATCGACATGCTCCAGAGTCAGAACCCGCGCGTCCAGCAAGAGGGCTATGCGCGCTATCAGGCGTGGGAGCAGGCACGGGCCCCGCGCGATCCGATGACGCTTTCCGCCGGCGCAACGGTCTTCGATCCGAACACGAACCAGCCGATCTTTACCGCGCCGCGTGCGGAGGAAGCCACCCCGTCGAGCGTGCGGGAATACGAGTTCGCCCGCTCGCAAGGCTATCAGGGGACGTTCGCGGAATTCCAGCAAGAGCAGCGTAGCGCCGGAGCCACGAACGTGGACGCGCGCCAGATGGGGACGATCCCGCCCGGCTACCGCGCCCGCTACGACGAATCCGGGAACATCGTGCAACTTGAGCCGATCCCCGGCGGCCCCGTGGCGCGCGGTGACGACGAAGCCGCGCAGAAGGCGGAGCAACGCCAGCGCAATATCGAGATGGCCGGCGGGACCGTGGTGCAGGACATCGGGCGCGGGCTCGAAATCCTCAGCGGCTCGAATTGGGCCGCCGGTCCTCCGGCTGTCGTGGCGAGCCGCATCCCCGGCACGCCCGCGTATCAGCTCAACCAGTTCGTCCAGTCCGTCGCGTCGAATATCGGCGTGGATCGCCTCCAGGCTATGCGCGAAGCATCCCCCACGGGCGGCGCGCTCGGTCAGGTGCCATTCCAGCAGCAGCAGCGCCTTGAGCAGTTGCTCGGCTCGCTGGACATCACTCAGCCGCCGCAGGTTCTTGAAGCGAACATGAAGCGCATCTCGAATCTCTACATGGACCTCATCCACGGTACGCCGGACCAGGTCCGCACTCGCGGGGCGCAGATGGGCTTGTCGCCGGATCAGATCGAGGCGGCCGCGCAGCGTTTCGACCTTCCCTTCGACGAGATGGGGCGGTCGCGCTCAGGCTCAGGCGGCGGGAGCGGCTCCCAGCAAGGCGCTCCCTCGATCGAGGATATCGACGCCGAATTGCGCCGTCGCGGGGTGCTCTGATGGACTTGTCAAAGATGACGGTCGAGGAGTTGCAGGCGCTACGAAAGCGCGCGGCCTCCCCCGCGCAGACCTCGCCGCTCTCGCAAATGAGCACCGAGGAGTTGCTTCAGATGCGCGGAGCCGCGCAAGGCGGGGGCGCTCAGTCCCCCCAAGCCGCCCCGGCTCCCGCTCAGTCGGAACCCAGCTATCGCGGGGGCATCCTGCCGTTCAGTCGTGACGCCGAAGGCAGTGTCTCGTTCGATAGTGACGCTGGCATTCTCGGCATGGCCAAGGCCGCACTGTCTTCGATCGGCGGCGCGGTCACGCTCCCCGGCGACGTGTATTCCGGGCGCGTCGATCCGCGTAGCGACGAGGCAGTTGAGCGCGCCTTTGATCTCGGAACACTGGCGACGCCGGCGGCCCCGCGTATGCGCGCAGGCGCGCCCGCGCCGGCTCCTCCTCCCGTGATCCGCGAGGCCGATGATCTCGGCGTTCAACTGACGGCAGGCCAGCGGACGGGCAACCCGTCGCTGCTCTCGCGCGAGGACGCCATGCTTGGCGGGGGCGTCGGGCCAAGGGCGCAGGAAGTGGCGCAGGCTGCTCGTGCGCGCCAGACAGACCAGATATTCAGCGCACAAGACATGATCGGCGACACCGCCGGGCGCGGGCGGGTGCAGTTGGAGCGTCCCTCGGAAGCCGGCGGCGTGGTTTCTGACGCATTGCGCGACGTGGCGAACACCGCACGGCAGGGCTTCAAGCGGCAATACGACGACGCTTTCTCTGGCGAGGGCGTCATGCGCCCGGAATTCTTCCAGGGGCGTGGCGCCGCCGCTGCCGACGACTTTGGCGCGCCCCTCTCCCAGCGCATCGCGAAGGCGCTCGTTGATCGCGACGAACCCGTCATCATCGATGAAGTAGTGACGCCGATTGCGGCGCGCGCGCTCAAGGCCCTCGACGATGTCAGCTCGCTTAAGCTGGGCGCGATCGGTCAGCCGGAAGCAGGCGATGTCGTGACGGGCGTCACTCTGCGCGGCGTCGATCAGGCCCGGCGCAAGCTCGTTTCGTTCTACAAGGCGTCCCGCGCCAACCCTGCGGACGCCCGCGCGGTGCAAAGCGTGATCTCGACGTTCGACGATCAGGTAGAGCGCGCGGTGGCAGGCGGCCTGTTCTCCGGGGACGAGCGCTTTCTCGATATGCTCAGGGGCGCCCGCAAGAGTTACACGAATTACCAGCGCACTTTCAAGCCGCAGGGGCAGGGCGACGACGTGGGGCGCGCTGTCCAAGCGATCGTCGAGCGCGACGCGACCCCGGAGCAGGTGGCGAATTATCTCTACGGCGCGAGCAAGGTCGGATCGACCGGGCTTTCCGTTCGGCTGTCGGGGCGGCTGAAAAGCGTCCTCGGCGAAGAAAGCGCCGAATGGGCGGCCATCCGCCAAGGCGCCTGGCAGAAGATCACGGGCGTCGCCGAAGGCCGCACTCCTATGGGGCCGCAGAAGATGTCCGAACGCATTTTCGAGTTCACCAACGGCGAAGGGCGCTCGCTTGCGACGCGGCTTTTCTCGGGCGAGGAGCTTGAGCAGATGCGGCGTTTCGGCCGGGTGCTCAAGGCGACCACGGCCAAGGCCGGCACGACGAACCCCTCGAATTCCGGCAACCGGATGGCGGCCCTGTCGCGCGAGGCATTTGCGACGATCGCGAGCATGTTGGGCGCCTCTGCGAGCGGCCCAGCTGGCGCAGCGGGCGGCTACATGGCGGGGCGCACCCTTACGGGCATCGGCGACATGCGCGCGGCTTCTCAGGCGCGCCAGTTGTTCTCCGGTCAAGAGCCCATGAGCATCGCACGGCGCTTGAGCCCGGCGTTCCCGCCGATCCGGGAGCGGCTGGCGCTACCCGCTGGAGCGGCGGCGGCCGGGCAAGTCGGGCCGGCGGCGTCAGGCCGTTAGAGGCGCGTGCGAGGGAAAAGAGCTGTCCAGACCAGGATAGCGCCCCCGCCGAGCGCCGGCAGAATCCCGAACGCCAATCTCAGGGCTCCTACAGAGCCATTCGCGTTTGAGCTGACGAGATAGAGGCCCGCACCGAGAAGCAGAAGGGCGCAGCCGGCGACAAGGCATAGGACGCGCCGCGCCTTGTCCATAGAGGGCGTCGCTTGGACCCTAGCACTCCGGTATTCGTGCGGTTCAAGGTCGAGGTTCTTCATCCCGCCTCTCACGTTCCAAAGAAGAACCTATAGAGCGCTTGGAACTGCGGCTCAAGGAAGTAATCCGCCAACGGCGCGAGCGCGGCGAAGATCGCCAAGCCCACGGCGAACTGGACGATGAGCCCCTTCGTCAAGACAAACCCCTACCTCTGATCCCCAAGCGCGCATCCAAGCACGCCCCGCGCGTGAAGTCGAGCCGCGCCATCTCCTCATCCCCGCCGATTCCACTCCTTCCGGGAGCGCTGACCCATGCCTTTGATCGTGCAATCCCCCCCGGAATCACGCCAAATCGTCATTGACGACAATGGCGTCCCGGCGGCAGGGGCGAAGCTGTTCTTCTTCGACGCCGGCACGACGACGCCGCAGGTCACGTATTCCGACGCCGGCCTTTCGATCCCGCTTCCGCACCCCGTCGTCGCGGACAGTCGAGGCCGCGTCCCGCGCATCTACCTTCTGGAGGGCCAATACCGCATCCGCGTGGAGCGGTCGGACGGCTTGCTTCTCTACGACGACGACGACATCCAAGGCTCGTTTCAGACCGCAGAGCAGGGCGAGACGCCGGAATTTGACCCCACGGGCGTCGCGTCAACCGGGCAGATCGCCCCGGCTTACGATCTCTCGACCCGAGCCGGATGGGTGCGTCTGAACGGGCGCTCAATCGGAACGCCATCATCGGGCGCGACGGAACGCGCCAATGCCGACACCGAAGCGCTTTACCTGTTCCTGTGGCAGCGCGACGCCGACGTGCAGGGCGGACGGGGCGCGAGCGGCGCGGCGGATTGGGCCGCGAACAAGGCGCTGTTCCTTCCCGATTTCAGGGGCCGCGCAGCATTCGTTTCCGACACGATGGGCTCGACGGCGGCCGAGCGTCTGACCGATCTCGTAATGACCCCGGACGGCGCGACGCTTGGCGCGACAGGCGGCGCGCAAGCGGTGCCTCTGACAGAAGCGCAGCTCCCCGAAGTCACGAAGACCACGAGCAACAACGGCAACCACACGCACCCGGTTAACCAGCCTTCCGGCGGCAACTTCGGCGCGGCGGGCGGCGGCATCAACGCTTCGCCGGGCTCGTCTACTCAGTCAACGGGCACCGCCGGCGCGCACGACCACACCGTCACATTCGGCGGCGGCGAGAACCATCCCAACATCCCGCCGGCCATCGTCGTCGGCGCTTACATCAAGTTGTGAGGCAGGCATGAACACGGCTTTCCTCGATCCCCAAAGCACGGCTGGCGACTTCCACCGGACGCTATCGGTTCGCGACGTGACGACGGGCGAGCCGTACGACCTCGCATCCGTCACGGCCATCGCCTTCTCGCTCCGCTTGAGCGGCCATGAGCAGCTTCGCGCCTCGCTGGCGACGGGAGAAATCACCATAGACGGCGACCCCGTGACGGGGCGGATCGCGATCTCTCTCCCGGTCTCGCGTCTGCGGCATCTGCGCTCGGGCGCCTACTCGGTCGGCGTCGCCCTGAGCGACGGGAGCGAGACGGTTCAGCTCCTCCTTGGCACCCTCCCCATCGTCGAAGGACATCCCCATGAGCTTGCGTGATATCGTCGTCGGCGTCGCTCCGGGCGTGCGCGGGGTCAAGGGCGAAAAGGGCGAGCCCGGCCGGGCCGCGACGTTCAACTATCGCTTCTCGACCGCTACGGCGGATGCGGACCCCGGCGGCGGGGCAGTCGCGTTCAATAACGCCGATCCCTCCCTCGCGACCGAAATCTACCTCGACGACAACGAGGCCGGCGGCGCGGACATTTCGGCGTGGCTTGATCTCCTCACGGCCACCGGAAACACAGACAATCGCGGCGAACTGCATTTCCAGGCGACGACCGACCCGGAACGGTTCGCGCGATTTCAGGTGACGGGAACGGTAACGAGCGATCCGACATATCGGCGCGTCTCGGTGACGGCTCTGACGGTTGCGGGACTGTTCGCAGCCGACGAGGTTCTGGCGCTGGCGCTGTACCGTGTCGGCCCGAAGGGCGAGGACGGGCTGGACGGCGGCGGCGACGTGACCGGCCCGGCTTCCTCGACGGGAGGCAACCTCGCGACATTCGGGGACGCCACCGGGAAATCAATAGCTGATTCCGGCGTCGCGGCTACGTCCGTCGTGACGGAGACAAGCCTGTTCGAACGCGTCGATCCCGAAGCGGCGGCCGAGGACACCGGCGAAATCACCTGCGATCTTGAGGATGGAAAGAAGCTGTTCTTCACCCGCACGCTCGCGGGAGCCGAGGAATTGCAGGCCCCGGACAACGCGCCGATCGGGGTGACGTTCTATCTGCTCGTCGATCCGAACGGCGAAACGCTCACATTCGCGGCGGGCTATGAGGGGCCGGGCGACGCTCTGCCGAATCCGACGACGGAAACGCTGCTCGCCATCGTCAAGGTAGGGGCGTCGCGCTTCCTCGTCCATGTCGTCGGCGATGACTACGGGGACGGCTCATGATCCCCGGCCTTCCCGTCGCCGTCAAGCGCGCCGGCCCGGTGTTCAACCCCATCGTCGCGACAGGCGGGACAGTCACGGATATCACCGTCTCCGGTCGCGCCTTCCGCGTTCACACGTTCCTTTCCGGCGGGGACTTCATCGTCATCGATCCGGGGGATGAGGGCGAAGTTGAGTATCTGATTGTTGCTGGCGGCGGCGGTGGTGGCGGCTTGAACGGCAGCGGCGGCGGCGGCGCGGGCGGCTTTCGCAAGTTCGTCGCCGGCGAGGCGGGCAACACCGAGGCCGGGCCACTCACCGTCACGGCGACGACGTACCCCATCGCGGTGGGCGACGGCGGCGCGACGAACGGGAACGGGTCGAACTCCACCTTCTCGTCCATCACGTCAACGGGCGGCGGGGCGGGCTCGACCGGCGGCACTGCGGGCGTAGCGGGGGGGTCGGCCGGCGGCTCGGGCAACACCAGCGGCAC
>REDO01000113.1 GCA_007693435.1 Salinarimonadaceae bacterium | reverse complement strand
GCTTGCGCGCATCGGCAACCAGACCTTCGACCTGGCGCAGTTCCTGCGGGGTCAGCCGGGCCAGCAAGCGGCCGAATTCGGTCGGATCAAAGCGGGGCATGGCGGGTCTCCTTGGGCCTCGGAAGCCTCAGCATACCTCACTGGCATGCAAGAACAAAGTGCGAACCAACACGATTTGCTGACACCGCCGGCGACGCCATTTCAACACCGTGAGGCCGCACGGATCGCTGGGTTACAAGCCGCCGGCGCCAGAGGTCTTCGTGCCCGCCATGACCGCGCGGGCGGCTCTGCAACCCCGACCAGCGCCACCGCCCGCGCTGGCGTCACGGCCTACCATGCACTAACATTCGAACTGGACCAGCCGTAGGGGGCTGATCATTTCCGTAATTTCAGTTATTTCTGAAAATACAGCACAAACGCCCTTTCGTCATGTGGCGCAGGGTCACAGTTTCGGCGACGGCGGCTCGTCCACGACGATCTCGCGCACGCGCTCTGCGATATGCGCCAGCTGGCCGGAGAGCGGGTTGGTCCGGCGCCAGACCATGCCGATGGCGCGCGAAGGGCGCGGCTCGGCGAGGCGCGCAATCGAAACGGCGGCCGAGCGCGTCTCGACCGGGGCCGCCATTTGCGGAATGAGCGTCACGCCGATGCCGGCTCCGACCATCTGCACCAGCGTCGAGAGGGACGAGCCTTCCATCATGTCGCGGGCGACGCTCGGCGAGAGGTTGCAGAAGGAGAGCGCCTGATCACGAAAGCAATGGCCCTCCTCCAGCAGCAGGAGGCGCATCTCCTTCAGTTTCTCCGAGCTCGGCACAGGTTTTCCCGCGTCCTCCTGCGGGCGCACGAGCACGAATTCCTCCTCGAACAGGGCGTATTCCGCCAGCGACGGCTCGGAGATCGGCAGGGCGACGATCGCGGCGTCGATGCGTCCCTCGGCCAGATCGGCGATCAGCTTCTGCGTCACCGCCTCGCGCGGGCGCACGTCTAGAGAGGGGTAGCGCTCCGTCAGTTCCTTGATCACGCGCGGGAGCATGTAGGGCGCGACCGTCGGAATCACGCCGATGCGCAGGCGGCCGGCGAGGGGGCTGAAGGAGGCGCGCGCGAGATCGCCGAGCTCCTCCACGGACCGCAGGATGTCGCGCACCCGCTCGGCGAAGGTTTCGCCAAGCGTCGTCAATCTGATCTGGCGGGCGCCGCGCTCGACGAGCGGCGCGCCCAGAATCGCCTCGAGCTCCTGGATCTGCAACGAGAGGGCCGGCTGCGAGATGCCGCAGGCTTCCGCCGCGCGGCCGAAATGCCCCTGCTGGGCGAGCGCATCGAAATAGCGGAGGTGCCGCATCGTTAGACCGATCATAAGAAAAAACTATCACAGAGATTAGAATATTCGAATTTAAATTATGAAGGATCCGGTTTACAAGCATTCTGGAAAGTCACGGCGGCCTGCGGGCGCGCCCAAGTGACACGTTGCGACTGGAGGAAATCATGGACGGAATCGACAACAAGGCGCTGGGCAAATGCCCGGTCATGCACGGGGCGGTCACGGCCGCCGGCGCCTCCAACACGAACTGGTGGCCGAACGCGCTCAACCTCGACATCCTCCACCAGCACGACACGAAGACCAATCCGCTGGGCCCGGATTTCAATTATCGCAAGGAGCTGGAGAAGCTCGACGTCGAGGCCCTGAAGAAAGACCTCCACGCGCTGATGACCGACAGCCAGGAATGGTGGCCGGCCGATTGGGGCCATTACGGCGGTCTCATGATCCGCATGGCCTGGCACGCGGCGGGCTCCTACCGCACGGCGGACGGGCGCGGCGGCGGCGGCACGGGCAACCAGCGCTTCGCCCCGCTCAACGCCTGGCCGGACAACGTCAACCTGGACAAGGCGCGCCGCCTGCTCTGGCCGATCAAGAAGAAGTACGGGAACAAGATCAGCTGGGCCGATCTCATGATCCTCGCCGGCAACATCGCCTATGAGTCGATGGGCCTGAAGACCTTCGGCTTCGGCTTCGGACGCGAGGACATCTGGCATCCCGAAAAGGACATCTACTGGGGCTCGGAGCGGGATTGGCTCGGCGCGGAGCGCTACGAGGGCGACGTTCGCGAGTCGCTGGAGAACCCGCTCGCCGCCGTGCAGATGGGTCTCATCTACGTCAACCCGGAAGGCGTCGGCGGCAAGCCCGATCCGCTGCGCACCGCTCAGGACCTGCGCGTCACATTCAGCCGCATGGCGATGAACGACGAGGAGACCGTCGCGCTCACCGCCGGCGGCCATACGGTCGGGAAGACGCATGGCAACGGCGACGCCGGAAACCTCGGCCCCGATCCGGAGGCGGCGGACATCGCCGAAGCGGGTCTCGGCTGGATGAACCACACGACGCGCGGAATCGGCCGCGATACGGTGACGTCCGGGATCGAGGGCGCCTGGACCACGCATCCGACGAAGTGGGACAACGGCTATTTCGAGATGCTGTTCAACCATGAATGGGAGCTGCGCAAGAGCCCGGCCGGCGCCTGGCAGTGGGAGCCGGTGAATATCCGCGAGGAGGACAAGCCGGTCGACCCGGAGGATCCCTCGATCCGCCACAACCCGATCATGACCGACGCCGACATGGCGATGATCAAGGATCCGGAGTTCCGCAAGATCTCCGAGCGCTTCCGCGCCGATCCCGACTACCTTTCCGAGGTCTTCGCGCGCGCCTGGTTCAAGCTGACCCATCGCGACATGGGCCCGAAGGTCCGCTATGTCGGCCCCGACGTGCCGGCCGAGGACCTGATCTGGCAGGATCCCGTCCCCGCCGGCCGCAAGGATTACGACGTCGCGGCGGTGAAGGCGCGCATCGCGCAGACCGGTCTCTCCGCCGCCGATATGGTCGCGACCGCCTGGGACAGCGCGCGCACCTTCCGGGGCTCCGACATGCGCGGCGGCGCCAACGGCGCGCGCATCCGCCTCGCGCCGCAGAACGGCTGGGAGGGCAATGAGCCCGCCCGCCTCGCCAAGGTCCTCGCCGCGCTCGAGCCGATTGCGGCCGAGACGGGGGCGAGCCTCGCCGACGTGATCGTGCTCGCGGGCAATCTCGGCGTCGAGCAGGCGGCGAAGGCGGCCGGCTTCGACGTGAGCGCGCCCTTCGCGCCGGGCCGCGGCGACGCCACGGCCGAGCAGACGGACGCCGAATCCTTCGAGCCGCTGGAGCCTCTGGCGGACGGCTTCCGCAACTGGCTCAAGAAGGATTACGCGGTCAGCCCCGAGGAGCTGCTGCTCGACCGCGCGCAACTCATGGGCCTCACGGCGGCGGAGATTACGGTTCTCGTCGGCGGGCTTCGCGTCATCGGCGCGAACCATGGCGGATCGACGCACGGCGTGTTCACCGATCGCGCCGGCGCGCTGACGACGGACTTCTTCGTCAACCTGACGGACATGGCCTATGCCTGGACGCCTACGGGCAAGAACGCCTACGAGCTGCGCGACCGCAAGACCGGCGCGACGAAGTGGACGGCGACCCGCGTCGACCTCGTGTTCGGCTCGAACTCGATCCTGCGCGCCTATGCCGAGGTCTACGCCCAGGACGACGCCCACGAGAAGTTCGTGAAGGACTTCGTGGCCGCCTGGACCAAGGTCATGAACGCCGACAGGTTCGACCTCGCGGCCTGAGCGACTACGCGGTGACGTGATAGCCCCGGCGGCCCGAGAGGGTCGCCGGGGTTTTTCGTTCCGCCGCAAGTCTACAACCGCGTCTACAACCGCGCCTCGCCCTCGCTCAGCAGGCCCGCGAGGCGCGGCTGGCCGGGGGCGTAGTCTTCGGTGATCGCCACGCAGGCGAATCCGGCGCCGCCGATCAGGGCGGACATGTCGCGGTCGATGCGGCAGCCGCAGGGCAGGCGCGCGAAGAGGGGCGCGAGGCGCTTCTGCCAGCGGGCGACGCCGGGCGCGTCCGCGAGGCCGTGCTCCAGGAAGAGGAAGCGCCCGCCGGGGCGCAGCACGCGGCGGATTTCGGCGAGCGCGCGGGCGGGATCGGACACGGAACACAGCGTCAGCGTCGAGACGACCACGTCGAAGGCGCTGTCCGGCTCGGGGATCGCCTCGGCGAAACCCTCGATCACGCGCGACGGCGCCGGGAAGGCGGCGAGGCGCTCGCGCGCAAGCGCCAGCATCGCCGGGTCCGGTTCGAGAACCGTGAGCGAGGTCACGGCGTCCGGATAATGGGGGAGGTTGACCCCGCTTCCGAAACCGATCTCGAGGACGGCGCCGTGCGCCGGCGCGAGGACGCGGTCGCGATAGGCGGCGAGCCATGGCCGCGTCATCGCGTAATCGAGCAGGCGGGGGGCGATCACGTCGCGCAGGTAAGCCATGTCCATGCTCCTCGTCAGGCGCGCGCCGCGCGGGTCATGCACACGAGCGGCTCGTCTCGGCCCCGGTCGTCGACGAGCCGGCAGGAGGTCTCCCGGAACCCCTGAGCGGCGTAAAAGGCGCGCGCCGGATTGTTGCGCGCGTAGACCTCCACGTCGAGCGCGGCGTCGCCGAGCGAGGCGACGAGGGCGGCGCCGATTCCGCGCCTGTGATGGTCGGGATCGACGAAGAGCCCGCCGATCAGGCGGTCCAGCAAGGCGACGAAGCCCGCAGGCCTGCCCGCGAATTCGGCGACCGTGATCGCGGCTGCGGGCAGATAGACGTCGCGTACGAGAGCGGCGTCGGCGTCGAGATCCTCACTCGTGAGGAAGGGATGGCCCGCCTCGGAGGCGCGCCGCCAGATCGCGAGGCAGGCGGGCGCGTCGTCCGGGGAATAGGGCCGCAGGATCGCGGGGGGTCTCATGGTCGGAGTATCCTCGTTTTTGAAAAAGCGGATGAACGTTTTATATTTTGCCCGCGCCGCCTGCGGGCGAGGCGACGGTTCAGGCGGGCCTTCGCTCAGGCCAGCCGGCGATCACGTGGTCGATCATGGCGCGCATGCCCTTCACGTCGACGCTCTCGCCGAGCGCGACGCTCGTGAGCATCCCCTCGTAGAGGTGAAACACGAAGGCCAGCAGGCGCTCCCGCTCGTCCTCGGCGGCGCCCGGCTTCAGCGCCGCGACCCGCCGCGCCGCCAGCGCCCTGATCGCAGCGCGCTTCTCGCGGACCCGCCCGCCGAGGGCGGGCGAGACGGCCGCCTCGGCGGCTATCAGCTGGGCCATTCGCGCCCGCCCGTCGGCGCCTGCCGCGGGCAGGTCGTCCAGAAAGGCGTCGATCAGGCCCATGAAGGCGTCGGGCGAGACGGGGCCGTCGCCGAGATCCGAGAGAACGGCGAGCGAGGCGTCCGAATTGGCGTCGACGACGGCGGCCACGATCTCGTCCTTCGACTGGTAGTAGTTATAGACGGCTCCCGCGCTCAGGCCCGCCTCGCGGAAGATGTCCCGCATCGTCGTCGCATGCAGGCCCGAGCGGGCGAAGCAGCGGATCGCGGCGGCGATGATCTCCCGGCGGCGCGCCTCGAGCGCTTCGTCAGCGAGCTTGGGCATGGATGTTCTCCTGAAAGCGGACGACCGTTTTCTATAGTGGCGCAATCACCCGGTCAAATCCCGGCGGATCAGCCGGTGAAGGGCAGGCGGCAGCCGGCCCCTTCGGCGGCCTTCGCGATCGCTCCCGCCTCGCCGCGAAGCCTCGCGAGCTCGGCGGCTTCCGGCCCGTCGCCCTGCGTCAGGAACAGGGCCGGCCAGAAGGCGACGAGGCCCAGCGTCGTCACGACGGTGTCGCGGGTCGCCCGGCGATCCTGCAGGGCGGCGACGTCGCGGGCGCGGTCCGCCAGGCCTCCGCTTCGAGGACGGCGCAATCGAGATCGCGATAGGCGAGCGGCGAGGCCGGAGCCGGGCGGATGTCGCTCGCCGCGCTCGCGCAACCGGCGAGCGAGGCGGCGAGAGGGGCAGGGGCGATGATGCGCTGCATGTCCGGCTCCTCACGCTTCGGGAGCGAGCCGGGCTCGGCGCGCTGTCTCGCGCGACCAGGCGCCGAGGCTCAATGCGCCGTCGCCCCCTCGAGATGAGCGACCGCGGCCGCGAGCAGGAAGGCGGGATATTCCCAGCCTCCGCCAGCGGCGGCGAAGGGCGAGCCGTTCGGCCAGTGGACGGCGAAGGCGCCCACGAGGACCGGCGTCAGCGCCGCCGTCGCCGCGCGCCCGGCGAGGCCGAGCAGGATCATCGCGCCGCCGGCGATCTCGGCCAGCATGATCGGCCAGGCGAGGAGCGTCGGCAGGCCGCGCGAGACGAGGAAGCCCTCGAATCCCGACAAGCCAAAGACCGTCAGCTTGAGCAGGCCGTGGGAAAGGAACATCACGCCGAGCGCGACGCGGACGACGGCGACGGCGTAGTCTCCCTCCACCGGACTGGGTCGTTGCATTGCGGTTCTCCATAAAACGGACAGCCGTTCTATATTCTTTGCATAGAAGTCCGCCAGCATGCTCTGATCACGAAATCGCGAGCAGTCACGCCACTAAATGCACCCAATCGACGTCGCATTCCATGAACTTTCGCCCGCCTCTCCGCCCCGCTTCGGCGCTTGACGATCGTAGAGATCACCTCCAAAGCGCCAGTGCGAAGCGTGATGACGAACAAGCGCCAAGATTTCAGAATGGGAACCATGCAGAGCGTGGGCGAATCCGGCAGTCGCATGCGACCGGACGTCCGGCGTTTTCGGACGATGAACCCGCGCGCATGGCGTCCCGGACGCACGCCTTTAACCGCTTTCACCGGGGCGGGGGGAAAACGGCCCATGAATCCTGCACCATGTCACCGTTTCTACCCAACTGCGGCGCCGGCTCGCCATATTTTCTCGCCCAAGCCACTTGCCGCGTTGATCCGTGCGGCGCGGCGTGTTTCGTGACAGCAAGGCCGCGCCCGGGTTGCGGGCGCGCGACCTGTTGCAATGATCAATCAGGACTCTGGGAGGAGCCATCATGAGCTTTCGCACCATCGCGGCCATTGCGGCCGTAGCCACGCTGGCCGTCGGCGCGGTCGGCGTAGCCGCCGCGCAGGACCGCACGGGCTGGCCCAGCAACATGACGATCGGCACCGCGAGCCAGGGCGGAACCTACTTCGTCTAAGGCAACGGCTTCGCGAGCTACCTCAGCGACGCGATCGGCATCAACGCCACCGGCGAAGTCACCGGCGGCCCCGTCCAGAACGTCACACTCGTCGAGACGGGCGACCATCTCATGGGCCTCGTCACGATGGGTCCGGCCTATGACGCCTGGATCGGCGAATCGGAACTCGCGCCGGGCCTTGAGCACCGCTCGATCCGCGCGCTGTTCCCGATGTACCAGACGCCGTTCCAGGTCATCGCCCTGCGCGCGTCCGGCATCACTTCCGTGGCCGACCTTCAGGGCAAGCGCGTCTCCGTCGGCCCCGCCGGCGGCACGCCGGGCACCTACTGGCCGCGGTTCATGGAAGCGCTCGGCGTCAGCGCCACGATTTCCAACGCAGGCGCCTCCGACGCGGCCGGCCAGCTCCAGGACGGGCTGATCGACGCTTTCGCCTTCGCGGCCGGCATTCCGATCGCGGCCTTCTCCGAACTCGCCGCCAGCCAGGACGTGGTGATGTTCGGTTTCACGGACGAGGAGCTCCCGAAGATCCTCGAGGCCTATCCCGCCATGGCGCCGCTGACGATCCCGGCGGGCGCCTATGCCGGTCACGACTACGACCAGAACACCGTGGCGCTGTGGAACTTCGCGATCGCGCATGAGGACATGCCCGAGACCCTCGCCTACGAGATCACGAAGCTCGCCATGGAGAACCCCGACCGCATGGTCCAGATCCACGCGGCCGCTTCCGAGACGCTGCGCGAGAACTGGGACAAGAACACCTTCATGCCCTACCATCCCGGCGCGGTCCGTTACTTCGAGGAAACCGGGATTACGATCCCCGACAACCTGAAGTGATCGTCTCGATCATGGCGGCCTGAACCGCCTCCGGCCCGCCCCGGCTCGAACCGGGACGGGCCAACGACGCGCCAACGAGCGGGAAAGCCGGGAGGGGACGATGTCCGGGACGAGAGAGGCCGAGATCGCCGCCGAAGCCGAAGAGAATCTGTCGGCCAACGCCGCCGCCAAGGGGGGCGACGACAGCATCGCCGCAGGCGTCGACGCGGAAACCTACACATCGAACCAGCGGATGCCGGTGGGAGGTCTCAAGCTCCTCGCAACCGTTCTCTGCATCGCCTACACGGTGTTCCACGTCGGGGCGATGAACGGCCTGCACGACCGCTTCACTGATCTGGTCGGCCTGCCCTCCATCGATCTGACCGAGCCCTGGCGCTACCGCCTGATCCACGTCGGCGGCGGCCTCGCGCTCGGCTTCCTGCTCTTCTCCTCCGCGATGTTCCGCGACGGCCCGGCGGGGCCCGTCAGTCCGCTGCGCTTGGTCGCGATGGCCCCGGGCGCCGCGCTCGTCGCGCTGGCCTTCGCGCAAGCGTTCCAGTTCTGGGCGATCGGCCCCGGCGTGGCGCAGGCCGCCGCGCGCGACGCCTATCAATGGACTTTCGGCCTGCCGCTGGTCGCCGGGACTGTCTGGCTGATGGTGCTCGGCTGGTTCTGGCCGGACCAGCGCCGCGACCGTTTCGACATCGTCGATCTCTTCCTTGCGCTCGCCGCGATCACCGTCGCTTTCTACATCATCCAGCATGCGCATTTCCTGCGTCTTCGCGCGGGCACGATGCTCGCCAAGGACGCCGACATGTTCGCGGCCGCCGCCGGCACGCTGCTCATTCTGGAGATGGCGCGCCGCCTCGCGGGCCTCGCCCTCGTCATCATCGCCTCGATCTTCGTGCTCTACGCCTTTGTGGGACCGTTCCTGCCAGGCATTCTCGAACATCGGGGCTACACGGCGAGCCGGTTCTTCACCTACGTCTACACCGACCAGGGAATTCTCGGGCCGACGACGGCGATTTCCTCGACCTACATCATCCTGTTCGTCACCTTCGCGGCCTTTCTCCAGGCGTCGCGCGTGGGCGAGTATTTCGTGAATTTCGCTTTCGCGGTCGCGGGCGGCGCGCGCGGCGGGCCGGCCAAGGTCGCGGTCTTCGCGTCCGGCCTGATGGGCATGATCAACGGGACCAGCGCCGGCAACGTCGTCTCCACGGGATCGCTCACCATTCCGCTGATGAAGCGCGTCGGCTATCCGCCGCAGACCGCCGCCTCGGTCGAGGCCGCCGCGTCGTCGGGCGGGCAGATCCTGCCGCCGATCATGGGCGCGGGCGCCTTCATCATGGCGGAGATCACGGGCATTCCCTATGCCGAGATCGTGGTCGCCGCGATCATCCCGGCGCTTCTCTATTTCGCTTCGATCTATTTCAACGTCGATCTGGCCGCGCGGAAATACGGCATGGTCGGCCTGCCGCGCTCGGAACTCCCGCGTTTCGACAAGCTGGCCCGGCAAGCCTTCCTGTTCCTGCCGATCTTCATCCTGATCGGCGCGCTATTCGCCGGGTACTCCGTGATCCGCGCCGGCACCTACGGAATGGCTTCGGCTGCCGCGGTGAGCTGGCTCACGCCCTATCGCATGGGCGTCAAGCAGATCCTCTACGCTTTCGAGATCGCGGCGAAGATGACGCTGCAACTCGTCGCGGTCTGCGCGGCGGCAGGCGTGATCGTCGGCGTCATCGCGCTGACCGGCATCGGAACGCGCTTCTCCTCCATGCTGCTCGGCCTCGCCGACCAGAACCAGGGCATCGCGCTGTTCTTCGCCATGATCGTCTCGATCATCCTCGGCATGGGCATGCCGACGACGGCGGCCTACGCGGTCGCCGCCAGCGTCATCGGGCCCGGCCTGGTCCACATGGGCATCCCTCCGCTGACCGCGCATTTCTTCATCTTCTACTACGCGGTCATGTCGGCGATCACGCCGCCGGTGGCGCTCGCCGCTTATGCGGGCGCGGCCATCGCGCGGTCTGATCCGATGAAGACGAGCGTCGAGAGCTTCCGCTTCGGGCTTGCGGCCTTCATCGTGCCGTTCATGTTCTTCAGCTCCCCCGAACTGCTGATGCAGGGCGCGTGGTTCGACATCCTGCACATCGTCATCTCGGCGTTGTTCGGCATATTCCTGCTCTCGAGCGCAGTGCAGGGCTGGTTCTTCGGCCTGCTCTCCTGGCCTCTTCGCCTGGTGCTGCTGGCGGCCGCCCTGTCGATGATCGATGGCGGCTGGTTCACCGACGGGATAGGGCTCGCGGCCGGCGTGGGCGTCTGGCTGATCCAGCGCCGGCTGGTCGACCCGCGGGTCGTGGTGCGCGGGGCGGACTGACCCGCGCGCTTCACGGCTCGGGATCGTCGGCGAAATGCGCCTTGTCGATCCCGAGCTTCTGCATCTTCTCGTAGAGCGTCTTGCGCGACAGCCCGAGCGCCTCGTAGACCGGGCGCAGGCGCCCGCCATGGGCGGACAGCGCGCCCTCGATTTCGCGCCGCTCGAACGCGGCGACGCGCTCCGCGAGCCGCCCCGGCGCCGTGTCCGCATCCGCATCGCCCTCAATGCCCAGGCCGAGGGCGTAACGGTCGGCGGCGTTGCGCAATTCTCGGACATTGCCGGGCCATTCCCGCGCGGTGAGCGCGGCGAGCGTCGCCGGCGGCACGCCGGGCGCCGTCTCCAGCCGGTGGCGGGCGCCCGCTTCTGCGAGGAGCTTGAGAAAGAGGAGCGCCACGTCCTCGCGCCTGTCGGCGAGAGGCGGCACGCCGAGCGTCACGACGTTGAGGCGATAGAGCAGATCCGCGCGGAACCGCCCCGCCGTGACCTCCCGTTCGAGCGGCACGCGGGAGGTGGCCATGATGCGCACGTCGAGTTGATGCACTTCGTTCGATCCGAGCGGGCTGACCGCGCGGTTCTCGATCACGCGGGTCAGCTTGCCCTGGAGCTCGAAGGGCAGGGAGGCGATGTCGTCGAGGAGCACCGTGCCGCCGCGCGCATGTCCGAACTTGCCCGTGCGGGCGCGGATCGCCCCCGGGAACGCGCCCTGTTCGTGGCCGAACAGCTCGCTCTCCATCAGCTGGCCGGGAATGGCGGCGCAGTCGATGACGACGAAGGGACGCCGCGCCCGTGGCGAGAGATCGTGCAGCGCGCGCGCCACAACCTCCTTGCCCGAACCCGTCTCGCCCACGATGAGCACGTCGGCGTCGGACGGGCCGATGGTGCGCACGCGCCGGCGCAGGTCGATCATGGCGTTCGAGCGCCCGATGAGGCGCTGCTCCAGATCGTCGGATTGCCCCGCCGCTGCGCGCAGGATGCGGTTTTCGAGCACGAGGCGGCGGTAGTCGGAAGCGCGCGCCACGAGCTCCGTCATCTGGCTCGCCGAGAACGGCTTCTCGATGAAATCGTGCGCGCCCTCGCGCATGGCCCGCACGGCGAGCTGCACGTCGCCATGGCCGGTCATCAGGATCACCGGGATATCGCGGTCGATCTCGTGGATGCGCCCCATCAATGTCAGCCCGTCCGTGTCGGGCATGCGGATGTCGGTCAGGACGACGCCGGGAAAACCAAAGCTGACATAATCCGTGACCCGATCGGCGGCTGGAAATTCCTGCACCGTGATCCCGGCGAGTTCGAGCGCCTGCGCGGTCGAGGCGCGCAGATCCGGATCGTCGTCCACGAGCAGCACGCGGATGGGGGCGTTCATTCGGCGGCGAGCCTCGTCCCGACTTCCGCCGCCTGCAGATCGAGACGAAAGGCTGCGCCGCCGAGCCCGCTCTCGACGAGCGAGAGATCGCCGCCGAAATCCTTCAGGATGTTGTACGAGATAGACAGCCCGAGCCCGAGCCCGTTTCCGACGCCCTTGGTCGAGAAGAACGGATCGAATATGCGCGCCGCGATTTCCGGCGGGACGCCGTGGCCGGAATCCTCAACCACCAGCGAGACGGCGCCGCCTTCGGCCCGCGCCGCGAGCCGGATGCGCCTGTCCTCGCGCCCGGCGACCGCATCCGCGGCGTTCGTCAGGAGATTCACGAGCACCTGCTGCATGCGCACTGGGCCGCCGATCACGCACGGCAGCCCCTCGGAAATGTCGATTTCCAGCGTCGCCCCGGTCTGCTTGAGCCGCGCGCCGGCGATCTCGCGCGCGGCCTCGACGGCTTCCGTGATATCGACGGGCTGGAGGCGCTGGCCGGGCCTGCGGCCGAACGTGTGCAGGCGGCGCGCGATCGCGCCCATGCGGTCGGCCATGGAGAGGATCCGGTCGATCGCGGCCCGGGCCACCGGCGCGCGGCCGCGATCGAGCAGCGTCGCCGCGTTCTCGGCGTAGTTGCGTAGCGCCCCGAGCGGCTGGTTGACCTCGTGTCCGAGCGCCGCCGACATCTGTCCGAGAGCCGCGAGTTTGGCGGCCTGCACGAGGTCGTCCTGCGCGCGGCGCAAATTCTCCTCCGCCTGCCGGCGTTCGGCGACCTCGGCCCCGAGCGCGCGGTTGACTTCCGCCAGTTCGCGCGTGCGCTCCTCGACCCGGGCCTCGAGCTGGGCCTGCGCGGCGGCCTGCATCACGAGCCGGTCGCGCAGGCGCGCGCGGCGCTGGCGAACGGCCGCCAGCGCCATGCCGATCAGCGCGAGCGCCAGCACCGCGCCTATTGTGACCGTCAACGCCTGCGCGCGGGCCGGCGCGGTGTCCTGGAGGACCGACAGCGTCCAGCCTGCGCCCGGCATCAGCTGCGAGACGACGGCGTATTCGCCGACGCCGCCCTCGCCCTCGACCCGCCACAGGCGCAGCCCGCGCAACGTTTCGTCGGAGACCAGCGGGAAGGTGGATGGCGTCTCGTTGGCGTAGCGGCGCGTCGCGGCGAGCGCCGCCACCCCTTCGGGCGTCATCGGACGGGTGCGCGAGAACAGCCAGGCGGGCTCGCTAGAGAGAAAGACGACGCCCTCCGGGTCGAGCGTGACCACGCGGTAATCCTGCCCGCCCCAGGTCGCCTCGATCGAATCGACGTCGACCTTCACCACGAGCACGCCTGCGTTTCGCCGCCGAGCCGGACAGGGGCGCCGTAATAGTAGCCGCGCTTCAGGGATGTCGTGCCCAGCGCGTAGAAGCGCCCGGCGCCATGGGCGAGCGCATCGATGAAATAGGGGCGGAAAGCGAAGTTGCCGCCCACGAAGCTCGTCGGGGTGTCGAAATTCGAGGCCGCCCGGGTCAGCCCGTCGGGGTCCATGAAATAGATGTCGGAAGCGCCGAGCAGCGCCGTCACGTCGCGCAGGAACAGGTTGGCGGCGTCCACGCGCGCCGGGTCTTCGGGTTCGCCGGCGAGGGCGAGGATCTCCGGCTGGACGGCCAGCAGCGGCGGAAGACGTTCGAAGCGGTCGAGATAACCTTCGAGCGCCGTGGAGGCCAGTTGCAGCGTTCCCTCGGCGCGCCGCACGACATCGTCGAGAAACAACCGCGTCGCCTGGAGATGGACGCCGATCGCCACCGCCAGCAACAGCGCGAACACGCCCGCCGCGAAGGCCGGCCCGCGCCAACCCCCGCCGCGTCGCGCCTCATGGCGGTGGATCGGCTCGAACTTCATCGCGGCAAGTTAGCACTGCTGCCGCATGGGCCTCAACAGCGCGCGTGTCTTCCCCGGGTCGCGAAGGAGTATTTGTCCGGTGGCGAAGGAGCAGGGGATCCTCGCCAAATCACAATTTTTGATTGTTTTTTAGATCTGGGGCCGAACTTGTCCGAATTGTGGCTTTTATGTGCGGAGATATCGCTCTATAGGTTTTCTGCAATGAAAAATTTATCTGCCGTCGTGCCTCTCCGGAATTTGAGATTTCCGTCCATTTTGGTCGCGATGGCGCTATTCCATTTCATTCTATACTATAGATTATATTTCATTGAAATATCAATAATTGCCTCACTGGTCAATTTATACTGTTAAAATATTTTATATTACGTTATTAGTTCGGGTTTATATTGTTATTTCATCTTTTGCCTATCGTACTCATGGGGTGGCGTCACAATCTTAAGTTAAGTTCCAGGATCACGACGCAGGGTTGAAAGTCTAAATTCTGATCAATCGTCCGGCCACCGAAAGCCTGGCAATAAAAATGGAGACTTGAGCTGATGAACAATCCAATAATAGACCTGCCCATACGGGTGTCCGCGTCAGGATTCTATCGAGGTTTCACCAAAGACGTCGCGGTTACCGCCAAGCTTCTCGTCGGAGGGCTGATACTCTGGGCGATCGCTTTCCCCGCCAACGCGGCGGCAGCGCTCGGGACCGTCAATACGATCATCCTGGCGACGTTCAATTATTGGTACGTGTACGTGGCGGCGTTCTTCCTCGTCCTGTGCGCCTTTCTCGCGCTCTGGCCCGAGGCGGGCCGCCGCAGACTCGGCCACGATGACGACAGGCCGGAATTCAGCAATTTCTCCTGGTTCTCCATGATGTTCGGCGCGGGCATCGGCATCGGCATGCTGACCTTCGCAACGGCCGAGCCGATGTATCACTGGGCCGCGAACCCCGCGACGATCACAGGCGCCGTCGAGGGCAGCACCGCCGCATCCGTGCGCGACGCCTATATCTGGTCCTTCACCCATTGGGGCCTCGCGGCCTGGGCCTGCTACGCGATCGTCGGCCTGTCGCTGGCCTATTTCTCGTATCGCCGCGGCCTGCCGCTGACCATCCGCTCCGGATTGACGCCCCTTTTCGGTAAGGCGCTTTCGGGCCCGCTCGGCCACGTGATCGACGTCGTCGCCGTCGTGGCGACGGTTCTTGGCGTATCCCAGACCCTCGGCTTCGGCGTCGAGCAGTTCATTTCGGGCCTCTCGGTCATCGGTTTCGGCGACTGGATTTTCAAGTTCGCCGAAGACGGCACGCGCTCTTCCTCGACGTTGGGCCTGATCTTCGCCCTCGCGGTGATCATGGGCGCCTCGACGCTCTCGGCGCTTTCCGGCGTCGGCCGGGGCATCAAGTGGCTGTCGAACATCAATATGGCGCTCAGCTTCTTCCTGCTGACGTTCTTCCTCATTTTCGGCTCGACCTATTTCGGCCTGACGGCGCTGTTCGTCGGCATCTGGGATTACCTGATCACGCTGCCGGTCAACATGGTGACGGTCTGGACCGACGACGGCACCGCGACGGGCGCGGCTCTCGCGGCCTGGCAGGGCGGCTGGACGATCTTCTACTGGGCCTGGTGGATCGCCTTCGCGCCGTTCGTGGGCGTCTTCCTCGCCCGCATCTCGAAGGGTCGCACGATCCGGGAATACGTGCTCGGCGCGCTGATCATTCCCGCGGGGATGTGCTTCCTTTGGTTCGCCATGGTCGGCGGCACGGCGATCGATCTCGAGCTGACCGGCGTCGCCGGCGGGGCGATCGCCGGGGCCGGGCAGGAAAGCCAGCTCTTCGCCATGCTGGCGGTCATGCTGCCGGACGTGCTCGCGTACCTGATGTCGGTGATCGTGGTGATCCTGCTGCTCACCTATCTTGTGACCTCCGCCGACAGCGCGGTGCTGATCATCAACACCATCAACGCAGCCGGCGACGAAGGGCCCAAGGCCCGGCCCCATATCCTGTTCTGGGGTTCGGCCCTGGCGCTGGTCGTGGGCGGCCTGATCATCGCGGGCGGTCTGGGCGCGATCCAGACGGCGATGGTGATCGGAGCGCTCCCCTTCAGCCTCGTGATGGTCCTGATGGGCGTCGCTCTGGTGAAGGCGATCTACCGCGACGGCCAGCGCGAAAGACTGGGTATCGCGACGACGCATGTCGAGGCGACGAGCGCGCCTGACGATGTCGAGGTGCTGCCGGACGTGAAGCCGGCGTGAGCTGGTCCGCCGCTGGAGACTGCTCCAGCGGCGGGTTCGGATTTCGGCGCGCGGTCGGTCGCGAAAGTTCGGTGGCTGCACAAGCCCGCTATCGTTAAATCTTCCGGGAACTCTGCTTGCCGCGGTCCAAAGATTGTATGGGGGCTCCAGAAGCAAATGGATGCGCGCAGACGCCCGCTCATATTTGGGAGCGAATTTGGGAAAGCTCTGCGGATCAAAGGAAGGGTAGCCAAGAGGCATTTGATCTTATTGGCGCGCCCTACGGGACTCGAACCCGTGTTTTCGCCGTGAAAGGGCGACGTCCT
>REDO01000172.1 GCA_007693435.1 Salinarimonadaceae bacterium | reverse complement strand
CGGCCCGCCTCGTCGGCCGTGAGGTCGCGCGAGGAGGACTTGCCGGCGACGGCCGTCATCACCGCCCGCCGCGCGCCCTCGTCGAGCCCGGCCGCCTTCGCCGTCGCGTGGATCGCCGCAATCTGTGGAGAGGTCGCGCGGGTCATTGCGCTATCCTCGCTGGCGAATGCAGACTGCGCGCCGGGTGCAGGCGGAGAACCGTGATTTGGTCGATCGTGCTCTTTGGCTGCTGATTGCGATCGCCTTCGGCGCGTGGATCGGCTCGCTTCTTTCCGAATATCAGCCGCTGGGGCAGATTGGCGCTCAGCTTAGTTCGCTTCGCGAATGGCAAACCCTCGCCGCCGGGTTCCTCGCAGTCGGAGCGGCGCTGCTTACGGTCCATCAGATGCAGAACACCGACAAGGAACACGAAAGGCGGCATCGCGAGGCGCTTGCTCCAACCACGGAGTACATCCGAAGAGCTGCGGAAAGATTTGTAGCCAGTAGTGAAATTTTGCGCGAAATCGCTGCGAGATGTCCTGGTCGACCGGACAGAACTGCAAACGCACCCTCCTTCGGCATCCTCGGTAGTTATGCGCAGGATGTATCGCGCTGGCTTGGTCAGATCGCCGAACAAATGAACAGTCCCGACATCGGGGGATATCGGGGGTATGCAAGCGGCAGCCTTGCTGCCGCCTTGGATAGGACTAACAATGTTATCGCAAACTGTAGAACGCATGTAGAAGACTGTACGAACCCGACAGTCCGTAACGATCCCGTCCGGACGGACCAATTGCACCGTGCTTTGGAACAGCATCATGATCGCGTAAAGATCGCCGTTTCCGCGTTTCTCGATGCGGCGGAGCTTGAGCGAGATAAGTCGGAGGTTAGCGCCCATCGCACGCCTCCGGAAACTCCTCCTCCAGCGCGTCCATGACCTCCTCGTGCATTTGCCGGAGTTCCCTGAGCCCGGCCTCACGGCAGCCGATCTTCACCTCGTAGTCGTCGCCATCAGCGAGGACGCCGACCCGCGAACCGCAAGTGAAGACGAGTTCAAATGCGAGTTCGTCGGGAATGCCGTCGTCGGCTGTGTTGGTCTCTGCTACCCGCGCCCAGCAGACCGGGCAGCCGCTTTCGGCGACGGCGTCGCACAGGCGCTCGTTGATCAGTTCCTGAGACGGCTTAGCCATCATCCCCTCCATCAAGCCGCCGCCGGCGCGCGCGCCGAGGCGATGTCGATGGAGACGCCCTGCCAGGGCGCGTTGGCGTCGGCGCGGCGGTAGAACCGCACGTACTGCGTCGAGCCGACGACGCGGATGGCGTCGCCGATCGCGGCCATCGCCTGCTTCCATTCCTCGTCCTCGATCTTGAGGCGGCGGAGCTGGAACAGGGCGGCGCGGTTGATCTTGCCTTCCTTGTCGACGTCGAACGCGTGGTTCACCAGGGCGCGGATTTCGTCCCCGGCGTCCGCCGCCCAGCGCTCGATACAGTCGTCGACGAGGCTCTTGGCGGCCTGCAGCTCCGGGCCGAACGATATCTGGTCGGCGACCTGGACCTGGACCTTCATCGTCCCGTCGAGGCTCATCAGGGTCATGTTGCCCTTGGCCCCGCCGATCTTCGCGCCGTACTGCTCGGCGATCAGATCGACGCAGGACGACACGTCGTCGAACGTGTGGCCCTTGAACCGGGCGATCTGCGCCGAAAGCTCCTGGGCGTAGCTGAGGATCTTGCGCACCGTCTGGTCCTGCAGGAGGTCCTGCGGCCTGACGAGGCCCTCGGGCACGAGCGCCCCCTTGGCGTCGCGCCAGTACCGCGCGCCTCCGACGACGATTGCGCCGTCGGGGGCGGGTTCGATCTCGTTATGCATGTTCGGTCTCCTTGGCTTTGACGTCCGCCTCGCGGGCGGCGGCGAGGTCGCGATAGGTGGAGAGAAGTTTGGCGAAGGCGGCGTTTCGGGCGTCAGAGGCGAGGATGAACTCCTCGCCCTTGTGGGCGCGGGCGGCGCGGCCCGTGGCGTCCACAAAATCCCCGACGGTGCGGACGAGCTCGGCAAGCACCGCCTCGCTCGAGCGCAGGCGGCGTTTGAGCGCCACCGGGTCGAGCTCACCGGCCTCGTTCGGCTCCTCCGGCAGCCCGCCTGTAGCCGAGAGCACGGTTTCGGCGAGGCGGATGACCTCCAGCGCCGAGACCGTAAATTCGCCGCGACGGGTGCTGAGGACGCGCTCCGCGATCTCGCGCGCGTCGACGTCCAGCTCCAGCCCGCAACCGAAATGCAGCAGAGCGCGGCGCTCGGCCTCGATCAGGCTCTCGATGATGTCGAGATCGCGGGCCAGGGTTCGGTCGGTTGTCCGCTCGCGCTCGATCACTGCGACGCCATGCATCACGGTGGAGTGATCGCGACCGCCGACGCGCTCGCCGATGCGGGCATAGGAGAGGTTCGTCAGCCGGCGCGCGAGGAACATGATGACATGGCGCGCGCGGACGACATGGGCCTCCCGGCCCATGCCTGAAATAGCCCGCAGCTCGACGCCATAATGGTCGGCGACGATGCGCGCGATGGAGATGACCGAGACGAGGGACGGTGTCATGCCGCGTCCCCCCCGTCTCGATCGCGCGTCCGCGCCGACGGCCGGCGCGCCGTGAACCGCACCACGTTGGACGAGCCCGACGGCGCGGACGCGGACGGCCGTCGCGGCTGGGGCGCGGGCGGCTGCAGCGCCTGGATCAGGTCCGTCTGCGCCGCCATGTAGGCCTCACAGGCCGCGAACGACTGCTGCATTTCGCGCAGCGCCTCCGCGAACACGCCGCATAGCTCCGCGTCGATGTGGACGCCGTTCGTTTTGACGCCGCCCTCGAAAATCTGCGCCATGTCGTCGACGACGCTGGAGAGAGTTCCGTGGTTCATCAGACCTGCTCCCCGCCACGGTTTTCCCAGGCGGCGCGGATATGGTCCGCCCCGATGGCGACGCCGAAGCCGCCGGCGATGATCTGCGCCATTTTCATGGTCTCGCTGATTTGGCCCAATGCGCCCGCCTTGCGACCGATGACGCGCAGCAGCTTGCGCAGCTCGTCGTTCTCGACGCCCCAGGCGTCGAGATACTGCTCGATGTCGGCCGGGTCCGGGCGGAGCTTTCGCAGGCGCGGGCCGATGCGGCGGTGCAGCTGGCCGTACCCTTCTTTGGGCGTCGCCCGCCCCCAGCGGTTCTGGACGTCCTCGTTGCCGAGGAGCGCGATGCCGCAGCCGTATTCGTCGAGATAGTGGCGGAGTTCATCGACCGCCTCGTCGCGCAGGTTCTGCGCCTCGTCGATGATCAGGAGCGTATGCCGCCCGTTGCGCCGAAGCTTGTCGCCGATCGCGCGGGCCAACTTGCCCGTAT
>REDO01000022.1 GCA_007693435.1 Salinarimonadaceae bacterium | reverse complement strand
GCAGGTTCGAGACCGTGCCGGGGGACGAGGCGGATTTCATTCCGCTGCCGGAGGAGATCGGGAAGCCGAGACGGGCGACGGGTGGGAGGGGGTGAGATCGCAACGACCGGATGGTTGGGCCATTGAGAGCCGAGCGTCGACCATTTCGGGGAGACGATCACTCACGCCGCGAGGCTGCTCAGTCTGCGATCCCGTTTCTCCTCAGTGAACCGAACGGCGCAAGCTCCATCGGTTCGTATGACCTCAGCAGCAGCTATACGCCCGTCGTGCAATTCGACCCGCACGCTATCGCCGATTCGCACACCTTCAACGAATGAGAGCTTTGCCCCGACGTCGCTGATATCGATCAAAGTTACGGGGAACCGCCGGCCAGCAGCCACGAGCATGACCTCTTGATCAACCCTTCTACGTAGCCGCTCGCGGCGATCCCGAACATCTGAGGACACGCCTTCGAGGAATTCGTCGACGGCAAGAGACAAGGCGCTTGCGACTTGCGAGAGGCCATCCGAGACTCCCATCACGCGGGTCGCTTCCGCAGAGGTCGCCTTGATAGCCCCCGCAACGGTATCGACGTTGATCGTAGCGGTTGCGCTGCCATCGGAAGCGACCGCGATTGACTGCGAAATCTCTTTGGTTGCGACGTCCTGTTCCTCCACCGCAGAGGCGATCGCCTGCATGAAACTTTCGATCTCGCAAACCGCGCCGTTGATCTCACTGATAGCGGCGACACTCGACCGGGTCGACGCCTGAACGGCAGCAACTTGTTCGCTTATCTCTGCCGTTGCTCTCGCTGTCTGGCCAGCGAGCGTCTTCACTTCAGCAGCGACGACAGCGAAACCCTTTCCAGCCTCTCCAGCCCTCGCAGCCTCGATCGTAGCATTCAGCGCGAGGAGGTTGGTCTGCTCGGCTATCGCGTTGATCATCTCCACGACAGTGCCGATCCGCTCAGCGGCTTCGGCAAGGCTCGCGACCTCGCTGTTCGTCCGCTCTGCGGTTTCCGTCGCGCGCCTGACGACGATCGCCGAGCGCTGCGCCTGTTCGGCGATTTCTCGGATGGAAGCCGCAAGTTCCTCGGTGGCTGCCGCCACAGATTGAACTTCAGTTGATGCAGTCGTCGATGCGTTTCGAGCCGAATCAGCCTGCTCGACAGCCGTCGTCGCCACATTGGTGAGCAACCCGGCCGTCTCGCGCATCGTCTGCATACCACCGGTGACCTGGCCTACCGTCCGCGAAATAACCTCGCGAAAATGATTGATCAGTGTCTCAAGTTGCACCTGACGTTGGCGCTCGCGGTCACGCTCCAACTGCGCTTCCTGCTCCAGCCGCTCCCGCGCGATTCCGTTCTCGCGAAACACGGCTACGGCTCGCGTCATCGTTCCGATCTCGTCGCCGCGATCCTCGCCCTCGAATGAAACGTCAAACCGCCCCGAAGCAATTGCTTTCATCGACCGGGAGAGCTGATCCATCGGGCGCGTTAGGGTTCTTGCGACGAAATAGCCGCCGCCAATTGCGATCGCAATCAGGATAGAGCCGATCATCAGCATTACGTTACGCATCTGCGCGAGTGGCGCCATGATCTCGTCGTATCCTTGGATCGCAACAACCGCCCAAGTGACGCCATGGAAGCTCAAGGGAACCGATGCCTGAAGCGTAAGGATATCACGATAGCCGGAATCCATCGCGACCTGCGCGCGACCCGCTAGAGCGGCCTTTACGGCTTCGGAGCTCAGTTGCGTCACAAGGATATCGGTGTCAGGCGTGAACGATGAATCGTTACGCATGAGGCCGTCTCGCCCCACGATCACGGCCTCGCCAGTCGCTCCAAGCCCGCTGCTGCGCGTCATGATCGCGTTGATCGCATCGATGGGCATCTGGAAGACGAGAACGCCCGCCCTTTCACCATCATGCATGACAGGCATTGAAATGAAACTCGCCGGCGCGTCGGCGCTCGGTCCATAGGGTCGGAAATCAAAGAACGACAGCTGTCCGGCCTGAGCGGCTCTGGCTGCCCTGAACGCTTCGCCGAGATCCGATGCCGCCCACTCTCCACCACCCGCGCGGAAGTTGGTAGCGTAGTCTTCTTCCTTGAAGACAGAGTAAATCAGGTCTCCGGAATTATTGAAGAGGAATATATCGTAGTATCCACGCTCTTTGAGCAGCTCACGGAGCCAAGGATGATAATGGGCATGCGCCGCGTCATACGCAGAAGCCACGTCACTACGATCCAGAAGATGCTTCTCGCCCAATGGATTCGGGTTATCATAAATATACGCTCGCTTGAGAACCTCGGTGACGCTCGGTCCTAATGATTGGAATGCGTCGTCAAACACGCGAATCGCCTCACCGACCATCGGACTTGCTGCAACCACACGCAAATCTTGCTCGATCGAGGCAAGATATCCCTCAAGTTCATGATAGCGTTCGACAGCGATTGCACTCAGACGCTGTTCGGTCAAAGTCTCGATCGTCCCGGCCGCACGCCAATAACTGCTCACGCCAACCCCGACACCCAAAATCAAGGCAAAACTAAAAAATGCAAGCGGAAGCTTTACTTTTATCTGGAGTTTTGACAACATCTTCGCCCCTCCATTGCCTTGCTAAAATAAATATTAGAAAAACTAAAATAAAGTTAACCCGATATGATACGCGGCCTTCGAGAATTGCTTGTGAAATAACGCAACGGGACCCTCTACACCTCCAGAATATCTGAAGGCAATAATTTCAGAGAATAAAAAAAGAACCCGCGCTTCGAGAGAAGCGCAGGTTCATTTCGCGTCCTATCAGCAGCACAAAAATACAAGAGAACTGCCAAATTTAGTATCCGCTCAAGGAGAGGGAAATTTTACTCTCCTACAGCGCCGTTCATCATGATGCACGTTCGCCCCCTCACGAACACCCAGTCGTCGCCCCGCACGTGTCGCACTTCAGGCAAGTCCCGTTCCGGACCAGCGTGAAGTTCGCGCACTCAGGACAGGCCTCGCCCTCATACCCCTTCATCCGCGCTTCGGCGCGCTTGTCGGCGGCGGTCATGCCGGCTCCGGCCTTCGCGGCGGCGGGGGTCGCGGAGGGCTTGGCGAAGCCAAGCGCCGAGAGGTCGACGTCCTCGGCCTCGTCCTCGTCGGGGACGTAAGCGGGCTCGGGCTTGAGGGCCGTCGCGCCGAGCGTCGCTCCCGCCGTGGCTCCCTTGCCCGCGAGCGCCGTGACGACGGCTCCGCCGGTCTTCTCCGCGCCGCCGGAGACGAGCATCAGCTTGTCCGTCTTGCCGCGGGTGAAGCCCTTGGAGACGTAGGAAGAGGCGGAAGCGGTCAGCTTCGACTGGTCCTCGCCCTTGCCGAGCACGTCATGGCCGATGTCGGAGG
>REDO01000051.1 GCA_007693435.1 Salinarimonadaceae bacterium | reverse complement strand
CGAGTGTACAATCGCGGGGGTGGCGTCAACTGTCGGCAGTCGTGAAATTTTGGACGCGGGGCTGTCCGTTTTTTCATTCCTGGGTTTCGGCGCACACTCTTTAGGGGTCAATTGAGGGTCTCCGAATCCGCCGACCTTATCCCGCCATTGTCGTGCGGCCAGGCGCGGCGCTTCGCAATTTGGTCGCCTTTGCCGAACGCGATTCCGCACAGCTGCAAGCGATAGGCGCGGCTGCATTGGATGGATGATCATAGCGGCAAGTTTAGCTGACCAATTGTATAATATTGATATCTCGAGACAGTGCGAATGAATGTCAAAGTATGACAGTTTATCCTGCTAAATACTTTATTTCTGCCACCTGTCATCCAACCATGATGAATATGTCATCGGCCTGACATGTCCGGAGACTAGCGATGCCGTTGCGTCAATAACGCAACAGGAGACCCAGATGAGCCGTAGAATTCTCTCGCTCGCGGTACTCGGCATGTTCGCCAGCGCGCCCGCGCTCGCCGCCGACCCGGTCAGCATCACGTTCTGGCACTACCAGACCGCAAACAAGGACATGCTCGTCGAGCAGATCGACGCCTTCATGGCGGAGAACCCCGATATCCGGGTCGTCGAGCAGTACAAGGACAACAACACCATGGCCGCCGAGATCCAGGCAGCCACGCTCGCCGGGCGCGCTCCCGACGTCGGCCAGGTCCTCAGCCGCCTGACCATCGGGCTCGTGCGCAACGCCAATCCGACGCCGCTCGATTCGGGCGAGGACGGCGGCGCGTTCCTCGAGAACATCCTGCCGAACTTCCTCGAGATCGGCACCTACGAAGGCAAGCCCTATCTCGCGCCGCATTCCTTCGGCCTGCCGGTCATCTACATCAACCGCGACATCTTCCGCGAGGCCGGACTCGATCCCGATCAGCCGCCGGCGACGTGGGAGGAGCTGCGCGCCGCCGCCCGCACGATCACGCAGAACACCGACAAGATCGGCTTCTACGTCTCGACCGGCGGCCGCGACGTCGCTCCGCAGCAGATGATGGTGAATGCCGGCGCGGACATGCTCTCGCCCGACTTCACCCGCGCGACCTTCGCCACGCCCGACGCCATCGCCGCCATGCAGCTCTGGCACGACATGGTGCACGAGGACGGCTCGAAGTCGACGCTCACCGATCGCGAGAACACCTCGCTCTTCCTCGGCGGGCAAGTCGGCATGATGGTCCAGTCGGTCGCCACTTTCCAGGGCGCGCGTCGCGCTTCAGAAGGCGTGTTCGATCTCGGCGTCGCTCCCTATCCGCGTTGGGGCGACAAGCCCTCGCGTCTGGCCAATTCCGGCGCCGGTCTCATGATCTACTCGCAAGACGAGGCCCGCCGCGCTGCCGCCTTGCGCTTCATCGCGTGGTTGATGCAGCCGGAAGTGAGCAATCGCTGGGCCGTCGTCTCCGGCTACATGCCGGTCGCGCCGGGCGCGGAGAACGATCCGGTCGTCACCGCCTATCTCGCCGAGGAGCCGCGCTGGGGAGTGGCCGTCTCCCAGATGGACTCGCTCGTGCCGACCGCCCGCTGGCCCGGCAGCCGCGTCGTCGAGATCCAGATCGTGCTGGAGAACATGGTCGAGGCCCTCAAGCAGGGCGCCGGCACGGCGGCCGAGCTCGTGCCCGCCGCCGAGGCCGAGATCACGCGACTGATCTCCCAGGGCAGCTGATCGCCCAAGGCAGCCGAGCTTCAAGCAGGGGCCGCAGCGCAAGTGCGGCCCCTGCCCTCGCCAACGCTCCAAGGACAGCAGGATGACACCTCCCGCACACGACCTCGGCACGATGCCCGCACCGGGCGCGCTTTCACGATCGAACGGCGGAGCCTTCGCCCTGCCGTCGCTGCGGCCCTCCGCCGTGACGCTGGCCCGATGGAGCCGGGCTGCGACGCCCATGGCCTTCCTGGCGCCCTTCATCATTCTCGTCGGCGTCTTCACCTACTGGCCGCTCATCGACCTCGTCTATCTGAGCTTCGTGCGGATGAACCCCTTCGGCCCGGACGCTTTCGTCGCGATGGACAATTACGCCGGCGTCATAAGCAACACCCAGTTCCGCGACGCCGCGGTCAACTCGTTGATCTATATCTTCGGATCAATCCCGCTGAAGGTCGTCCTGCCGCTCGCGGTCGCGGTGTTCATCTGGACGATGAGCGCGCGGCTCGGGAACGTCTACAGGTCCGTGCTTTTCGTGCCGACGCTGCTGAGCTTCGTCGTCGTGGCGATCATCTGGATCTGGATGCTGAACCCGGTGATGGGCCTGTTACAGACGGTGATCTCACCCTTTGGCCTGCGCCTGCCGAACCTGCTCTCTAACCGCGAGACCGCGATCCACGTCATCATCTTCGTCAGTTCGTGGAAGGTGATCGGCTTCAACGTGCTGCTCTACCTCGCGGGCCTGAGCGCCATCGGCAAGGACTATATCGAGGCGATGCGGCTCGACGGGGCGAATGACTGGACGATCTTCCGCAAGCTGATCGTTCCGCTGCTCTCGCCCACCATCTTCTTCGTCGCCATCTCGACGGTGGTCTTCACGATCCAGCAGGTCTTCACGCCCATCGACATCATGACCGGCGGCGGGCCGCTCAACGCCACGACGAACATCTTCTACATCGTCTATCAGTACCTCTTCGAGAGCTTCAACGTCGGCTACTCGGCGGCCGGAACGGTGCTGATCTTCCTCTTCCTCGGCTTCCTCGTCGCGATCAAGATCGCGGTGCTCGAGAAGCGCGTGCATTACCACTGAGGAGTCCGCCATGCTCGTGCTCTCGCGCCCCTGGCGGATCATCGGCCAGGTTCTGCTCTTCTCGCTCGCAGCGACGATCGTCGCCCCCCTGCTGCTGGTGGTCTTCACCTCGTTCAAGCCGCCCAACGAGATCTATGCGGGGCTGCCCTGGCCGCAATCGCCGACGTTCCAGAACTATATCGACGTCTTCGAAAAGCTCTCGCTGGCGATCTATCTGTGGAACAGCATCGCGACGACGGTCCTGCGCGTGGCGGGACAACTGGTTCTCGCCGTGCTCGCGGCCTACGCCTTCGCGCGGTTTCAGTTTCCGGGACGTGGCCTGCTCTTCGCGCTGGTGCTGGGCGCGATGATGATCCCGCACCAGCTCACCTTCCTGCCGATCTATCTGATGATCACGAAGCTCGGCTGGTTCGACACCTGGACGGCGTTGATCGTGCCCAATCTCGCGATGCCGCTCGCGGTGCTGCTGCTGCGCCAGCACCTTCTCTCGTTCCCGCGCGAACTCTACGACGCGGCTTCGATGGACGGCGCGAGCGAACTGCGCATCCTGTGGTCGGTAGTCCTGCCCAACCTGAAGCCGATCCTCGCCGCGCTGACGATCGTGCTCTTCGTCGATTGCTGGAACGAGTATTTCTGGCCCCTCGTCGTCACCGAGACGGAGGCCGCCATGACGGCGCAGATCGGCGTGCGGCGCTTCCTCAACGCCGAGCAGGGCGACGATCTCGGCCCCCTGATGGCGGCCATGACGATCGTCAGCCTGCCCGCTCTCGCCGTGTTCCTCTTCTTCCAGCGCCAGATCATCCAGACCTTCGTGTCTGTGGGCGTCAAGGGCTAACGGAGTATCGCCATGTCATCAGTTCGTTTTGTCGATGTGAGAAAGACCTTCGACAAGGTCGTCGCGGTGCAGGGGCTCGATCTCTCCATCGCCGATGGCGAGTTCGTCGTCTTCGTCGGGCCTTCAGGCTGCGGCAAGACGACGTCGCTGCGCATGCTCGCAGGGCTCGAGGAGGTCTCCAATGGCCAGATCTGGCTGGACGATTCTGACATCACCCGCCTTCCCGCCAAGGAGCGGGACATGGCCATGGTGTTCCAGAACTATGCGCTCTATCCGCATATGAGCGTTGCGGAGAATATCGGTTTCGCCCTCACGCTGAGGGGCGTCCCGCGCGGGCAGATCGCCGAGCGCGTGCGCAAGGCGGCCGACATGGTGCAGATCGGGCATCTGCTGGATCGGCGGCCGCGAGAGCTCTCCGGCGGGCAGAAGCAGCGCGTCGCGGTGTGCCGCGCCATCGTGCGCGATCCGAAGGTTTTTCTCTTCGACGAGCCGCTCTCGAACCTTGATCCGCAGCTTCGCACCACCGCGCGCGGCGAGATCCGGGCGCTCCAACGCCGGCTCGGGACAACCTCGGTCTACGTGACGCACGACCAGATCGAGGCGATGACCATGGCCGACCGCATCGTCGTCATGGCGGACGGCGCCGTGCAGCAGATCGGCTCGCCCGTCGATCTTTACGAAAACCCCGCCAACACGTTCGTCGCCGCCTTCATCGGCGCGCCGCCGATGAATATCGCGCCCATGAGCGCAGCCGACGGCGCGCTGCGCGCGCTCGATCGCGACTTCGGACGCATCGGCGACCGGCTCGCAAACGCCTGCAAGATCGGCGTACGCCCCGAAAGCATCGTCTTCCGCGACGACGCGCCGTCGCGTATGAGCGTGTCACAGGTCGAGATCATCGGCGCCGAGTGCCTCGTCTACGGCGAAGCTGACGGAGCGAGTCTCGTGGCGCGTGTCGAGCGTGCGGCCGCGCCGCGAATCGGCGAGCGCGTCGGCTTCGACTGGCCGGCAGACGCCACGTATTTCTTCGACGCCGTAGACGGGCGTCGCCTGCATATCTGACGGAGACGAAAAGACGATGGCACATCCCAGCATGCTGAGCCGCCGCCACCTGACTGGCGGCGACGCGCTGAAATTTCAGAGCTTCCTCTTCGTACGCCATGGGCGCACGGAGCATAATCTCAGGCGCATCGTCCAGGGGCACCGCGACATCCCGCTCGACGAAGTCGGACGCTACGAAGCTGAGCAGGCGGCGGCGGCGGTCGCCGCCTTGGGCTGGGTCGAGTATGTGGCCAGCAGCGATCTCGCCCGCGCGCGGGCGACCGCCGAGGCGCTCGCCTTCGGTCATGGCCTGCCCGTCGCCCTCGACGCCGACCTTCGCGAGCGTAGCTTCGGGCCATATGAAGGCGGGCCGGCCGGCCCCGATTTCTGGGGATCGCGCGTCGAAGGCGTCGAGGATTGCGACGACTTCGCCGAACGCATCGCCCGCGCGCTGATGCGTCACGCGCCCGGACGCAATACGGCTATCGTCGCCCATGGAGGCGTGTTGCGCGTGATCGGCTGGATGTTCGACCTCGCGCTGCCCGACGCCGCCTTCCGCAACGCCGCGCCCTTGCGCTTCACGTTCAGGGACGGCGCCTGGCGCGTCGTCGACGTTCTCGCCGAAACGATGATCGCAGGTCGCAACGCCGCCTGAGCAGTCCGACGCAAATCATGGAAAAGAAACAACAATGACCGAAGACCTGCGCATCGCCTTCGTGACGGATCTGCATCTGAGCGCCGTCCGGCCCTACTACCAGGACAATTGGGAACTCGTCCTCGAATGGATCGAGGAGGAAAAGCCCGATCTGGTCGTTGTCGGCGGCGACGTGGTGCTGAGCGACCCGGACGACGACGCGGACCACGCCTTCGCCCGCAAGCAGCTCGACCGCATCACGGCCCCGTGGCTGGTGATCCCCGGCAATCATGACGTCGGCGAGAACATCATCTCGGGCGGCAAGGGGCAGAAGAAGGTGGACGAGGCGCGCCGTCGCCGTTGGCTCGATCACTTCGGCCAGGATTTCTGGCGGAACGACGTCGGCGAGTGGACGCTGATCGGCGTCAACGCGCAGATCGTCAATGGCGACGGGCTGGCGGCTGACGAGGAGCAGAAGACGTTCCTCGCAGAGGCTGCGGCGATGACGCCCGACGATCGCCCCATCGCGCTCTTCGTGCACAAGCCGCTCTTCATGGATCATCCCTCCGAGACTGACGTGCACGGCCATTGCCTCGAACTCGACGCCCGCCGTCAGCTCCTCGCTCCTTTCGCCGGGAAACGCCTCGTTTTCATCGCCTGCGGCCATAAGCACCAATACCGCTCGTTCGGCATGGACGGGCTCCTGCACATCTGGGCGCCGGCGACGAGCAGTATCAACTTCCCGCCCGACGTGAAGATGTGGGGCCTGCGCGAGGTCGGCTTCATCGACTTCTCGCTCGGCCAGGGCGAGCGCCTGGGCCGCGTTCGCCAGAGGCTTGTTGGCCGCGATTTCCTCTTCCGCCACGAATCCTACATCCGCAATCTGGAATACGGCGACGTGATGAAGGCGCCGCCGGTGGACCAGCGGGGCTGACGGAGGGCGTCCATCTCGCGGCGCAATGACCGGGGTGCGGCTACGGCCCCCCGGGTTTCGCCCCGGCGACGCGGGCCGTGATCGCGAAGATCAGGGGGGCGGACGGGATGATGATGAAGATTCGCACGATGTGGAAGGCCGTCACCATCGCCACGCCGTCCTGAAGGATCTTGGCGGTCAGCGCCATCTCGGTGATGCTGCCTGGCGCTGTCGCGAGCACGGCCGTCGTCCACCGGATGCCGGTGATCGCGCTCATCCCGAGCGCGATGGCGCAGCACAACGACACCATGATTGCGGTCGAGAGCATGGCCGCCGGGATGAAGCCGCGCGCGTTCTTGATCAGCTTCCGGTCGATTACGGCGCCGAGCCAGACGCCGAGCAGGATCTGAGCTGCGGCCAGGAAGATGAATGGAGGCGCAGCGACGGGCAGCATCATCGCGGACGCCGCCGCCGAGAACGCCAGCGGTCCGAGGAAGAACGGGCTCGAAACTCGAATCAGCTTGAAGGCGATTCCGCCGGCGGTGGAAAGCGCCAGCAAGAGCACGGCGCCCGCCGGATCGATCATCGTCCCGGACCCGAGCGTCAGCGTCGGGTCCGCGACGCTCCCGTCCAACGCAATGATGACCGGCGGAATGACGAGCACGACGAGCATGATCCTCACAGTCTGAGCAAAGACTACGGGACCGGGATCGACGCCATAACGGATCGCCAGATGGGCGATCTCGACGGGGCCGACGGGAATGCTCGCGAGACTGGCCGAAATGACATCGACGCGCGAGAGACGCATAAGAAGCGCCGCTACGGCGAAACCCGCGACGATGATGAGGATCGCAACGACGATCATGGCGACGATCTGCTCGGACACCACTACGAGCGCGGCCGGCGTGAACGACAATCCGACTACACCCGAAACGATTGTCTGCCCTATAGGACGCGTCACCTGGGGCACGCGAACCGTATAGCCAGCCAGGCCGAGCGCAGAAGAAAACAGAAGCGGCCCGATCATCCACGGCAGAGGCACGCGGGCCATCGAGGCGAGATACCCGGCCGCAATGGCGCCGGAATAGATCAGAAAGTATCGCAGATACGGAGACACGGTGAGCGGACCAGATTTACGGCGCCGGTGAAGGATTCGGGACGCGGTTCGCGACCATACCATAGCGGATATCGGCAGGATCGACCCTCGCCGCCACCGGGGCAAGTGCGCGAAAGCCGTTCGCCATCCGGTATTTCACCAGCCGCTGCTCAGTTTCGCGGCTCGTTCTCAAGCGCATCCGCGATGGCGTTGACGCGGGTCAGGGCGAAGAAGGCGCAGATCGCGAGGATGGCGGCCCCGACAGCGACGGGAAGACGCAGCCCCGCGAATTCCGACGATACGCCCATCAGGAGCGCGCCCAGCGCCGGCCCTCCGCGAAAGATGAGACCGTGAAGGCTCAGGACGCGCCCGCGCATCGAGCCGTCGACGGCGAGCTGCACCAGCGTCTGCGATCCGACGCCCGTCGTGACCATGAAGAATCCCGCCACCGCGAGCGCCGCCGCGCCAAGGTAGAGGGTATCGGTCACGGTGAATGCCGCAACGGCGAGAGCAATGCCAAAGACGCTCACGATCACGGTCCGCGTCAGTCCCGTATAGCTCTGCCTCACGCCGACGACGAAGCCGCCGAGGATTGCGCCGACGGCGACCGAGGAGGTCAACGCAGCGAGACCGATGGGTCCGGCGCCGAAAACGTCGGCCGCGAATCCGGGCAGCAGTTCGACGACCGCGCGCCCGCCGACCCCGGCTGCGATCATCAACATGAGGATCGGCCCGATTCCTGGATGACGAACGGAATAAGCGAAGCCGTCGACGATCTCGCGCAGGAACCCGCTGCGTGGCGCCAGGGCGTCGTCACGCACGAGGCTGACGGCCGCGAGCGCCAGAGCGAACGCCCCGAAGGTCATCGCGTTGAGTGCGAAGGCCCAGGCCACGCCGACCGTCGCGATCAGCACGCCGGCGATCGCCGGCCCCACGAAGCGTGCGAGGTTGAACGCAATCGAGTTGATCGCCACCGCGGCGCCCAAGCGCTCGCGCCCGACAAGAGAATGGATCAGGGCGAGACGCGACGGCTGGTTGAAGGCTTCGACGACGCCGTGGAAAAGAACGACGGCGAAAAGCAGTTCGATCGTGAGAAAGCCGGCGACCAGCGCCACGAAAAGGAACGTCGCCTGGAGGAGCCCGAGCATCTGGCTGATACGGGCGATGCGAAGCCGGTCCCAGCGATCGGCGGCCGCACCCGCAAGCGGACCGACGATGACGGACGGAAACATGTCAGCGAAGGCGAGCAGGCCGAGCCAGGCTCCTGATCCGGTCAACTCCCAGCAGAGCCAGCCGACGGTCACGCGCTGCATCCACGTCCCGATCAGCGAGACCGTGCTGCCCGAGGTGTAGATCGCGAAGTTTCGCTGCCGCAGCACCGAAAACATCGCCGACAAGCCGCGCGCGCTGAAATTCATCGGCCCGCCTCCCCGATCCGGACGATTGGGGTAGCCGCAGCGCCTCGCGACGGAAGCGCAGACCGCGAATATCTGGATGTTGGTTTCAATCGAGTAACAGTCGATCTTGACGAAGCGGAAGCATCGTAGCCTCCACGCTGCGCGCCTCCAACTCCGGCCGCCGGGGCATCGCCGCATTCCCCGAAGCGGATACGCGCCCTTATCCGGCACGCCCGACGCCGGAACGGACAAACGTCGTTGATGACGAGCCTGCGCTCGTTCACAAAGGCGCCGGCCGAAAAACGGGGCGGGGCGTGAGGCGAGCGGATGTCGGAATTGCGCGAAATCGTTATCGTCGGGGCGGGGCACGCGGGCGTGCAGGCGGCCTCGGCGCTGCGCGACGAAGGATTTTCAGGCTCGATCACCCTCCTCGACGGCGAGGGCCGCCCTCCCTATCAGCGCCCGCCGCTGTCGAAAGCCTACATGTCCGGCGAGGCCGACGCCGCAAGCCTTGCGCTGCGTGCGCCGGATTTCTTCGCGAAGCGCGGGATCAATCTCGTCGCGGATCGCGCTGTCGCGATCGCGCGGGACGCGCGATCGGTCGTCACGGCGTCGGGCGCGCGCATGGCTTACGATCATCTCGTGCTCGCGACCGGCGCCGAACCGCGCCGACCGCCCTTCCCCGTTGCATCGGGCGCGCGCGTGTTCAACCTGGCGACGCTCGCCGACGCGGAGGCGATCAAGGCCGCTCTGCCGGAAATCCGCTCCGTCGTGATCGTGGGAGGCGGCTTCATCGGGCTCGAATTCGCGTCCTTCGCGTTGAAGGCGGGGATCACAACGCATGTCGTGGACGCCGCCGAACGCCTGATGGCGCGCGTCGTGTCGCGGCCTGTGTCGGACTTCTTTCTCGCCGCGTATCGCGAAGCCGGGGCGGATGTGCGTCTCAGGCGCGGCGTGGCTTCCATAGAGAGGTGCGCCCGGGGAGGCGTGGCTGTGACGCTGTCCGACGGCGAGCGTATCGCCACCGACGCATCGTTGCTCGGCATCGGCGTCTCGCCGCGCGTCGCGCTCGCGCAATCCGCCGGGTTGGCCTGCCTCGACGGGATACTCGTCGATGCGAGGCTGACGACGAGCGATCCGGCGATCCACGCCATCGGCGACTGCGCGCGATTTCCCTTCCCCGGAGAGCCCGACGGATTGCGGCTCGAATCCGTGCAGAACGCCAGCGACCAGGCCGCCCGGCTCGCCCGCATTCTCGTCGGCCGGCCTGACGACAACGCGCGGCCGCCATGGTTCTGGAGCGACCAGCTTGGTCTGAAACTCCAGATCGTCGGGCTGGGGCCGCGCTGTGACAGGCATGTCCTGCGCGGCGATCCGACCACGAAGTCGTTTTCTGTCTTCGGCTACGAGCGCGGTGTGCTGAAAGTCGTCGAGGCCGTGTCGCGGCCGGGAGAATACGTCGCCGCGAAGGCCGCCATGGAGCGGGGCGTCCAGGTTTCGCCGGAAGAGGTCGCCGACCCCGATTTCGATCTCCGGAATGCGATCAAGGCGCGGATCGGGCGATGAGCAGCATTGAGCGCGTTTCTTACGGAGAACGCGCGTCCCGCGTGCTGTTTCGGCCGCGGTAATCGTGTGCGTCGCGGCGCTGATCTCCTTTCCAGCGCTGGCGCTTTGGCTTTCTGGCGTCTTGAACGGCTGATCGTCGCCCATTCGACGAAAGGATAAGGACGCAATTTCGAGATTGCGCGCAATCTTGGAAAGCGCTCCTATCCGGCAGAAGACAGGCGACCACGATATCGACCTGCCGAAATACAGCCGGGAGCGTAATCATGAAATCCAATCTCAAGCGCGCTTTGTTTGCGATCCTCGCATCGACGGCGCTGGTGACCGCCGCGTCCGCCGAGACCGTGCGCTGGGCGCGCGTATCCGACGCGCTGACCCTCGATCCGCACTCGCAGAACCAGGGCATCACCCATACCTTTGCGCATCACATCTACGAGACCCTCGTCGATCGCGACATCGATGGCGCGCTCACTCCGCGCCTTGCGACCGAATGGATGATCAAGGAAGGCGATCCGAACACCTGGGTGTTCAAGCTGCGTGAGGGCGTGACCTTCCACGACGGCTCCGCCTTCACCGCCGAAGACGTGGTCTTCTCGCTCGACCGCGCCCGCTCCGAGAAGTCGAACATGCGTCAGCTGCATGTCGACGTCGCCGAGGTGGTCGCAGTGGACGACTACACCGTCGAGGTGACCATGAAGGGGCCCTCGCCGCTTTATCCGAACAACCTCACGAACACCTTCATCATGGACAAGACCTGGTCCGAAACGAATGACGTGGTCGAGGTGCAGGACTACGCCGCCGGCGCGGACAACTACGCCGTCCGCAACGCCAACGGCACTGGCCCCTACATCCTGCGTTCGCGCGAGGTGGACGTCCGCTCGGAGCTGACGGTGAACGAGAACCACTGGGCCGAGACAAAGCCTGCAGTCACGGAAATCATCTACCTGCCGATCTCCGACGCCTTGACCCGCGTCGCGGCCCTGCTCTCGGGCAATGTCGACATCGTGCAGGACGTGCCCGTGCAGGACATCGAGCGGCTTGCGGCCACGCCGGGGATCAAGGTTGAGACCGGCCCCGAGAACCGCGTGATCTATCTCGGCTACAAGTTCGGAGACGAGCCGCTGCAATCCTCCGACGTGACCGACCGCAATCCCTTCAACGATCCGCGCGTGCGCGAGGCCATGGAGCTCGCCATCGATCGTGACGCGATCAAGGCGGTCGTGATGCGCGGCCAGGCCATTCCGACGGGCGTCGCGACGCCGCCCTTCGTGGACGGCTGGACCGAAGAGCTCGACGCCTACCCGGCCGTCGATCTCGACCGCGCCAGGGCGCTGCTCGCGGAAGCGGGCTTCCCTGACGGCTTCACCGTGACGCTCGACACGCCCAACAACCGCTATGTCAACGACGAGGCGATCAGCCAGGCGGTCGTCGGCATGCTCGGACGCATCGGCATCCGCGTGACTCTCGCCTCGCGACCGATCGCTCAGCACTCGCCGATCATCCTCAACAACCAGACCGACTTCTACCTGCTCGGCTGGGGCGTTCCGACCTTCGACAGCGCCTACATCTTCAACGACCTCGCGCACACCAAGAGTGGCAGTCTCGGCGCCTACAATGTCGGGCTCTATACGAACCCTGAGCTCGATGTGAAGATCCAGTCGCTGGGCACCGAGGTCGATCTGGAAAAACGCGCCGCCACGATCGCGGAGATCTGGGAAGTCGTGAAGGCGGACCGCGTGCTGCTGCCGCTGCACAACCAGGTTCTCGCCTATGCGATGAAGGACCGGATCACGCTGCCGGTTCATCCCGAGAACCAGCCGCGGATGACCTCGGTCACGTTCGCCGACTGACCCTCGAAATACCGCGACCGCCGCGCCCGGATCTTCCCGGCGCGGCGGTTCGCCTTGAAGAGCGGAGCGGCGCATGCTTGCCCTCATCATCCGGCGACTGGCGCAATCCGTGCTCGTCATGCTGTTCGTGGCGTTGATCGCCTTTGTGATGTTCCGCTATGTCGGCGATCCCATAGCGAGCATGGTCGGCGTCGAGACGCGCATCGCAGAGCAGGAGATCATGCGGGACCGGCTGGGCCTGAACGACCCGGTCTTCATGCAGTTCCTGCGTTTCATCGGCAACGCCGTGCAGGGGCAGTTCGGCATTTCCTACCGGCTCCAGCAACCGGTTTCGGAGCTGATCATGAGCCGGCTTCCGGCCACGATCGAGCTCGCTTTCGCCTCGGCGACGATCGCGCTGATCGGCGGCGTGGCGCTCGGCGTTTTCACGGCGTTGCGGCAGGGGAGTTTCGCCACGGGCGCGATCATGGCGGCCTCGCTCGTCGGCGTGTCCCTGCCGACCTTCCTCATCGGCATCGCACTGATCTACATCTTCGCCGTGGAGCTCGGCTGGCTTCCCTCCTTCGGACGTGGCCAGGTCGTCGAACTCGGCTGGTGGCGAACAGGGCTTCTGACCGAAAGCGGGCTGCGCTCCATCATCCTGCCCGCGATCACGCTCTCGCTGTTCCAGCTCACGCTGATCATGCGCCTCGTGCGCGCCGAGATGCTCGAAGTGATGCGCACGGAGTATATCCGCTTCGCCCGGGCGCGCGGTCTGTCGGACAAGGCGATCAATTTCGGCCACGCGCTGCGCAACACGCTCGTGCCCGTGATCACCATCACCGGCCTCCAGCTCGGATCGGTCATCGCCTTCGCGATCGTCACCGAGACGGTGTTCCAGTGGCCGGGCGTGGGGTCGCTCTTCATCACCTCGGTGCAGGTCGTCGACGTTCCCGTGATGGCGGCCTACCTGATGTTCATCGCCTTCGTCTTCGTCGTGATCAATCTGATCGTCGACATCCTCTATTTCGCGGTCGATCCGCGCCTGCGCGTGGACGGCGGGGCGGCCGGCAAATGACGAACGATCCAATGACCACCAGACAGATTGAACCCGTGATCCCGCCTCGCCCGCCGGGGCTCCTGCGCCAGGCGCTCGACAGCGACATGTTCTATTCCTGGCGCAACTCGCCGGTGACGATCGTTGCGACTTTCACGGCGGCGGCGCTGATCCTGGTCGCGCTTCTGGCGCCGTGGATAGCGCCCTATAACCCGTTCAATCCGGCGACGCTCAATCTCATGGACGGCTTCACGCCGCCGATGAGCGAGGGGGCGTTCTCCGACAACTGGTTCCTGATGGGCGCCGACCATCAGGGGCGCGACGTATTCTCGACGATCATGTACGGCAGCCGCGTCTCGCTTTTCGTCGGCGCTATGGCGACGCTCTTCGCGATGACGCTCGGCGTCGGGCTGGGGCTCGCGTCGGGCTATAACGGCGGCACGATCGACGCCGTGATCATGCGCATCGCCGATATCCAGTTGAGCTTCCCCGCGATCCTGATCGCGCTGCTCATCTTCGGGGTGGCGCGCGGCCTGATTCCGCCGAGCCAGCAGGAGAGCATGGCGATCTGGGTTCTCATCTTCGCCATCGGCCTCTCCAACTGGGCGCAGTTCGCGCGCACGGTGCGCGGCGCGACGATGGTGGAGCGGCAGAAGGACTACGTGGCGGCCGCGCGGATCATGGGTGTGCATCCGGCGCTCATCCTCCTGCGCCATATCCTGCCGAACGTGCTGGGGCCGGTGCTCGTCATCGGCACGATCGGTCTGGCGCTCGCGATCATCGAGGAGGCCACGCTGTCCTTCCTCGGGGTCGGCGTGCCGCCGACGCAGCCTTCGCTGGGCACGCTGATCCGCATCGGCCAGCAATACCTGTTCTCCGGCGAGTGGTGGATACTCTTCTTCCCGGCGGTGACGCTCGTCCTGCTCGCGCTATCCGTGAACCTGCTGGGCGACTGGCTGCGCGACGCCCTCAATCCCAAGCTGCGCTGAGGACGAGCAATGACCGAACCGCTTCTTTCGGTGCGCGGCCTCACCGTCGAGTTTCCGACGCGCCGGGGTGTGCTGACCGCCGTGAACAACGTCAGTTTCGACATCATGCCGGGCGAGGTGCTGGGCGTGGTGGGAGAATCGGGCGCGGGCAAATCGATGACGGGCTCGGCCATCATCGGCCTGATAGAGCGGCCGGGGCGGATCGCGGCCGGCGAGATCCGGCTCCAGGGCGAACGGATTGACGGCATTTCGCCCTCCGCCATGCGCACCGTGCGCGGCCGGCGCATCGGCATGATTTTCCAGGACCCCCTCACCTCTCTGAACCCGCTCTACCGGATATCCGATCAGATCGTGGAGACGATCCGCACGCATCTGCCGATCTCGTTGGCGGAGGCGCGCCGGCGCGCGATCGGGCTGCTCGACGACGTGGGCATTCCCGACGCCGAGCGGCGCATAGACGACTACCCGCACCAGTTCTCCGGCGGCATGCGCCAGCGCGTCGTGATCGCGCTGGCGCTCTGCGCCGAGCCGGATCTCGTCATCGCCGACGAGCCGACGACCGCGCTCGACGTGTCGGTTCAGGCGCAAATCATCGACGTGATGAAGCGGATCTGCGCCGATCGCGGGGCCGCCATCATGCTGATCACGCACGACATGGGCGTCATCGCCGAAACAGCGAACCGGGTCGCCGTATTGTACGCCGGTCGCGTCGTGGAGATCGGTCCGGTTCGTGACGTCATCAAGGATGCCCGCCACCCCTATTCGGTCGGGCTGATGGGAGCGATCCCGAAGCTCGGCGGCGACGCGGAACGTCTGACGCAGATACCCGGATCGATGCCCCGCCTCTCGGCGATCCCGCAGGGCTGCGCCTTCAATCCTCGCTGCGAACGCGTCTTCGACCGCTGCCGCGTCGAGCGGCCCGAACCCATCGCCGTCGCCCCCCAGCGCGAAGTCGCCTGCTGGCTCTACGACGAGCCCCGCTCTGACGGGAGGGCGCACGCATGACGGACGCAGAGACCGAACGCAGCCCGCTCCTTGACGTGCGCGGCCTCTCGCGTCGCTTCGACGTCTCCCAGCCCTGGCTCAACCGCAAGCTCTCGGGCGCTGGCAAGCTCTACGTCAACGCCGTCGACGACGTGAGCTTCACCGTCGCGCGCGGCAAGACCTTCGCGCTCGTCGGCGAGAGCGGTTCGGGCAAATCGACCATCGCGCGGCTGATCGTCGGCCTGCTCGAACCGACCAGAGGCGACATCGTCTTCGACGGAATCTGGCTCGGACAGGGGCTGAAGGGCGCCGAAGCGCGCAAGCTGCGCCGGCGCTTCCAGATGATCTTCCAGGACCCGCTCGCGAGCCTGAACCCGCGCTGGCGCGTCTCGGACATCATCGCCGAGCCTCTGCGGGTGTTCGCGCGCGACATGCCTGCACGGGATCCTCTCCTGCGCGTTGGCGAGCTTCTGGCGCTTGTCGGCCTGTCCGCCGAGGACGGCGTGAAGTTTCCCCATCAGTTCTCGGGCGGACAACGCCAGCGCGTCGCGATCGCCCGCGCGCTCGCGGCGCGTCCGGATTTCATCGTCTGCGACGAACCGACATCGGCGCTCGATGTCTCGGTGCAGGCGCAGATACTCAACCTGATGAAGGATCTGCAGCGCGAGTTCGGTCTCACCTACGTCTTCATTTCGCACAATCTGCAGGTGGTGCGGCACATGGCGGACGAGATCGGCGTGCTCTATCTCGGCCGTCTCGCCGAGGTGAACAAGGCGAAAGCTCTCTTCGAGACGCCGCGCCATCCCTATACGCGCATGCTCCTCGACGCGGTGCCCGACATCGAGATGACCGGTCGCCCCCGCAAGCGCGTCGAGGGCGAGATCCCCTCGCCCATTGACCCGCCTCCGGGCTGCGCCTTCCATCCGCGCTGCCCCTTCATGAACGAGCGATGCAGGCGCGAGATCCCGCGGCTGGTGGAGGGCGTCGCCTGTCACGCCGTCGAGGAAGGCCGCATCTAGCGCCCTTCGCCGCGAGGCGTCGCAGGCTTGCCAGTCTCCGGTCGGCGACTAAGCGCTTTATCCTCATGGGCGATCGCCCATGCGACCAGCTCGGTCCAGACGCGCTCGGCGAGACCCGGGTCGAGCCCGCGCTCGCCCGCCCCCTTGCGAACGTTCGCGATCACCTGAGCGACACGATCCTCGATGAGTGCGGGGAGGTTTTCGCGAGTCTTGAGCACGATGGCTTGATCGATGTAGCCGACACGCTGTGCGAGCAGGTTCAGGATCTCGGCGTCCACGCGGTCGATCTGTGCGCGGAGTTCGGCCATCGTCTGGCAGGTTTCGGGCGGCGCGGGGGTCTCCGATGTCATGAGGTATCCTTTGACGTCGCGAAGCGCCGACGGCTTGATCGACCGGCGCAGCGTGAACCAAACAAGCTTCTCATATGCCGCAATCTGGTTTCGGTACGCCAGTCAATACGAATTCGACCGGTTGCGCCATTCCTGGACGACATGCGCATCCACCGATCGGCGATCGGCATGAGGCGCGGAGCCTAACATCGCGCGAACTGGAAGCCTGCAATCCCGGCCTCGTTCAGAACGGCAGAAGGATCGGCACGAGGATCACCGTCGTGAGCATCGCGACGAACGCGAAGGGCGTCCCGATTCTTACGAAATCGAAGAAGCGATAGTCTCCCGGGCCGACGACCAGCGTGTTCACCGGCGAGGACACGGGCGTCATGAAGGCCGTCGAGGCCGCCAGCGCGACGGTCAACGCAAAAGGATAGGGCGAGGCGCCCAATGCGCTCGCGACGGCCAGAGCGACCGGCGCCATGAGAACGGCGGTCGCGGTGTTCGAAATGAACATGCCGAGCAACGCCGTCGCTGCGAAGATGGCCGCGAGCACGAAGCGCGGCTCGGCGACCCCGACCAGGTCGAGAAGCGCTCCCGCAGCCAGATCGACTCCGCCCGTGCGCTGGAGCGCGAGCGAGAACGGCAGCATTCCGACGATCAGGACGAGGCTCTGCCAATGAATGGACCGGTAGGCGCCCGCCATGTCGATGCAGCGGAACAGGCCAAGCAGAAGGCAGCCGATCAGAGCAGCCTGCACATTGGGAACGGCGCCGGTCACCATCAGCCCGATGACGAGCGCGACAACGGCGATCGCCAGCGGGGCGCGTCTGCCGGCGGGCGCAGCTTCGTCCGATTCAGCCGGCAGATCGAGCAGAACGAGATCGCGTCTCTCGTCGGCGAGACGCCGGATGGCGCGCCAGGGGCCGACCGCGAGCAGCGTGTCTCCGGCGCGCAGCGGCTCGTGTATCACACCCTGTGGCACGGCTTTCGAGCCGTGCTTCATGCCGATGACGGCGAGATCATAGACGGTGCGGAAACGCGCGCTCGTCAGGGTCTGGCCCAGCAGGCGCGAGGTCGGCGGCACAATGATCTGCGCCATGCCGATTTCCTGCGAGGCGTCAGCGAACCAGCCCTTCGAACCCGGAATTTCGATCAGCCCGTTGGCGCGGGCGAATGCCTGAATGTCGAGACTGTCGGACAGAATGTCGAGCAGCAGCGCGTCGTTCGCCTCGAGCGCCGTCGTCGCCTTCGGCTGCAGGAGCTTGCGCCCGAACCGACCGAAGCGTTCGATCGCGACGATGTTGACGCCTGCGCTGGCGCGTAGGTCCAAAGAGTCGAGCCTGCGGCCGACGAAGGGCGAATCCGGCGCGACGCGAAGTCGCTTCTCCCGGCCCGCAAGGTCGTATTCCTCCGCCCACTGGGCGAGTGAGGCGCGCGCCGGGGGAGCGGCGGCGGCGCCGGGCGCGAGGAAGCGTCGCGCGAAGAGCACGTAGAGGATCGCGAGCGCCAGGATCGGAACGCCGAAGGGCGTGAAGCTGAAAAAGCCGAAGCCCTCGTGGCCCTGTCGGATCAGTTCGGCGTGGACGACGAGGTTCGGAGCCGTTGCCACAAGCGTCATCATGCCGCTGATCAGCGCCGCCATCGAGAGCGGCATCATGAGCCGTCCGGCCGGGATGCGCATCTTGAACGCGATGCGAAGGACGATCGGAATGAAGATCGCCACGACCCCCGTCGAGGACATGAACGAACCCATACCGGCGACGATCAGCATCAGCAGGAAAATCAGCCGCGCTTCGCTCGCTCCCGCGCGCGCAGTAAGCCAGTCTCCGAGCCGCTGCGCCACTCCGGTCCGCACCAAACCCTCGCCAATCACGAACAACGCGGCGATCAGAATGATGTTGGGGTCCGCGAAGCCCATCAGGGTCTCGCCCATCGTGACGGCGCCGGTCATCGGGAGCGCGACCATCATGATGATCGCAACGACGTCCATGCGCGGGCGGTTGAGCGCGAACATGAGGATCGCCGCGCCGAGAAGCATGAGAACAAGGGTGAACTGGGACATCAGATCGTTCACACCCCTCGGCGACTGCCGGCGGCGATCCGGGCGCCGGCCCGCTGCATTATTGCGAAACGCGGCATTTGGCCCCGCCTCCCCGATCATGAATGTCACGAATGCCGGAATAGCATATCCCGAATCACGGTCACCCCGTGAAGCGAGCAAGGCTCACTCCCGCGCCGGACGCAGACGGCGGCAGGCGACAAGGACGGACGTCACTCCCGCAAATACGAACCAGAGCGTGCCACCAGCCATCGGCAGACTCAGCAGAAATCAGAACTCATGAGCCGGATTGCGCGCGCGCCTCCTGCGCGATCAGGAAGCGGCGACTGTCGCGCGCCTTGAGCTCGAGGGACGCGCCGGGCACTTTGCGGGTGTCTTCGAGCGAGGCGACTTCGAAGAAGCGGATGAAGCGCGAGCGATAGACAACGCCCCCACCCGGCCCTCCGCCGGACTTCTCATGATCAGCCAAGGAGGAGGCCCCCGCCATCTCCGCTCCCTACTCGCGAAACGCGACGAGATTGCGCGGAGGGGACGCCCGACACAAGGCGAGACGCTCGAACCGCGCCTGTCAGCGAGCCTTCGCGATTTCGAGGTGGTTGACGACTTTCTTCTCCATTTCGAGGATGACGAGCAGCAGGATTCCGGGCGCCGCGCATTGCGCGAGCTGGAGCAGCGTGAGCGGCCTCGTCTCGAAGAGAAATTGCATGAAGGGCGCGTAGGTGAAGACAACCTGGAGAAACGCCACGAGGCCGACGGCGATCAGCACGGGCTGCGTGCCTTTCACGCCCTCCCAGGTGATCGAGGCGGCGCGCAGGTAGCGCACCGAGAAGAGATAGAAGATCTCCATCGCCACGAGCGTGTTGAGCGCCATGGTCCGCGCGGTCTCGACATCCTCGCCCATCGCGCTCGCCAGCTTGAACTGCCCGAACACGCCGATGGAAAAGAGGACCGAGACAAGCGCCACGCGCCAGACGAGGAACCGTGACAGGATCGGCGCGGAACGGTCGCGCGGCGGCTGGCGCATGATGTCGCGCTCCGGCGCCTCGAACGCGAGCGACATGGCCAGCGCGGCCGAACTGACCATGTTGACCCAAAGGATCTGCGCCGGCGTGATCGGCAAAAGCAGCCCGAACATGATCGCGATGATCAGGCTGAGCGACTCGCCGCCATTCACCGGCAGCAGGAAGGTGATGACCTTCTTGAGATTGGCGTAGACCGTGCGGCCCCGGCGCACCGCCTCGGCGATCGAAGCGAAGTTGTCGTCGGTCAGGACGAGATCGGCCGCCTCTCGGGTCGCCTCGCTGCCTTTGCGGCCCATGGCGATGCCCGCATCCGCGCGCTTGAGCGCGGGAGCGTCGTTCACGCCGTCGCCGGTCATCGCGACGACGAGGTCGTGGCTCTGGAGCGCGGTGACGAGGCGCAATTTGTGCTCGGGACTGGTGCGGGCGAAGATGTCGGTCTCAAGCACCGCGCGGCTCAGCGCCGCGTCGTCGAGCGCTTCGATTTCGGCGCCCGTGAGCACCTTCTCCGTCCGCTCGAGCCCGATCTGGCGCCCGATCGCGGCGGCGGTGCCGGCGTGGTCGCCGGTGATCATCTTCACGGTGATGCCGGCGCTCCGGCAATCCGCCACGGCTGCCACGGCTTCGGCGCGCGGCGGGTCGATCAGCCCGACGAAGCCGACGAGGACGAGATCTTGCGCAATGTCGTCGTGGTCGATCGAAGCGCCCCCGTGGCTCTTCATGGCGAGAGCGAGAACGCGCTGACCGTCGCCGGCGACGCGCTCGGCTTCTCCCGCCCAGCGCGCGCGATCGAGCGGACGGCGCCCGTCGGATGCGAGCTCCTCCGAGCACATGTCCAGAATCCGCTCGGGCGCGCCCTTGACGAGCGCGACGGTCGTGTCGCCGTCATCCCCGTGCAGGGTCGCCATGTAGCGGTATTCGGCGTCGAACGGGATCGACGCCGTCGGCTCCTCGCGGTTCTCGTGCCCGAAGCCGAGCTTGGCGGCGAGCGCCAGTAGCGCGCCCTCCATGGGATCGCCCTCGACCCTCCAGCCGTGCTCGCCCTCGTGCAGGGCGGCGGTGTTGCACAAGGCCGCGATCCGCGCGAGCTGCGAGAGCGCCGGCGTCGATTCCGGATCGACGGGTTCGCCGTCGCGGGCGATCGCGCCCTCGGGCGCGTAGCCGGTTCCCGAAACCTCGAAAGCCCCATCGGCGGTCACGAGCGTCGTGACCATCATCTCGTTGCGCGTGAGCGTCCCGGTCTTGTCCGAGCAGATGACGGAGACGGAGCCGAGCGTCTCGATTGTCGGCAGGCGGCGCACGATGGCGTTGCGCCGCGCCATGATCTGAACGCCGATGGCGAGCGTCACCGTCAACACCGCCGGCAGGCCCTCGGGGATCGCCGCGACCGTCAGGCCGACCACGATCATGAAGGTCTCGGCGAAATCCTCCCCGCGCAGGACGACGCCCCAGAACAGGATGATCGTGGACAGGGCGATGATGACGGCCGTGAGATAGCGCGCGAAGACGCCCATCTGCTCGATGAGCGGCGTCGTCAGCTGCTCGACGCTCGCCAGCATGCCGCTGATGCGCCCGATCTCGGTTTCGGCGCCTGTCGCGACGACGACGCCCGTCGCGGCGCCCCTCGCGATCATCGTGCCCGAATAGACCATCGAGCGGCGGTCGCCCAGCACCGCGTCGTCCTCGACAGGCTCGGTCTGCTTGCGGGTGGGCACCGACTCGCCGGTCAGGATCGCCTCCTCGGCGGAGAGGCTCGAGGCCGAGATCAGCCGCAGGTCGGCGGGCACCTTGTCGCCGGCCTCCAGATGAACAAGGTCGCCCTTGACCAGATTCTCGGCGGAGATCTCGTGTTTCTTTCCGCCGCGAGAGACCACCGCGCGCGGGGCGAGCATCCCCCGAAGCGCCTCCAGCGCCTCCTCCGCCTTGCCCTCCTGCACGAAGCCGATCAGCGTGTTGACGACGACGACGGCCAGAATGACGACCGTGTCGATATAGTGGCCCAGAAGCGCCGTGATCCCCGCCGCTCCGATGAGAACGAGGATCAGGAGATTGTTGAACTGGGCGAGGAGCCGCTGCAACGCCGTGCGTCGCGGCGGCTCGGGCAGCTTGTTGGGGCCGTCCGCGGCGAGCCTGCGCTTGGCCTCGGCATCGTCAAGTCCGCGCCGGCCGCTGCCCGTGAGCGCGAGCGCTTCGTCGACCGTCTCGGCCCATATCGGCCGATCCGGCTGTTGGGTCTGATCGTTCATCGTGGTCCGTTATTGTGCGGTGTAGCCGCCATCGACGAGGTGATAGCTGCCGGTGATGAAGCTGGCACGATCGGAAAGCAGGAAGCAAGTCAGCGCTGACACCTCCTCGGGTTTCCCGATGCGCCCGATCGGATGCAGGCCCGCGAGCTGGCCGAGCGTCTCGTCATCGAGATTGGCCGTGAGGAGCGGCGTGTCGATGAAGGCCGGACCGACAGAATTCACACGGATTCCCTGCGCCGAATATTCCATCGCGGCGGTCTTTGTGAGACCGAGAACGCCGTGCTTGGCCGCCACATAGGCGCTGGCGTTCATGAAGCCGACGGAGCCGAGGATCGAAGCCATGTTGACGATGGCGCCGCCGCCGGCCTCAAGCATCGCCGGGATCTGGTGGCGCATCCCGTAGAACACGCCGTTGAGATTGACGTCGATGATCTTGCGCCAGCCGTCGAGCGGATAGTCGCCCGTCTTGTCGCTCGCGCCCCCGATGCCGGCGTTGTTGACGGCGAGCTGCAGCGCCCCGCCCTTTTCAACCGCGAAGGCGACGAGCCGCTCCATCGCGGAGGCGTCGGAGACGTCCGCGACGAAGGCGTGCGCCCGCCCGCCCTTCCCGGCGATCTGCGCGCAAACCGCGTCGGATTGTTCCTGCGAGAGATCGGAGACGATCACCAGCGCGCCGCGCTCCGCGAGTTCCCGCGCGATCGCGGCGCCGATGCCCGAGGCCGCGCCCGTGACGATCGCCGTCTTGCCGTCGAAATCCCTGTCCATCGAATATCCTGTGCCGTTGGCCCCGGATCGTCATGACAGGTTTCCGACGCCCCCGCCTTGACGCGCGTCAAGGCGCGCCGCCCGCTTCCGCTTCGGCCACCTTGCGCTTGACCGCGATGAAGCTGTCGGGGCTCACGGAGATCGAGTCGATGCCGCAGGCGACGAGGAATTCGGCGAAATCCGGATGGTCGCTCGGCGCCTGTCCGCAAAGCCCGATCTTGGCGCCGGCGGCGTGGGCCTCGCGGATGACGTTTCCGATCATCCACTTCACCGCCTCGTCCTGCTCGTCGAACAGCTCCGCAAGCTCTTCCGAATCGCGGTCGACGCCAAGCGTGAGCTGGGTCAGGTCGTTGCTGCCGATGGAGAAGCCGTCGAAGCGTTCGGCGAAGGCGCCCGCGAGGATCACGTTCGAGGGTATCTCGCACATCACGTAGATTTCGAGGCCGTTCTCGCCGCGCCGCAAGCCGTTCTCGGCCATGACCTCGAGGACGCGGTCCGCCTCCTTGATCGAGCGGCAGAACGGGATCATCACGACGACGTTGCGAAAGCCCATCTCCTCGCGCAGGCGGCGGATGGCGCGGCATTCGAGCGCGAAGCCGTCGCGATAGCGCGGCGAGTAATAGCGCGAGGCGCCGCGAAACCCGATCATAGGGTTCTCCTCCTTCGGCTCGAAGGCGGCGCCGCCGATGAGATTGGCGTATTCGTTGGTCTTGAAGTCGCTCATGCGGATGATGACGGGCTTCGGGTGCTGGGCCGCCGCGATGCGCGAAAGCCCCCTCGCCAGCCGATCGACGAAATACTCTGTCTTGTCCGCATAGCCGCGCGTGAGCTCGGCGATGGCCTCTTTGGCCGCTTGGTCCTCCAGCCGGTCGAAATGCGCGAGCGCCATCGGATGGACCTTGATGTGGTTTGAGACGACGAACTCCATGCGCGCGAGCCCGACGCCGTCGGCGGCGATGCGCCACCAGCGGAACGCCGCCGCCGGATTGCCGAGATTGAGCATGATCCGGGTGCGCGTCGTTGGCAGATTGGCGAAATCCAGCGTCTCGACCTCGTATTCCGCGAAACCCTCGTAGACGAAGCCCTGATCGCCCTCGGCGCAGGAAACCGTGATCTCCTGACCGTCTGACAGGATCTGCGTCGCGTCGCCGGTTCCGACGATCGCCGGCAGGCCGAGTTCGCGGCTGACGATGGCCGCATGCGAGGTCCGCCCGCCGCGATCCGTCACGATCGCCGCCGCCCGCTTCATGATCGGCACCCAGTCGGGATCGGTGTTCTGCGTCACCAGAACCGCTCCGTCGACGAAGCGGTCGATGTCCCGGGCGCTTTCGATGAGGCACACCGGCCCCGTCACGATCGCCTCGCCGATGCTGAGCCCCGTGACGAGCCGTCGGCCCTTCGACTTGATCTTGTAGGATCTGAATTCGCCGGCCTCGCGGCGCGACTGCACCGTCTCGGGCCGCGCCTGAACGACGAACAACGCGCCGTTCTCGCCGTCCTTGGCCCATTCGATGTCCATCGGACAGCCGTAATGCTCCTCGATCACGCAGCCCCAGCGGGCGAGCGTCAGGATGTCTTCGTCGCTGAGGACATAGGCGGCGCGCTCGGCCTTCGAGGTGGGCGTGACGCGCGTCGGACGGTCGCCCTCGCGCGCATAGATCATCTTCTGCTCTTTCCCTCCCAAACGCTTCTCGACGATCGGGGCCAGGGAGCGATCCGACAGCAGCGGCTTGAAGACGAGGTATTCGTCGGGATCGACCGTGCCCTGCACGACGGTCTCGCCCAGCCCCCAGGCGGCGTCGATCACCACGATCTTGTCGAAGCCCGTCTCGGTGTCGATCGTGAACATCACGCCCGAGCCGCCGACGTCCGAGCGCACCATGATCTGGACGCCGACGGACAGCGCGACCTTGAGATGGTCGAAGCCCTTGGCCTGCCGGTAGCTGATGGCGCGATCGGTGAAGAGCGAAGCGAAACAGCGGCGGCAGGCGTCGAGCAGCGCGGCCTCGCCGCGAATGTTGAGAAAGGTCTCCTGCTGGCCGGCGAAGCTGGCGTCCGGAAGATCCTCGGCGGTCGCGCTGGAGCGAACGGCGACGGCGGCGTCCGGTTTGCCGGCGCGCTGGCAAAGGTCCCGATAGGCGGCGCTGATCGCGGCCGCCGTCTCATCCGGCCATTCGCCGCGGAGGATGGCGCTGCGGATTGTTTTCCCGGCCTCGGGCAGTGCTATCCGGTTTGCCCCCAGATCGTCCAGCGTGGCGGCGATGACGTCCCTGATGCGGTTGGCGTCGATGAATCGCCAGAAGGCCTGCGAGGCTGTCGCGAAACCCGGCGGAACGGCGACCCCCCGCTCACCGAGATGACGCACCATTTCCCCGAGCGAGGCGTTCTTGCCTCCGACCAGCGCGACGTCGGCGCGCCCGAGCTCCTCGAACCAGATCACTTCGCGGTTTCGCGCAGACATCTGCATCTCCTTAGGTAGCTGGGCCGCGCATGCGGCGGATGGTTGGCGGGACGCCATCCCTCGCCGAACGACGTGATCCCAAGTGGCTTGATCCGGTCGAAAGGATGCGTGGTGCAGTGATGAAGCGCGCGCGGATCGCCGGCAATGATCTCGGTCAATGGGTAACTTTGTCCGAAGCCGAGGCGCGCTCATCTTGCTGGAACTTCCGAGGAGACCAAACTTTATGACTATGTAAATGGTCAGGAACAAGACATGGACGCGGTCAATCTGGCAAAGGCCAAAGCTCATCTGAGCGAACTGGTCGACCGGGTCGAGGCGGGCGACGCGATAGACATCACCCGTCGAGGCAAGCCAGTCGCGCGGCTGACCGCCGCGTCCCGGCCGCACAAGCCCATCGATGCATCGCAGTTGCGCGCGCTGACAGCGACGATGCCGCCGCAGTCCCAGAGCGCCGCCGACCTCGTGCGGTCGATGCGGGATGGTCATCGCTACAGATGCTCTATCTCGATACGTCACTGATCGTCGCGGCGCTCTCCAATGAAGCGATGACGCCACGCGTTCAGGCTTGGCTGGCGGTGCAGTACACCGCGCGGCTTCGGATCAGCGACTGGACCGTGACCGAAATGTCATCCGCCATGGCGATCAAGCTGCGGACCGCACAGATCGACCTCGGGCAGCGCGCGGCGGCGTTCGCCATGTTCAACAGGCTGCTGGCCGAGAGCTTCACCGTGCTTGCCGTGCCGAGCGGGCAGCTCCGGGCGGCGGCGAAATTCGCCGATCAGCATGTGCTGGGGGTGCACGCCGGGGAAGCGCTGCACCTCGCCGTCGCATCAGAGCATGGGGCCAAGGTGCAATACGCTCGATCAACGGCTTGCGGAGACCGGCCCGACGCTCGGCGTTCCGACGCGCTTGCTGGTATGATCGAGGCCTTGCGCCTTCAGACGCCGGCGAGGAAGTTTCGTGTGTCCCTCGAAGTTCACCTCGCATAATACGGCTCGATGCTTGATTTCATCCGCCGAAACAGTCGCTGGCTGGCGGCCGGCTTCCTTCTGTCGATGTTCTCGTCCTTCGGACAGACCTTTTTTATCGGTCTGTCAGGGCTGGAGTTTCAGGCGCGGCTGGGCCTGACCGGCGGCGAGTTCGGGCTGCTTTACATGCTGGCGACGATCGGCAGCGCGCTCACGCTCCCGTGGCTCGGCCGTGTGCTCGATTTCATGCGCGGGGGCAAGGTCGCCGCATTCGTGATGCCCGGACTGGCCGGCGCCTGCCTTCTGGCGGCATGGTCCCCCAACGTGATCATGCTGGCCCTGGCGATCTATCTGCTGCGGTTGTTCGGCCAGGGCATGATGACCCATATCGCGCAGACGGAGACGGCTCGATCCTTCGCAGCCAACCGGGGGCGCGCCATTTCGCTCATCCTGCCGGGGCATCAGGCGGGGGAGGCGATTTTGCCGGTGACCTTCGTCCTCGTCAGCGCCGTGCTGGGATGGCAGGGCGCATGGGTCGCGGCGGCGATTTTCATCGCGCTCGTGGGAATGCCGATCATTGTCAAATTGCTGGCGAAACCTCGCGCGCCCCAGCGTGCGGATATCGCAATGGACGAGCGAATCCGGGTTCGGGACTGGACCCGCAGCGAGGTCGTTCGGGATCCGGTTTTCTACCTGCTTCTCGCCGGCGTCCTCGCTCCGCCCTTCATCGGCACGACTATCTTCTTCCATCAGGGCCATCTGGTCGCCATCAGGGGCTATGACCAGCTGGCTTTCGCGGCCGCCTTTCCCGTGATGGCGGCGACGACGGTCGCTTTCGCTCTCGTTTGCGGTCATTTGATCGACCGCTTCGGAGCGGTCCGGTTGCTGCCGTTCCTGCTCGCGCCGATCCTCGTCGCCAGCGTGGCGGCGGCCGCGATCGAAGCCATCTGGGGCATCTATCTGTTCATGTTCCTGTTCGGCGTCAGCTACGGGCTGACTTCGACCATGATCGGCGCGCTCTGGCCCGAGATCTACGGCGTCGGCCATCTCGGCGCCGTGCGTTCGCTGGTCGTGTCGGCGATGGTGCTGTCGACGGCCGTGGGCCCCGGCCTGACGGGCGCCTTGATCGACCGCGGATTCTCGCTGCCCGATCAGATGTGGTGGATGGCGGCGTGGTGCGTCGTCGCGACCGGCGCGCTGACGATGGCGCGATTCAGGATCGCGCATCGCGGGGCGTAGAATTGAACTGCCGGCGCCTGATGGCGCCTTCAGACAATCCCGCCGCGCTCACTCCCACTCAATCGTCCCCGGCGGCTTGCTCGTGATGTCGTAGACCACGCGGTTGACGCCGCGGACCTCATTGATGATGCGGGTCGCGACACGGCCGATGAAGGCCATGTCGAAGGGGTAAAAATCCGCCGTCATGCCGTCGACGGAAGTCACGGCGCGCAGACCGCAGACGAACTCGTAGGTGCGCGCGTCGCCCATCACGCCGACGGTGCGCACCGGCAGGAGCACGGCGAAGGCCTGCCAGATGTCGTCGTAGAGGCCGGCGCGGCGGATTTCCTCGAGATAGATCAGATCGGCCTTGCGCAGGATCTCCAGCTTCTCGCGGGTGATCTCGCCGGGGCAGCGAATGGCGAGGCCGGGGCCGGGGAAGGGATGGCGGCCGACGAAGGCGTCGGGCAGGCCGAGCTCGCGGCCAAGAGCGCGCACCTCGTCCTTGAACAATTCGCGCAGCGGCTCGACGAGCTTCATGTTCATGCGCTCGGGCAGGCCGCCGACATTGTGGTGGCTCTTGATGGTGACAGAGGGGCCGCCGGTGAAGGAGACGCTCTCGATCACGTCGGGGTAGAGCGTGCCCTGCGCGAGGAAATCAGCGCCGCCGACCTTTTTCGCCTCGGCGTCGAAGACGTCGATGAAGAGCCTGCCGATGGTCTTGCGCTTGACCTCGGGGTCGGAGACGCCTTCAAGCGCGCCGAGGAAAAGCTCTTGCGCCTGAACATGTACGAGCGGGATGTTGTAAGCGTGTCTGAAGAGGCTGACGACCTCCTCGGCCTCGCCCGCGCGCATCAGACCGTGATCGACGAAGACGCAGGTGAGCTGCTCGCCGATCGCTTCATGGATGAGCACGGCGGCCACGGCTGAATCGACGCCGCCCGAAAGCCCGCAGATCACGCGCCCCTTCCCGACCTGGGCGCGGATGCGTGCGACGGCCTCCTCGCGGAACGCCTTCATGGTCCAGTCGCCGGAGCAGCCGGCGATGTTGCGCACGAAGTTGCGCAGGAGCCCGGCGCCGTGCGGCGTGTGCACCACCTCGGGGTGGAACTGTACGCCGTAGAAACGGCGCGCCTCGTCGGCCACGGCGGCGAAGGGCGCGTTCGACGAGGTGCCGATGATCGAAAAGCCCTCGGGGAGCTTCGTCACGCGGTCGCCGTGACTCATCCACACGGGGTAGCGCTCGCCAACGCGCCAAACACCGTCGAATAGCGGGGATTCCGCCACGACCTCAACCTCGGCGCGGCCGAATTCGCGATGGTGGCCGCTCTCGACGACTCCGCCGAGCTGCGCGGCGGTGGTCTGCTGGCCGTAGCAGATGCCGAGGATCGGAACGCCCGCATCGAAAATCTCCTGCGGCGCGCGGGGCGAGACCGCTTCCGTCACCGAAGCCGGGCCGCCCGACAGAATCACGCCCTTCGGCTTCATCTCGCGAAACGTTTGGGCGGCGGACTGGAACGGCGCGATCTCCGAATAGACGCCCTCCTCCCGCACGCGACGCGCGATCAGCTGCGTCACCTGGGAGCCGAAATCGATGATGAGAATCTTGTCGTGCTGGGTCATGCGCCGTCCATCCGTATCGCCGGGATGCCCTACGCCAGATGATCGGGGGTGGCAATGGCGAAGGGCGCGCCATGCGGCCGTTTCGCGCGGGGACCCGCGCGGAAGCGCCCTCCCCCTTGTCTGGTCCCTCACGCCATCTATACCCGTAGGGTCAGGCGCCGAGACGCCCGTCGGAGGAAACCGAGGACATCATGAGCCGGAACGAAACCGTGGTCGCCCGCCTCCAGACGGAAATGCCGCGCTGGTGCGCGACCCTGCGCGACCGCATCTGCGCCGAATTCGAGGCGATCGAGGACGAGGCGACCGGCCCGTTCTTCCCCGAGGCGCAGAATCCGGGACGCTTCGAGCGCACGCCGTGGGAGCGCACGGACCATACCGGCGAGAAAGGCGGCGGCGGCGTCATGGCGATGATGCGCGGACGCGTCTTCGAGAAGGTCGGCGTCCATATCTCCAGCGTCCACGGCGAATTCGCGCCCGAATTCCGTGGGCAGATCCCCGGCTCCGATAAGGACCCGCGCTTCTGGGCGTCGGGGATCTCGCTGATCGCGCATCCCTGGAACCCCAACGCGCCGACAGTCCACATGAATACGCGCTTCGTCGTCACGACGAAGCCGTGGTTCGGCGGCGGCGCGGATCTGACGCCGGTGCTCGACGCGAGGCGGCGACAGGACGACGTCGACGCCTTGGCCTTTCACGACGCCATGCGCGCGGTTTGCGAAAGGCATGAACCGGCGGTCGAGTACGGCCGGTACAAGCAATGGTGCGACGACTATTTCTTCCTGAAGCACCGCAACGAGCCGCGCGGGATCGGGGGCATTTTCTACGACTATCACTGGACCGGCGACCCGGACGCCGATTTCGCCTTCACACGGGACGTCGGCGAGGCGTTTCTGGCGGCCTATCCGCCCATCCTGCGCGCCAATATGAGCAAGCCCTGGACCGAGGCGCAGCGCTACGAACAGCAGGTGCGGCGCGGGCGCTACGTGGAGTACAATCTGCTCTACGATCGCGGCACGATCTTCGGGCTGAAGACCGGCGGCAACGTCGCCTCGATCCTCTCCTCCATGCCCCCGACAGTGCGCTGGCCGTGAAGGTTCAGTCGGCGGTCGGCAGGCGGCGCATGGTGAATTCGATCAGCCCATCGTCGAGCACGCGCCAACTTTCAACCTGCGTCATGTAGGCGGCTTTGGGGTAGCGCTCGAACCATTCCCGCGCCGTCTCGCGGGCCCTGTCGCGCGGCAGGCGGAAGGTTTCGCGGGCGAAGGCGCCGATAGGCCTCGCCGCCGCTTCGGAGATCGCCGCGCCGCCGGAGTCTCGCGGCTCTCCGCGAACGGAAAGGCGCCGGGCGATATCGGCAGGCAAGCGCGTCATGACGGAGACCCTCCGTGAACTGGAGGATTATGCCGCTGCGGCCGCAAAAAGGCGAATCTGGTCAGGCGACTGCGCTCTGCGTCTTTTTTGCGGCTTGCCGAACGCGGATGCGCCATCCGCTGCCTTTCGGCTGCTCCAGATCGAAGGCGCCTGTTTTTCGAACCAGGTCGCTCAGCTTGGGGCAGCCGTATGTCCGTGCGTCAAAGTCGGGCGCAAGGTTGGCGAGTTGGCTTCCGACCGGCCCTAGATTGACCCAGCCATCCTCGCTTTCCATCTGTGCGATTACCTTCTTGAGGATCGCTGTTGCGGATTTTGGGTCTTTCAACGGTCTGGTCGTCACTGCGACCGCATTGCTCGTCGGCTCAACCGCTTCCACAGGCAAAAGGTTTTCCGTGTAGATGAAACGCTTGCAGGCCTGCTTGAAACTCTCGGGGGTCTTCTGTTCTCCGAATCCATAGACATCGACGCCATGTTCCCGGATGCGAGAAGCCAGACGCGTGAAATCGCTATCGGATGATACGAGGCAGAAGGCGTCGAAGCGGCCTGTATGAAGCAGGTCCATCGCGTCGATAACGAGCGTGATGTCTGCGGCGTTCTTTCCGGTCGTATATGGGAACTGCTGCTGAGGAACGATGGCGTGCCGCGCGAGTGTATCCGTCCATCCCTTCATGCGCGTGTGGGCGAAGTCGCCATAGATCCGCCGGACGCTCGCCTCGCCAATTTTGGCGATCTCGTCGAACAAACCGTCTGCGATCTTCGCCGATGCATTGTCGGCGTCGATGAGCACCACAAGGCGTTTGCTGGCTTTCTCAATCATTGGCTACTCCAAATTGCGTCACTTCGGAAAGGGCGAGAGCCAGCAACCGCTCGCGCTCGCCCTCCCCCTCGAGGCATCCGCCTTCGATCCATGCCGCGCGCGCCTGCTCCAGCGCCTGTCCGAGATCGGGGCCGGGGCGCAGTCCGGCCGCCACGAGGTCACGGCCCGCGAGCGGCATGACGGGGTCGTCGAGCCCGGCTTCGAGCGCCGCCAGCGCATCCGGCGCGAAGACCGGCGACGGCTCGCCGCGCAAGGCGGCCGCCGCGTCCATGACGGCGCGTGCACCCCATTCGGCCGACAGCCGCCGCAGCGCCAGCGAGTCGACCACCGCATGCCGTCCTCGCATCGCGGCGAGCGCACGCGCGTAGCCTAAGAGCCGCGCGGCCTCAGCGTTCGAGAGCCGCAGGCGCTCGGTCAGCCTGTTGACATCGGCTTCGCTCATCACGTCGAAGGCGGCGAGCCGCAAGGTCGCGTCGGATCCGGCGTTAGCGACGACGCGACCTAGACGGCCGATGTCGCCAACGCCGCCCGTCAGCCGGTCAAGGAGGCCCGAATGCGCGAGAAGCCTCGCCGTTTCGAGCGCGCGCGGGGCGGCGAGAAGGCGCACGAATTCCGCGCGGATACGCTCCCGCGAGAGCCGCGCGAGCCCCTCGCGACCCGCGATCGCGGCGCGCAGGCCGTCCTGGTCGATCGGCCCCACGGCGTATTCCGCGAAGAACCGGAAGAACCGCAGGATGCGCAGGTAATCTTCGCGGATACGATTGTCGGCCGCGCCTATGAAGCGCACGCGCCGCGCTGCGACGTCCTCCAGCCCGCCGACATAGTCGCGCACCTCTCCGTCTGCGCCGACGGAGAGCGCATTGATGGTGAAGTCGCGGCGGCGCGCGTCCATCGCGAAATCGCGCCCGAAACGCACGACGGCGAAGCGCCCGTCCGTCTCGACATCCTCGCGCAGCGTCGTCACCTCGAAGGGACGGCCGTCGACGATCACGGTGACGGTGCCGTGCTCGATCCCCGTGGGGACGACCTTCAGGCCCGCTGCGCGGGCGCGTCGCGTCGTCTCCTGCGGGGCGGCGGTCGTCGTGAGATCGATATCGCGGACGGGCAGCCCCATGAGCGCGTTGCGCACTGCGCCGCCCACCACCCGCGTTTCCTCGCCGTCGCCGTCGAGCGCGGTGAGAATACGCCGCAGGGCGGCGTCGGCGAGAACGCGTGCGACGCCGTCGTGGGCAGGCGTCATCACTCGAAGCGCCCGGGCTCGACCTGCCCATTCTGCACCTGCGGCGGCACGTAGCTTCCGGTGCTTCGCTCAGCCGTGATGCCGGCCCAAAGGAGCGACCCGGCCACGAGAACCGCGCCGACGAGCGCGAGCGCGGGTATCGACTTCTCCCACGCGGAGAAGGTGAGCGGATTGCGCCGGCGCAGCGCCAGATAGATGAAAAAGACCACGAATGGGGTCAGAAAAAAGACGAGTTCCGTCAGCAGCGCGCGGGTCATGTCGCGTATAGCCTCTCGTAGAGATTGCGCAGAATGCCTGCGGTCACTCCCCAGATATAGTGCCGCTCAAAGGGCATTGCGTAATATTGGCGCAAAAGGCCGTTCCAGCGCCTCACCTGCGCCTCGTGATTGGCGGGATTCATCAGGAACGCCGCCGGAACCTCGAAAATCTCCGCCACCTCGAAAGGATTGGGCGACAGGTCGAAGCCCTCGCGCACGAGCGCGACGACCGGGGTGACGATATAGCCGCTGTTCGAGCCGTAAGCGTCACCGTAGCCGAGGAGGTCGATATAGGTCGGATCGAGCCCGATCTCCTCACGCGCCTCGCGCGAAGCGGTCCCGAGCGCGCCGGGATCGCCGGGATCGACCTTGCCGCCGGGGAAGGAAATCTGACCGGAATGCGCGCGCAGGCGATTTCCGCGATGGGTGAGGAGGATCGTCAGCCCGGCGGGGCGCGCGACGACGGGCACGAGCACCGCCGCAGGCTTCCAGGCCGGCGCACCGGGGGCGCGCTTCCAGCCGGGATTGAGATCGTGGTCGCCGCGCGCGGCTTGGGGGCCGGGCGGCTCGCGCCGGAGGCGCAAGGCGGCGCGTTCGAGAAAATCCGCCCGTTCAGGCATCGTCGACGCCGCCCGTCCCGTTGACGACGTGAAAGGCGCCGCCCGCCGCGACTCCGAAGACCGTCCGCCCCTCCACGATCCGCTCTTCGCCCATGGCGACTAGGTCGAACATGAGCGAACGCGTGACGAGGGCCCAGAGGTCGCCGCGAACACGAATGTAGGGCTTCACGCCGCCCTTTTCGTCACGCTCGAACCGAAGCGGGTTGTCGGGACCGACGCTCACGACATCATCGACATTCGTGCGGAACGTGATGGCGCGCGAATCGCCCTCGCCTTCCGTCGCCATTTCGACGGCGAGAAACGGCGCGTCCTCGACCTCCACTCCGATGCGCTCCACCGGCGTCACCAGGACGTACCGCTCCGGATCCTTGCGCAGGATCGAGGCGAAGAGCTTCACCAGCGGCTTCCGGCCGATCGGCGAACCCTGATAATGCCAGGTCCCGTCGGCGGCGATGCGCATGCCGATCTCGCCGCAATAGGGCGGATTCCAGCGCTCCACCGGCGGCTTGCCCTTCTGGGCGCCGGCGGCGGCGAGCAACCGCGCGAAGGCGTCTCCGCCTTTTTCCGTTTCTGTCTCACTCATGGCTCAATCATGCCAAAAATCACCGTCATGGGGAAAGTGACCGATAGCTCTTCGAGGCGATCACTCTGCGTCCGATCGTCCCGCTTGCCACTGCCGCGCATTGCAGCCCACACTCACGATGCGGGGTTTCGCCGGTTCGACTGGCGCCGGCGCGTGCCGAAAAGACGCTCGCTTTACATATGGCCATGATGTCGCCGGCGTGAAAGACGGCCCCAGAAGAAGGTGTTGAACGAATGACCGAAGCCACTGCCGGCAAGGCGCAGTCCAAGGCGCAATCCCTCGACGACGCGATCATCCGTTCGGCGGAATCTACGCTGGAGACGTTAGGCCGGGCGCGCGAGGCCGTCCAGAACGTGATTTTCGGGCAGGAAAAGGTCGTCGATCTCGCCCTGACCACCATTCTGGCCGGCGGGCACGGTCTCCTCGTCGGGGTGCCCGGCCTCGCAAAGACGAAGCTCGTCGAGACGCTCGGAACCGTGCTCGGGCTCGACGCGCGGCGCGTTCAGTTCACGCCGGACCTCATGCCATCCGATATCATCGGCTCCGAGATCCTGGAGGAAACGGCGGATCGGCGGCGGCATTTCCGATTCGTGCGCGGACCGATCTTCGCCCAGCTCCTGATGGCGGACGAGATCAACCGCGCCAGCCCGCGCACCCAATCTGCGTTGCTGCAGGCGATGCAGGAGCATCACGTTTCCGTGAGCGGCGAGCGCTACGACCTGCCGCGGCCGTTCCATGTGCTCGCGACGCAAAACCCGATCGAACAGGAAGGCACCTACCCGCTTCCGGAAGCCCAGCTCGACCGCTTCCTGCTCCAGATCGACGTCGATTATCCCGGCCGTGACGCCGAGCGTCGCATCCTCCTGGAGACGACCGGGGATGCTGACAACACGCCCGCCGCGGTGATGACGGGCGAGGGCCTGATGAACGCCCAGCGCCTTACGCGTCGGCTGCCCGTAGGTGACAGCGTCGTCGAGGCGATCCTCGATCTCGTGCGTTCGGCCCGGCCCGGCGAGGGCGACCCGGCGATCACTGACAAGCTGCTCTGGGGACCCGGGCCACGCGCCTCGCAGGCGCTGATTTCCGCCGCGCGTGCGCGCGCGCTGATCGCGGGCCGCCTGTCGCCTTCCATCGACGACGTCGCCGCGCTGGCCGAACCTGTCCTGAAACATCGCATAGCGCTCACCTTCGCCGCGCGCGCCGACGGCGCGACGATCCCCGATCTCGTGCGCCGGCTCGCCGCGCGCCTGTCGGGCTGAGGGGGGACAATGGCGCGCGTGCGTGTCCTCGACATTCGGGAGCGTCAGCCGGGCCGGGCGGCCGCTGACGCTGCGCACGAACTCGCCTCGCGCCTGCCGCGCCTCGTACTGGAGTCGCGGCGCGTCGCCGCGTCGCTCGCTCACGGCATCCACGGCCGGCGCCGGGCTGGGCCGGGCGAGAGCTTCTGGCAGTTTCGTCCCTTCGTGACCGGCGAGCCCGCCTCCCGCATCGATTGGCGTCGCTCCGCCCGCGACGACCGCCTCTATGTGCGCGAGCGCGAATGGGAGGCGGCGCATTCGGTGCATTTCTGGATCGATCGCTCACCCTCGATGGGCTTCGCCTCCGAGTTGGCGCTCGCGCCGAAGGTCGATCGCGCGCTGGTTCTGGGTTTCGCTCTCGCCGACGCTTTCGTCGAGGCCGGAGAGCGCGTGGGGCTTCTCGGCGCGCTGCATCCGCGCGCCTCGCGTCGCATCGTCGAACTTTTCGCGCAGGCGCTCGCCACCGACGCGAAGGGGCTGGTTTCGGATCTGCCGCCCGAAGCTTCGCTCGCGCTGCTCGACGAGGCGGTGATCATCTCGGATTTTCTGACCCCCCTCGCCTCGCTCCGCACCAGCGTCGAGGGCCTTTCGCAGCGCGGCGCGCGCGGGCATCTCGTGATGATCGTCGATCCGGTCGAGGAGACGTTTCCCTTCTCCGGGCAAGCGACGCTCGAGGATGTCGAGGACGGCGCTCGGTTGCGCATCGGCGACGCTGCGTCATGGGGCGCGGATTACCGCATGCGGATCGCCGCGCATCGCGAGGGCGTATCTGAAATCGCGCGCCGTCGCGGCTGGACGCTCACGATACATCGCACCGACCGCCCCGCGAGCGAGGCCGCGCTTCGCGTCGTCTCGCTGGTGCAGGCCGCGCGCGCCGGCGGCGCCCTCGCGCGCGCGGAGGGCTGAGCGATGTTCGGGCTGCCCCTCACCTTCGCAGCGCCGCTCGTCCTCGCCGGCCTCGTGGCGCTTCCGGCGATCTGGCTGCTCCTGCGGGTGACGCCGCCTCAACCGAGGCGGATCGCCTTTCCGCCGCTGAAGATCATGGCCGACCTCTTGGCCCGCCGCGAGACGCCGGCGCGCACGCCGTGGTGGCTGCTCCTTCTGCGTCTCGTCATCGCCGCCGTTGTAATCCTCGCAGCGGCAGGGCCGGTGCTCAATCCCGCGCCCTCGCTGGACGGCGAAGCCGACGCGCCGGTTCTCGTCATCGTCGACAATGGCGCGACCGCCGCACATGACTGGCGCGCGCGCTCGGCGATCCTTCTTGAGCAGGGCGAGGCGATCATGCGTGACGGGCGCCCCATGGGCGTGCTGGCGACCGCCGAGCCGCCGGCGGAAATCACGCTGACCGCCGCCGGCGCCGCGCTCGAAACGCTGCGCGCCATCGCTCCGCGCCCTCACCTGCCGGATGCGGAAGCGGCGCGCGAACCGATCCGCGCGTTCCTCGCCTCCCACCCCGCCGCTGAAATCCTCTGGATCGCGGACGGCGTCGCGTTGGCGGGCGCAGACGATCTCGCGGCGCTCCTCGCTCAGGAGGCGCCCGATCGCCGCGTCACCGTGATGCGGGCCGAGCCCGCGCCGACGCTGGCGCTCGCAGATGCTCAAAACGCCGCCGGCGGTCTCGTCGTGACCGTCCTGCGCCCCGAGCCGAACGGACGCGACGCGGGCGTCGTTCGCGCCGCCGACCTTCGCGGGCTCTCGCTCGCGGAAGCGCCCTTCGCCTTCGAGAGCGGCGAGCTGGAGACCCAGGCGCGGTTCGATCTGCCGATCGAGCTGCGAAACGCTGTGGCGCGGATCGAGATCATGGCCGAGGGTTCGGCGGCCGCCGTTGCGCTCCTCGACGAGAGTTCGCGCCGCCGGCGCGTCGGAGTCGTGGCGGGAACCAGCCTTGATCTGGCGCAGCCGCTTCTCGCCCCGACCTTCTATATCGAGCGCGCGCTGACGCCCTATGCCGAGATCCGCGAGGGGCGCGGCGGATCGACGGAAGCGGTGGAGCGGCTGCTCGACGAGCAGGTCTCGGTTCTGGTGCTGGCCGATATCGGCCTCCTGCCGCCGCGCACTCAGACACGCGTCACCGAATTCGTCGAGGGCGGCGGGCTTCTTCTGCGCTTCGCCGGTCCCCGCCTTTCAGCGGAGGAGGACACACTGACGCCGGTTCGGCTGCGGCTCGGCGGCCGCAATCTCGGCGGCGCGCTCTCATGGGATTCGCCGCGCACGCTCGCGCCTTTCACCCGTGAGAGCCCCTTCTACGGGCTCGCCCCGCCAGACGATCTCGGCGTGACGCGCCAGATCCTCGCGGAGCCTTCCGGCGAGTTGACCGAGCGGACATGGGCCGCGCTCGCCGACGGCACGCCGATCGTCACCGCCGACAGGCGCGGCGAGGGCATGATCGTGCTCTTCCACGTCACTGCCGACGCGGGCTGGTCGAACCTGCCGCTGACGGGGCTTTTTCTCGATATGCTGCGCCGGACATTGCAATTCGCGGCCGCGCCGGAAGGCGCGGAGAGCGCCAGCGAGGAGGGTCGCGCGCGGCCGGTCGCGCCGCGCCTCGTCCTCGACGGTTCCGGCGTCTTCTCGTCGCCGCCCGCGAACGCGCGCCCGGTCCTGCGCGGCTTCGAGGGGCGCGCGAGCCTCGACCATCCGCCGGGCTTTTACGGTCCGCCCGAAGCGAGCCTCGCAGTCAACGCCCTCGGGTCCGGCGACAGGCTGGCTCCCGTGGACCTGGCGCCGCTCGCGCCGCGCGTATTGCCGCTCTCACCGGCCGATACGGTTGATCTCAGGGCGCCGCTGCTTCTCGCGGCGCTCGCTCTCATGCTCCTCGATTCGGTGATTTCAATCATGCTTTCCGGGCATCTCGCGGCCTTCGCCGCGCGTCTGCGGCGCGGCGCTCCCGCCGCCGGCGCGCTTTTCCTCGCTTTGGGCCTACTGGCGCATCCCGGCCCCGCCGCAGCCCAATCGGGACCGGCGCCGACGCGCGAGGATGTCGACGCCACGCTCGTGACGCGCCTCGCCTATGTCGTCACGCGCGACGATCGCATCGATTCCGCGAGCCGCGCCGGGCTGATGGGGCTCACGCGCGTCCTGGCGGCGCGCACGGCGCTCGAACCCGGAAATCCGGTCGGACTCGACATCGAGACGGACGAACTCGCCTTCTACCCCATCCTTTACTGGCCCATCGTGGCCGCCAATCCGCTGCCCTCGCCCGAAGCGATGCGACGGATCGATACTTTCATGAAGAACGGCGGCCTCGTGATCTTCGACACGCGTGACGCCTCGCGCAGCGTGCGGCCAGGCGGAGCGGCGACGCCCGAAAACGACTATCTTCGGCGCATGCTCGCCTCGGTGGACGTTCCCCCGCTGGAGCCGCTGCCGTCCGACCACGTGCTGAAGCGCACGTTCTTCATTCTCGACACCCTGCCCGGGCGTCACGCCTCCGGCGAGACCTGGGTCGAGGCGATTCCGCCGATTCCGCCGGGCGAGACGGCCCGGCCGGCGCGGGCGGGCGACGGGGTTTCGCCCCTCATCATCACCAGCAACGATCTCGCCTCGGCCTGGGCGGTCGGCCCGGCGGGCGAGGCGTTGTTTCCGACAGCGGGCTCCGATCCGCGCCAGCGCGAGATGGCCTACAGGGCCGGCGTCAACATCGTGATGTACGCGCTCACCGGCAACTACAAGGCCGATCAGGTGCACGTGCCGGCGCTGCTCGAGCGGCTCGGAAACTGAGGCGCGCGCGATGGCGACCCTGAGCTTCTCACCCCTTGTTCCCGACGCGATCCTCTACGCGCTCGCAGCCGCGACGCTCGTCGTCGCGATCATGGCCCTTGTCGTTCGCGGCCTGCCCGCCTTCCTGCGCGCGGCCGCGCTTGCGGTCCTGCTGCTGGCCGTGGCGAATCCCGCCCTCGTCACCGAGGAGCGCGATCCGGTCGATGACGTCGTCGCGCTCGTCGTTGATCGCTCCGGGTCCCAGAGGCTGGGAGACCGGACAGAGACGACAGAGCACGCGCGCGAGGAGCTGGAGCGCCGCCTCGCCGCGATCAACGGGATCGAGACACGCGTGATCGAAGTCGGCGACGGCGCCGGCGACGACGGCACGCGTCTGTTCTCCGCGCTGGCTTCGGGCCTCGCCGACGTTCCGCCCGAGCGCATCGCCGGCGCGATCCTGATCACCGACGGGGTCGTTCATGACATTCCCGCCGACGCGTCGCAGCTAGGCTTCTCCGCGCCCGTCCACGCCCTCGTCACCGGCGGGCCCGACGAGCGCGACCGGCAAGTCGATCTCGTCAGCGCCCCGCGGTTCGGGATCGTCGGGCGCGAGCAGGTCATCGAGGCGCGGATCGGCGAGCGCAACGGCACGGGCTCGGCGATCGTCACGGTCCGCCGCGACGGCGAACCGATCGCGCGGCGCGAGATACCGACCGAGACGCTGTTTCGCATCCCCGTGCTCGTCGACCGCGCCGGCGCGAACGTCGTGGAGATTGAGGTAGAGCCGCTGGAAGGCGAGCTGACGACAGCCAACAACCTCGCCGTCGTAACCATCGAAGGCGTGCGCGAAAACCTGCGCGTGCTTCTCGTATCGGGCGAACCGCACGCCGGCGAGCGAACCTGGCGCAACCTCCTGCGCTCGGACGCCAACGTCGATCTGGTGCATTTCACGATTCTGCGCCCGCCGGAGAAGCAGGACGGCACGCCCATCGACGAACTGTCGCTGATCGCCTTCCCGACGCGCGAGCTGTTTCAGGAGAAGATCGGCGAGTTCGACCTGATCATCTTCGACCGCTACGCCAATCAGAGCATCCTTCCCTCGATCTACTATGACAACATCGTGCGGTATGTGCACGAAGGCGGGGCGGTGCTGCTCGCAGCCGGGCCGGAATTCGCCGGGCGCGCTTCGCTTGCGCGCACGAGGCTTGCGCCGATCATTCCTGGCGAGCCGACGGGGACGATCCTGGAGGAGCCCTACAAGGCGACGATCACCGCAACCGGCGAGCGCCATCCCGTGACGCGCGGCCTTCCGGGTTCCGAAGCCGATCCCCCGGCATGGGGCGAGTGGCTGCGCCACCTCGACGCCGAGGTGAACGCGGGCTCGACGGTGATGGCGGGCGCGCGCGACCGCCCCCTGCTGGTCCTGGACAGGCATGGCGAAGGCCGCGTCGCGCTGCTTCTTTCCGATCACGCCTGGCTCTGGGCTCGCGGATATCGCGACGGCGGCCCGCATGTCGATCTCCTGCGCCGTACATCGCATTGGCTGATGAGGGAGCCTGCTCTCGAAGAGGAGGCGCTGCGCGCGACGACCGCCGGCGGCGACATTTTGATCGAACGCCAGACCATGGCCGACGAACCGCAGCCCGTGCGCGTCATCGCGCCGTCAGGCGCCGAGCGCGTGGCGACCCTGGAGGAAATCGAGCCCGGGCTGTTCGCGGCCCGCGTCGCCGGCGAGGAGATGGGGCTGCACACCTTGCGTTCGGGCGATCTCGTCGCCTTCGCGAGCGTCGGTCCCGCCAATCCGCGCGAATTCGCCGACGTGTTCTCGTCCACCGAACATCTCGCCCCCATCGCCGAGGCGACGGGCGGTTCGTCGAGGCGGCTGGTCGCCGCGTCCGGAGCGCTCGTGATACCACGCATCCAGACGGTGCGGGGAGAAGCGCGCACGAGCGGCTCGGATTGGATCGGGATCAGACCCAGCGGATCAGCGATCGTGCGCGGCGTCTCGGTCACGCCGATGTCGCTGGGACTGCTCGGCCTCGTCCTGCTGCTCGGCGCTGTGCTGGCCGCATGGCTCTGGGAAGGCCGACCGGACCGTCGCCGGGCGGCGTGACCCGCGTCAGATGCAGCGCCCGCCATCCACCTCGAGGACTGCTCCCGTGATCATTTCGGCTTCGTCCGAGCACAGGAACAAGGCGGCGTTCGCGACGTCGCGCGGCGTGGAGAGCCGCCCCCAGGGAATGGTCGCCACGAAGGCCGCGCGTCGCTCGGGCGTATCCTCGCCCATGAAGGTGGCGAGCAGCGGCGTTTCGCCGGCGACCGGAGCAAGCGCGTTGACCCGGATTTTCAACGGCGCGAGCTCGACCGCCATCGACTTCGAGAGCAGGTTCACCGCGCCTTTGCTGGCGTTGTACCAGGTCAGCCCAGGTCGCGGGCGCAGGCCGGCCGTCGAGCCGATATTGAGCATGACGCCGCCCCGCGCCTCCATGTGCGGCACGGTGGCGAGCGTCATGTTGTAGATCGACTTGACGTTGACGGCGAAGACGCGGTCGAACTCCTCCTCAGACACGTCCAGCATGGGCTTGTTGCGGTGGCTGATTCCGGCGTTGTTCACGACGATGTCGAGATTTCCCAGACTCTCCATGACAGAAGCCACGGCGCGCGAAACGTCGGTGTTGTCGGCGACGTCGCAGCGAAGCGCGAAGGCGTTGCCGCCGATCTGGTTGGCCGCCGCAATCGCCGCCGCCTCGTCGATATCGATCACCGCCACCCTCGCTCCTTCGCGGGCGAAGGTTTCGGCGATCGCAAGCCCGAAACCCTGGGCGGCGCCGGTCACGATGGCGGTTTTGTCGAGAAGACGCATGAGATGCTCCGTTGGTCCCTGTCTCGCCGATCTTCGACGCGCCGGCGCGCGCCGTCCATCCACACAAAAGGCTATGCCTGATCGCACGATCGCCAATGCGGCGACGCACAACGACCGAGCGTCGCGGGGTTGTACCCGGGAAGCGGGATGCGCTAATCGCTAGCCGCCGGTCGCAGTGATCCCGGCCACAGGGACACAAACGTCATGGCCCAGCCCCGCCCGGAAAGCCCCCTCGCCGCGAAGGTCTTTCCCTCGCCCAACCATGGCGAGCGCAAGGGGGCGCCCGACATGCTGATCCTGCACTATACGGGCATGCCGGATTCGGGCGAGGCGCTGCAATGGCTGTGCAACCCCGTTTCGGAGGTCTCGGCGCACTACTTCGTCTTCGAGGACGGCCGCGTGCTCCAGCTCGTTCCCGAAGGACGGCGAGCCTGGCATGCCGGCGTGGGCTCATGGCTGGGCGAGAATGACGTGAACTCGCGCTCGATCGGGATCGAGATCGCGAATCCCGGACATGTCGGCGGAATGCCGCCCTATCCGGACGCGCAGATCGAGGCCGTGATCGCGCTTTGTCGCGACATCTGCGAACGCTGGCGCATCCCTCCCGCGCGCGTTCTCGCCCATTCGGATATCGCGCCGGCGCGCAAGAACGACCCTGGCGAGGCCTTTCCATGGGAGCGTCTGCACCGGGAGGGCGTCGGGCATTGGGTTGCGCCCGCGCCGATCGCCGACGGGCGCTATTTCGCTCGCGGCGACGAGGGGCAGCCCATCGAGGCGTTGCAGGCGATGTTGGCCATGTACGGCTACGGCGTCGCCATCACGGGCGTTTTCGATGAGACAACCGAGGCCGTGATCCGCGCCTTCCAGCGTCATTTCCGGCCGACGCGCGTGGACGGCGTCGCCGACGCCTCGACAATCACGACGCTGCGCGATCTGATCGCATCGCGGCAGGCGAGCGCGCCCTGAACGCGAGGTGATCGTCGACTGCCTGGCCGAGCATTTCCCGGCTCAACGATCGGACGAAGGCTCGGGCCGACGCGGCTGGACCAACCCATTCGCACCCCGCTGAAGCGGGCGCCACAAGATGCCCGCAAGGCGCCGCCGGGATGTGAAAATCGGACAATCGGACGCATTTCGGAACATTTTGAAAATCTTTTTTCAATGAATCTCCGTCAAATTTCATCGGGCGGAGGAAGTTTCCAAATGTTGAAGATACTGATTGCCGATGCGGATCTCGAAGCGCAGGAGCAACTCAGCGAGATTGTCACAACCTTTGGACGCAATATCAGAATCACTACCGCCGAAACTGGACGCGAGCTCTTCAAGCTCATTCAGGAAGAGACTTTCGACGTCCTCTTCCTCGACATGATCCTTCCCTATACGGATGTCGCCAAGCTGAAGGATGTCCTCGCATTCATGAGCGCGCGCGGCGGCACGCGTCTCGTTCTCGTCAGCGAATGGCTGCGGCCCAACTGGACGTCCGTCGCCACTCACCTTCATGCCTATGAAGTCCTGACAAAACCATACCGCAAGCATGCCGTGGCGAAGCTCCTCGGCGCCTTCAGCGAGATACGTCGTCCGCGTCGGACGCTGATCGTCGATCCCTCCGAGCGCACGCGCGAGATCCTGAGGAACGCCCTCCGCAGGAGCCAGTTCCGGGTCAATCCGGTGGAGGCCGACACCGGCCGCGGCGCCGTCAGCCAGGTGCGCCGGCAGGAATTCGAGATCGCTTTCGTAAGCAACGGTTTGACGGACATGCCGGCGCTGGAGGCCGCGTGCCAGATGTTCAGCGGAACGAAAGAGCGCATTTCCGTCGTCCTGATGAACCGCGCCAGCGACGAGACGCACCGCGCGCTCGAAATATTCGGGGTCAGGGACATCATCGTGCAGCCGTTCGACGCAATCGACGTGAACCGCAGCCTTCACGGCGCGCTCGGCCTCTGGCGACCTTATCTCATCAACGCGCTCGACGCCGAGCGCAAAGCCCGGCGCGGCGACGGAGCTGAACGCCCCGCCGCAGCCGCCTGACCGACCAGTCTTTCGAGGCGGCGCCCGAACCATGCTGCAGGAAATCCAACATCTCGTTCAACAGATCGAACGGCGCCACGGCGATCCGGGTCCAATCGAGAAAGCGGTGATCGTCGAGCGCCTTCGCGGGCTCTACGAGAGCAAGGCGCGCCGGTTGCCCGATGATCGCGCTGCGATGTTCGATCACCTGTTCCTCAACCTGACCGAGGGCGTCGATCAGGCGACCAAGCGCCAGCTCGCACAGACATTCGCGAAATTCCCGAAAGGACCGAAGGGCGTCGTCGCCCGTCTCGTCCTCGACGAGGACCCGGAGGTCGCCGCCCCGCTGCTTTCGAGCGCCCTGCGGATCGAGCATCGCCTGCTCACGACCGTCGCCCGACAAGGCGGGCAGCAGCATTTGCGGGCGCTGGCGAAGCGGCCGGGAATCGGCGAGAGGATCACCACGCCGCTGGCGCGGCGGGGTGACGACGACACCGTTGTGGCGCTCTCGAGCAACGTCACGGCGACCTTCGACACGCAGGGCTTCGATCTGCTCTCGGAACGCGCACGCGCGAACGCGATGCTGCGCAGCTTTATTTGCGCCCGGCCAGATATCCCGGACGGCCAGTTCGCCATGCTTCTCGCGCTCGACGGCGCGCTTGCCTGCGACGAATTCGACCGCGAATACCGCGCCCCGTCACTTTCCGGCGAAGCGCTCCTGGCGATGATCTCGGCCGCGATGCGCGACACCGCGCCGTCCCCCTTCGCGGGCCCAATCATGCGCGCCTCCTTCGATTATGTCGCGACGCGGGCGAACCGGCGCTCGATCAGGCGCGACGACATCGTGCGCTGGCTCAACCGCAATCAAAACGAGGACGCCATTGCGGGGCTCGCGTTCCTCAGCGCCATGCCGCCGGATTTGGTGGAACGGCTCTTCGCTTCCGATTCCCTGTTTCCCTCGGCGATGCTGATCAAGGCGATCGGCTTTGACTGGGCGACGCTCAAGCCCTTCTGGCAGGCTCGCATCGACTTGAGCGTGCCGCAGGAGGAGACGCTGGAGGTGTACAAGGTGTTCGGGACCATCAGCGTGACGACCGCGCGTCGTTTCATGCGCCACGTCGCCCTTCGCAACAAGGTCATCGCCTTCCCGGAAGCGCCGCCGCGTTCGCTATGATTTCCCGGCGGCGGGAGGGAGCATCGCGCGGCTGCGGCGCTCGGAGAGCAGGATATAGACGCCGCTGCCGACGATGATCAGCGATCCGCTCCAGATCCACGCATCCGGCAATTGCCCGAACACCACCCAGCCCAGCAGCACCGTGCCTGCCAGCTGGAGATAGGTGAAGGGCGAGACGAAGGGCGCGGGCGCGACCTCGAAGGCGCGCACCATGAAATAATGCCCGAACCCGCCCCACAGGCCGAGACTCGCGAAGAGCGCCCAGTCGAGGACCGAGACAGGCGTCTTCCAGAAGAAGGGCAGCGGAATCGAGAGCATTACGAAGCCGGTCACCGCGATGTAGGTGATCGAAGTCTCCGCCGCGTCGCCGGCCGCGAGCTTGCGCGAGAGCAGCTGATAAGCCGCCGCCGATGCGGCGCTGCCGAAGACCATCAACGCCGCGAGGTTCATTCCATCCCCGGGCCGCAGCACGATCAACGCGCCGATGAAACCCACCAGAATCGCGAGCCAGCGGGCCACGCTCACCCGCTCGCCGAGGACGAGCGGCGACAGGGCGGTGACGATGAAAGGCGCCGTGAAGCTGATCGCCGCCGCCGTCGTGAGCTGCACGTAGAAAAGCGCGGTGATGTAGATGAGCGTCGAGACGCACAGCAAGCTCGAGCGCAGCAGCTGGAGCTTGAGGCTCCCCGTGCGCAGGAGCGCCACGCCGTAGACCGGCGCGAAGACGGCGAGCATGTAGAACAGATGGCCCGCATAGCGCGCCCAGGTGATCTGGAGCACGCTGTAATCCGGTGTGAGATACTTCGCAGCCGCGTTGAGCATGGGAAGGAGCAACGCAGACAAACACATGTAGAGGACGGCCTTGTTCAGGTCGTCCGGCCGGGCAGCCGGCGGGATCATGGTGTCGGTTCTCCGATGCACGTCAGCGTGAGCCTATCAGAGGCGCGGCGCGCGGGAGCCGAGGAAAAGCGCACGGGCGGGAACGCGTGGGTGCGCGGGGGGAGTACGACGATGCAAAAAATCGAACCGCTATGATTCAAATTGCTCGGGAGAGAAAGGCGATGCGGACATCACTCTACGACCTCAGCGTGCCGACATTCCTGCAAACCGTAAGATCCGTCGGAGGCATTCTCGACCGTGCTGCCACGCACTTTTCAAACACCGGCGCCGATCCCGATTGTATCGTAAACACCCGACTCTACGACGACATGGCACCATTTCACTTTCAAATCGAAGCGGCGTCGCATCATTCCGTGTGGGCGGTTGAGGCTCTGAAGACCGGCGCGTTCACCCCTCCCGCATTGGTCGGAACTGTTCCCTTCACTGACCTGCAGTCGATGATCGGCAAGGCAGAATCGGCGCTGGAGGCGTTCGTCCCCGAAGATATTAACAAGTGCGCGGGCAAGCACCTAGACCTCCAGATCGGCCCGCGACGGCTTGCTTTAACATCGGAGACCTTCATTCTTTCTTTCTCTCTGCCAAACTTCTATTTCCACGTCGTCACCGCATACAACATCCTGCGCACGCGAGGCGTGCCGCTGGGCAAACGCGACTACGAGGGTCAGCTACGCACGCGTTCAATCTGAGCCGAAGGGAGGTCGTCCTACGACCTTGATCACCAGGTCTAAGCGCGTCCACCAATTCCGCCTCTCGGCATCCGAGCTCCGTCATTTCAATCAAGCGGCAGGAAGCGCAGGGCGCCGTACCAGGCTTCGGCGCGGCCGCCGCTGTCATCGCAGTCGGTCATGACGGCGACCGCGTCGATGCTTTCCAGATCGAGCCCATGGTAGCGCCGGAAATCCTCGCGAATATTGCGGCGCTGGGTATGCCATCGCCCCGGACCGGAAGCCCCGGAGCGCACCGCGACCATGCGCGCCTGATCGGCGTATGGATTCGGCCAGTCGCTGCCCTCGGGCGAGGTGTTGGCCCAGACATAGCTGATGGCGCGCGTACGCCAACGCAGCAGGCCCCCGTCCCTGACGACGTAGATCCGCGCCACGAAGTCGTCGCCGGCTCGCGAGCGCTCATCGGCTGTCATCGGCGGCAATTCGTCGATCCGCCACGACCATTCGAGGATTGGTGTTTCCCGGAGATCGATGACGCGCTCCATGAACAGGCCGGACGCGCTTGCCGAGCAGGCGGCGTGAACCGCCCGCCTGCCATCTTTCTCAACCAGCCGATAGGTCGTTTGTCCCTTGAAGATGTGATTGCGCCATTCGGCGATTTGGGCCGGATCGAATTCGGTCTGCGCACGAGCATCGGTCGCGACGAAGATCATCGCGCAGCTCATGATCATGGCCCATGCGGGCGCAAGGCCCAGTTTCGTCGATGCCAGTTTCGTCGATGCCATTTTCATTCTTCGCCGGGCTCCTGACGGTCGGTGGTCGGCTGGAAGCGCCAGCGGATACGCGCGCCGCTGCCTGTAATCCGAGGGGCGCGCGGAATGCGGCCCACTCTCCATTTCTATTCGCAGCAGCCACCGCATTGTAAGCAGCCTCTGCCCGCCACACAGCCTTGTGAACGCACTCTCATCTGGAGGCCCGTTCATAAGGCGTTCGTGTCGCAACGCCTCCTCGAGGGGATGCAGATTTCACCGGCTGGAAAGCCTCTCAAAGCCAATCTAAGCTCCCGCTTCGCATCACGCGCTGGAAACCGGGATTCGACCCGACCGAACAAGCGCCGGACAGCCGGAAGAGGACCGATTGACAACCGCATCCGCCCTCCTGACTTCTTTCGCCATCCTCAGCCTTGCAGCCGCAGTTGGCGTGCTGGCCCACAATTTCCTGTTCCGGCTCCTCCGGCGGCTGGCCGACGAACGAGGATTGTTCTGGCGGGCCCTCGTGACGCGAACCCGGTGGCTGCTGCTCCTCGCCCTTCTGATTTTCTCTCTGGCCGTCGCCTCTCGCGTCGCGCCGTTGACGGCTGCGGGAGCAGGGTTTCTGCGGCACATGCTGCTGATCTGCTTCATCGTCTTTCTGGCGTGGGCCGCGCAAGTCGCGCTGCACGCCTGGATCATCGTCTATCTGCGGCGGTTCAAGCTGGACGCCAAGGACAACCTGCTTGCCCGCAAGCACGTCACGCAGGCGCGCATCCTCGAGCGCGTCGCCGTCGTTCTGATCGTCCTGGTGGGTCTGAGCGCGGCGTTGATGACGTTCGAAGGCGTGCGGCAATACGGCATCAGCCTGCTGGCCTCGGCCGGCGCGGCCGGCATCATCGTCGGCCTCGCTCTTCAGCCCCTGCTGAAGAACCTGTTCGCCGGCATCCAGCTCGCGATCACCCAGCCGATCCGTCTCGATGATGCGGTCATCGTGGAAGGGGAATGGGGCAATGTCGAGGAAATCACCTCGACCTATGTCGTCGTTCGCATCTGGGATCTGAGACGCCTCATTCTGCCGCTGAGCTACTTCATCGAACAGCCCTTTCAGAACTGGACGCGGGAGCAGGCGTCGCTGTTGGGCTCCGTGATGATTTACCTCGACTACGCGGTCCCGGTTTCCGCGATTCGCGAGAAGGTCAAGGAAATCGCTGCGGCCTCGCCTCTGTGGGACGGGAAAGTCGCCGGGGTGCAGGTCACCGACTTCAGGGAAACCGTGATGGAGCTTCGCATTCTCGTCAGCGCCGGAAACGCCGGCCAGGCGTTCGACCTGCGATGCGAAGTCCGCGAAAAACTGATCGCCTTCCTGGTGGAGACCTACCCGAACAGCCTGCCACGCGTCCGTGCCGAGCTGCCCGACAGGAGCGCCACGAGGCGGCAGGAGCCTTGAGCGCCGGCGACGGAGCGCGCACCGGCGGCGACCGTTCCCCGCACGTCCCCCTCCACCAAGGCGGTAAAGATTAATCCTAGCTTTTGCATAAAATCGATCCGTGCCAGTCTCCGAGTGCATCGTTTTTGGGGAGGGGGCTCCCATGCCGAAAAGCACAGTGTTCAGAGCACTCGTTTTGAGTATCGGGATCATCGTTGCAGGGTGCACGGGAGCGGATGATCCGCTCCTCGAAGGTTATCCGGCAGTCACTCCGCTACCCGATCGTTTCGTGGCTGAGGAGCCCAACCGATGGTTTCCGAAAGGCCCTTCATCGAGACACGTCGTCAGACGCGATGGCGATGTCTATCGCGGCACGGACCCGGATAACAGGGTTGTCGAATACACCCTGTACGACCTCGATCTCCCCCATGATCTGCTCGTCGTCCAGGCGAAGATCCAGAGTGGTCGAGTCTTCTATGGCTTCGTCCTTCTCGAAGACGACGACACCATGCACTTCCACGGGCTGCGTACGTACCGTATGTGGGAGCGGCTCGAAGCTGCTGGCGCGACCTTGGAATTCGTGCACGACTACGTTCTTTTGTCATCGACCGCCGACCTTCTCCTCGCGATCGAATACGGCGCGGAGACGTTCGACCCCGAGACGCCCCCGCGCTCCATCGTGAAGCTCAATCCGTCGAGTAGGTCAGGCGCGGCGCCGGTTGCGGAGGCCCCAAAACCCCCGCCATCCGACGGCGCCGATGCTTCCGCGGCCGAAATCATCGCCTTGCTCCAGGCCGGAAACCGTATCGCCGTCACACCGCGGACGACGCTGATCATGGGCGGGTTCGTCGACAGGCTCTCATCGAGTTGCGACGGCCTCGGATTATCGTCGGCCGACGGCGCTGTGCTCGTCCGCTTCGCCACGACGGCGGCGCTGCAGACGACCTTCGGGGGCAATTACCGGGATGTGGATGTCGGCGAGAGTCTTTCGGCGGCCGCTCTCCTGGGCGGCTCCGGCGAACTGGCGCATCGGACTGTCGGCTGCGGGCCCCGCGCGACGGAACTGCTCCAGGAGGTCGCCGCGAGCGTACGTTCGGGCGGCGACGAACATAGCCTCTTCGTCACGAGCTGTCAGGAACATCTGGGTCGCCAACGATGTAGCTGTCTGCAGAGGGAGGCCAGAAGCGTCATGGGCAATTTGGCGAACCGCGAGTACTCGCGAGAGATAATGCCATCGATTGTCCAAGCAAATCCCTTCGCCGCGATCAGAATCGGGATGGAGTGCGGTATTTCCAATTACTGAGCCGCGTGTGCGCCACTCGGGCGGCCTCGAACCGATGATTTAGCTGAAACTCTTGCGGCGCATCGCTTCCTTTAAGCGATGGTGCCAGGAGAGGATTGGCCGGATCAGCGCGATTAATCTATGTTTTTCAGAGACTTAGTCGATTGATTTCAGGCCCTTGTGTACCACTGCCGTGGTCCGATTGCCAAGGCTTTATGTCACGGCGGCGGCATGAGCGAGAAGAAGGCGTCGCACCGCTTCCGCACGTCATCCACGCTTACGGCTCGGAACACCTCCGTATGCAGCCGCTCGCATCCCGCAGTCACGCAGTCGATAGCGGTACGTTCCCAAAGGAAACGACACGGCCACACAGCCACCACCTGAAGCAAGGGCGCGGAGCACCGATGTTGCCTGACACGCTCTTCGACATTGACCGCGAAGCCGACCTTGATGCGGCCAGGGTCGAAGTTCGGCTCAAGCTGTGCGAGATAAAAGAAGCCCGGAGGCATATTCTCGATGTCGTTCAGATTTCCATATCGATCAGCCGCTGACATACTACGATCGAGATGATCACGGATACGCATGGCTTCTTCGACCGACAAGACCGACACTGCCTGCCCGTTGCTCTCTGGCGACTTTACTCGTCGCGGTTCGATGCCCAACTTCCGCATGACCTTGAAGAGCGTTTGCTTCGGGCGGCCCAGTTCGCGCGCGAGGTCGATAACGGTAATCCGCGCCAATGCATCATTCATGCGGTTCTCCCAGCGGGAACGCGCCTCCTGAGGTAGAAGACGCCGGTGTCGGGATGCTTCCAAGGCCGGGCCATCGACAGAACCATGTGTACCGCCCCTGTGTACCTGTGGGGCGCTGTCAAACCGTTGCTCTGCCTGAAGTTCTTGCGGCGCATCGCTTCCTTTAAGCGATGGTGCCCAGGAGAGGACTCGAACCTCCACGGCTTTCACCACTGGTACCTGAAACCAGCGCGTCTACCAATTCCGCCACCTGGGCCCGCCTTGCGGCGTGAGGGTGTTTACGAAGGCGGGGACGCGGCGTCAATGGGAATTTCAAGGCGAATTTCGAGGAGATTCAACGTCGGACGAAGCAGCCGGGCGAGGCTCGCGCAAACCCGGAAAGCGGGTTCGATCCCGCTCGTGTGGCGCAGGCCGGCCAAGGCGTACTAAAATTCGGCGAAGGAAACGAGGGGAGAACGCCGTGACCGATCTGATCCTGTGGGGCCGCGCCAATTCCATCAACGTCCAGAAGGTCTTGTGGGCGCTCGTCGAAGTCGGCGCGCCGTTCGAGCGACGGGACGCGGGAATGGAGTTCGGGGTGGTCGACACGCCGGAATACCGCAAGCTCAATCCCAACGGGCGCGTTCCCACCCTCGTCGACGGCGATCTGGCCCTTTGGGAATCGCATGCGATCATTCGCTATCTGGCCGCGAAGTTCGGCCCCGCTTCGCTCTATCCCGAGGAGATCGGCGCGCGCGCGCTCGTCGATCGCTGGATGTTCTGGTCCATGGGAACCATGCACCCGGTCGAATTTCCGCTTTTCTTTCACACGGTGCGCCTGCCGCCAGCCGAGCGGGATCCGGCCATCGCCGCAAAAGCCTTCGTCGAGACCTGCGAGCGCTGGGCGCTCATCGACGCGCATCTCGCGGGCCGCGACTTCATCGAGGGCGATGCATTTACTCTGGCCGATATCGTGCTCGGTTGCTCGGCCCATCGCTGGCGGCACATTCCGGGCTTCGAGCGTCCGGATTTCCCCAATATGCGCGCCTGGTACGAGCGGCTGCTGAAGCGGCCCGGCTACACGGCCCATGTCGCGCTGCCGCTCAGCTGAAGAGCCTCAGCCGCGATTGACCGTGGAGGCGAGGCGGCGGGTGATGAAGCGGGGCATGAGGCGCGCGATCTGCGCGCTGAAGCGGTTGGCGATCCCCGGCGAGACGATGGCGTGGCCCGCGCGGTAGCCCTCGACGCCGACCTGCGCGACCCGAGCGGCGCTGATCAGCGGCCCGCGGAAGAGCTTCGACGCTCCCATGCCCGCCGTGTCGGGAAACTCGGATTCGGTCGGGCCGGGGCACAGCGCCGTGACGGTGACCCCGAAGGGCCGCGCCTCCTCGTGCAGCGCCTCGGTGAGCGAAAGCACAAAGGCCTTGCTTGCGTAATACACCGCCATGTGTGGGCCGGCCTGGAAGGCGGCCAGCGAGGAGAGGTTGATGACGCCCCCCTCCCCGCGCTCGAGCATGCCGGGAAGGAACAGGTGGCAGAGCTTCGTCAGGGCGTTCATGTTGAGATTCATCATGTCGAGCTGCTTGTCGAGAGGCAGCTCCACGAACTCGCCCGCGAGCCCGACGCCTGCGCTGTTGACGAGCGTATGCGGCGCGATCTGCAGCTCCGCGACGGCGTCGAAGACGGCCTGCGGACCCTTCTGCTTGTTGAGATCAGCCACGATAATCTCCACCGCTCCGCCATGGCTGGCGCGCAGCTCCTCCGCCAGCGCCTCGAGCTTCGACCGCCGACGGGCGACGAGGACGAGATTATGCCCGATCCCGGCGAAGACACGGGCCAATTCCGCGCCTATTCCGCTCGAAGCCCCCGTAACCACCGTCCAGCGGATCTTGCTCATGCGAAACCTCCTGTTTGCGCCCTTCCGGCGAACTTTGCGCCAGAGGGCGGGAACACCATGGCCGAACGAAGGAGACGGCGACTGCCGAGCTTCCTCCCTTTGGGCGTACGATAGCGCCCCGTGTTCGCAAGCGCAAAAAAGCCGTTGCGCCGGGCGGGCGTTCGCCGCAGACGCCCGACGGGCCGAGATACAACGGAAAAGCGCCCGTTCCGCCTTCCCACGCGCGCCAAATCGGTCTATAGCGCAGCGCAATCGTGACCCGCGTGCTACGCTCGACGGGCGAGGGAGCATGAGGCGGCGTCTCAAAGACGCGCGGCCTCTTTTTTATGCCTCGCGCCCGGCATCATTACGGATCGACAATGCCCAAACGCACGGACATCTCCTCCATCCTGATCATCGGCGCCGGCCCGATCATCATCGGTCAGGCCTGCGAATTCGACTATTCGGGCACGCAGGCGTGCAAGGCGCTGAAGGAAGAGGGCTACCGAATCGTTCTGGTGAATTCGAACCCGGCGACGATCATGACCGATCCCGACCTCGCCGACGCGACCTATGTCGAACCGATCACGCCGGAAATCGTCGCAAAGATCATCGAGAAGGAGCGCCCCGACGCGATCCTGCCGACGATGGGCGGCCAGACGGCGCTCAACTGCGCGCTCTCGCTCCAGGCGATGGGCGTGCTCGACAAGTTCGGCGTCGAGATGATCGGCGCCACCGCCGAGGCGATCGACAAGGCGGAGGATCGCCAGCTGTTCCGCGAAGCGATGACGAAGATCGGCCTCGAATCCCCCGCCTCCCGCCTCGCCAACGCCTCCCCGCTGAAGAAAAAGCACAAGGCGGAGTATCAGGCGGAGGTGGCGCGCATCGAAGCGCTGGACATCGACGACGCCGAGAAGGCGCGCCTCAAGACCGAATTCGGGCTGAAATGGGCGGCCGGCGAGAGCGAGCGCCGCAAGCGCTGCCAGGAATACGCGCTGGGCGAAGCGCTGATGGCGCTGGCCGAAATCGGCCTGCCGGCGATCATCCGGCCCTCCTTCACGCTGGGCGGAACGGGCGGCGGCATCGCCTACAACCGCGAGGAATTCCTCGATATCGTCGAGCGCGGCCTCGACGCCTCCCCGACCGGCGAAGTGCTCGTCGAGGAGAGCGTGCTCGGCTGGAAAGAGTTCGAGATGGAGGTCGTTCGCGACAAGAACGACAACTGCATCATCGTCTGCTCCATCGAGAACATCGACCCGATGGGCGTCCATACGGGCGATTCCATCACCGTCGCGCCGGCGCTGACGCTGACGGACAAGGAATACCAGATCATGCGCGACGCCTCGATCGCGGTCCTGCGCGAGATCGGGGTGGAGACCGGCGGCTCGAACGTGCAGTTCGCCATCAATCCCGAGACGGGCCGCATGGTCGTGATCGAGATGAACCCGCGCGTGTCGCGCTCCTCGGCGCTCGCCTCGAAGGCGACGGGCTTCCCCATCGCCAAGGTCGCCGCGCGGCTGGCCGTCGGCTACACGCTCGACGAGATCGCCAACGACATCACCGGTGGCGCGACGCCGGCCTCCTTCGAGCCGACGATCGATTACGTCGTGACGAAGATCCCGCGCTTCGCCTTCGAGAAATTCCCTGGCGCCGAGCCGACGCTGACCACCGCGATGAAGTCGGTCGGCGAGGCGATGGCGATCGGCCGCTCCTTCCCCGAGAGCCTTCAGAAAGCGCTGCGTTCGCTCGAAACCGGCCTCACCGGCCTCGACGAGATCGAGATCGAGGGCCTCGGCAAGGGCGACGACCGCAACTCCATCAAGGCGGCGATCGGCCGTCCGACCCCGGACCGGCTGCTCAAGGTGGCGCAGGCGATGCGGCTTGGCATGTCGCTCGACGAGATCTACGCATCCTGCAAGATCGACCGCTGGTTCCTCGAACAGATCTCTGACATCGTGACGACCGAGCGGCAGGTGCAGAAATTCGGCCTGCCGACGACCGCCGGCGTTTTCCGCCGGCTCAAGGCGATGGGCTTCTCCGACGACCGGCTCGGGGTGCTGGCGGGCAAGAGCGAAGAAGAGGTCAAGGCCGCCCGGCGCGCGCTCGACGTGCGCCCGGTCTTCAAGCGGATCGACACCTGCGCCGCCGAATTCGCCTCGCCGACGGCCTACATGTACTCGACCTACGAGAGCCCCTTCGCCGGCGCGCCCGCGAATGAGGCTCGGCCCACCGACGCGAAGAAGGTCATCATCCTCGGCGGCGGCCCCAACCGGATCGGCCAGGGCATCGAGTTCGACTATTGCTGCTGCCACGCCTGTTTCGCCCTGCACGACGCGGGCTACGAAACGATCATGATCAACTGCAATCCCGAGACCGTCTCGACCGATTACGACACCTCCGACCGCCTCTATTTCGAGCCGCTGACGACCGAGGACGTGCTTGAGATCATCGACACGGAACGCTCGAACGGGACGCTGCACGGGGTCATCGTCCAGTTCGGCGGCCAGACGCCGCTCAAGCTGGCGCGCGCGCTGGAAGAGGCCGACGTGCCGATCCTCGGCACCTCGCCCGACGCCATCGACCTCGCCGAGGACCGCGACCGCTTCAAGCGGCTGCTGGACAAGCTCGGCCTCAAGCAGCCCAAGAACGGAATCGCCTATTCGGTCGAGCAGGCGCGTCTTGTCGCGGCCGATCTCGGCCTGCCCTTCGTCGTCCGACCCTCCTACGTGCTGGGCGGGCGTGCGATGGCGATCATCCATGACGAGGCGCAGTTCGAGGACTATCTGCTGGGCACCCTGCCGAGCCTGATCCCCTCGGACGTCAAGGCCCGCTATCCCAACGACAAGACCGGCCAGATCAATACGGTGCTGGGCAAGAACCCGCTTCTCTTCGACCGCTATCTTTCGGACGCGATCGAGATCGACGTGGATTGCCTGTGCGACGGCAAGGACGTCTTCATCGCCGGGATCATGGAGCATATCGAGGAGGCGGGCATCCATTCGGGCGATTCCGCCTGTTCGCTTCCGCCCCGCTCGCTGTCCCCGGAGACGATCGAGAAACTGGAGACCCAGACCCGCGCGATGGCGCTGTCGCTCGGCGTCGGCGGCTTGATGAACGTGCAATATGCGCTCAAGGACGGAGCGATCTACGTGCTGGAGGTCAATCCACGCGCCTCGCGCACGGTGCCCTTCGTCGCCAAGGTGATCGGCTCCCCGATCGCCAAGATCGCCTCGCGCATCATGGCCGGAGAGACGCTGGAGAGCTTCGCGCTCGCCAAGAAGGAACTCAACCATATCGCTGTGAAGGAAGCGGTTTTTCCCTTCGCGCGATTTCCGGGGGTCGATGTTCTGCTCGGACCGGAAATGCGCTCGACAGGCGAAGTCATCGGCCTCGATCGCTCTTTCGGCGCGGCTTTCCTGAAAAGCCAGCTGGGCGCCGGCACGATGCTTCCGAAGTCCGGCGTCGTCTTCGTCTCCGTCAAGGACGAGGACAAGCTGCGGATCCTGCCCTCGATCCACACGCTCGCCGGGCAAGGCTTCACGATCATCGCGACCGACGGGACTCAGCGGTATCTGGAGGGTCAGGGCGTGAAGGCCCAGCGGATCAACAAGGTGCTCGAGGGCCGGCCGCACATCGTCGACGCCATCAAGAACGGCGACGTGCATCTGGTGTTCAACACCAGCGCCGGCGCCGGAGCGCTGACGGATTCCCGTTCGCTGCGCCGCGCAGCCCTCTTGCATAAGGTGCCATACTACACCACTCTGGCTGGTGCGATCGCGGCGGCGGAAGGCATTCAGGCCTATCTCGCCGGTGATCTCGAAGTGCGGCCGCTTCAGGAGTATTTCGCCTGAGGCGGGCGCTGGCCGGACGGGCCGCTCGGCGCGTCCATCAGAAATCACGTGATCGCGGGGCGTCCGCAAGGCCGCTCCGCGTTTCAATTTGGCGTAAAGAGACTGAAGAATGGAAAAGGTTCCGATTACGGCCCGCGGGTTCCAGCAGCTCGAAGAGGAGTTGAGGCATCGCCAGCAGGTGGAGCGCCAGCGCATCATCGCAGCCATCGCCGAAGCCCGCGCCCTCGGCGACCTCTCGGAGAACGCCGAGTATCACGCCGCCAAGGAGGCGCAGTCTCACAACGAGGGCCGCGTGATGGAGCTCGAGAGCCTCATCGCGCGCGCCGAAGTCATCGACGTGTCGAAACTTTCCGGCGACAGCATCAAGTTCGGCGCCACAGTCACGTTGATCGACGAGGACACCGAAGAAGAGAAGGTCTATCAGATCGTCGGCGAGCCGGAGGCGGATATCCATTCGGGTCGCCTTTCGATCGGCTCTCCCCTCGGACGCGCGCTGATCGGCAAGGCGGTGGGCGACACCGTCGAGGTCGCGACGCCCGGCGGCGGCAAGTCCTACGAAGTGGTCGAAGTCGCTTTCCGATGAAACCTGGGGCGGCTGCGCGCGTCAGCGCCGCGCGGCCGCAGCTTTCCGAAGGCTTGATATCCGGCGCTTAGGTCCCAACTCTTCTTCATGGCAAGGAGATCAGGGTCATGACCGCGGAACTTTCACGTCGGGCCGCCCTTGGCGTCATAGCCGGGCTCGCCGCACTTCCCGCCTTCGCCGGAGCGGCTTTCGCGCAGTCGCGCACTGCCGTCAGCGCCATCGAGGTCGATGTCTCGCCCCTTCGCCGGCAGGGCGCCGGCGTCTTCGCCGATATCGTCCAAAGCGCTTTGCGCCGCGAGCTCGCCGCCGTCTATACGATCAGCAGCGGCGGACCGCGTCTCGTCGTGCGGATAGACAGCTTCTTTCTGAACAGCAGCCTCGGCGACAGCGATTTTGACTTCAGTCGCGCGCAGATTCCGAATTTCGACTCGATGACGGGCGTCAACCGCCTCGTCGCGCGGGACGGATCCGTCGTCGCCGAGTATCCGCTGCATTCGACGACACGCTCGGACGCCGCCGGGTCGATGTGGCGCGAAGGTATCGAGCGCGACCGGGCGGTGCTCATCTCGCGCGACTACGCGCACTGGGTGGCGCGCCGGTTCTGATCCGGAAACGTAGGCGCAATCGGCCCACTCCCGCCCTCCCCGGCGGAGAGTGAGCTATTTCGCAAACGAGACCTTGGGGCAGTTACGCCTGCGCCACCGAAGCGGGCTGGATGGCCACCGATTCGCCGCAGCCGCAGGCGGATGTCTGGTTGGGGTTGTTGAAGACGAATTGCGCCGAGAGCTTCGACACCGTGAAGTCCATCTCCGTGCCGAGCAGAAACAGCACGGCCTTCGGATCAATGAAGATTTTCACGCCCTTCTCCTCGACGACCTCGTCGCCGGGAGCCGCAGCTTCCGCATATTCCATCGTATAGGCCATGCCGGCGCAGCCGCCGTTGCGAACGCCCACGCGCACGCCTTCGATGGGCTTGTCCGTTTGTGAAATGATTTCCTTGACGCGGCTTGCCGCCGCGTCCGTCAAGGAGATGACCTTGAGACCGCCGAACATTACGTTTCCTCTTCCACCCACGGGTTAAAGGCCCGGACCAGCGGGATGACTATCCTGAATATAGTGTCTCGACGACGATCCGTCGATAGGGAGTGCTTCCATTCGGCGCGCGCGCTCTTGACCTTCAGCGCGCGTCGTTCTCCAAAGAGGGCGAGCGTCGTCCTGCGAAGGGAAGGTCTCTGGTGTTCGAATCCGTTCTGATCGCCAATCGCGGCGAAATTGCTTGCCGCATCATCAAGACGGCGAAGCGGCTGGGCATGCGCGCCATCGCAGTGCATTCGCACGCCGACGCCGAAGCCCTGTTCGTGCAGATGGCCGACGAGGCCTACGACATCGGGCCGGCCCCGGCGGCGGATTCCTATCTTCGGATCGACCGCATCATCCATGCGGCCCTGCGCTCCGGCGCTCAATGCATTCATCCGGGCTATGGCTTCCTGTCGGAGCGGGCGGAATTCGCCGAAGTCTGCGCCGAGAACGGGATCGTCTTCATCGGGCCGCCCGCCTCCGCCATCAAGGCGATGGGCCTGAAGGACGCGGCGAAATCGCTTGCCGCCCAGGCCGGCGTTCCGATCGTGCCGGGCTATCACGGCGCGAAGCAGGACCCGGAATTCCTGCGCCAGAAGGCCTACGAGATAGGGTATCCCGTGCTCATCAAGGCCGTCGCGGGCGGCGGCGGCAAGGGCATGAAGCGGGTCGACAAGGTGACTGATTTCGAGGCCGCGCTCGCCTCGGCCCAGCGCGAGGCCCAAAGCGCCTTCGGCGACCCGCGCGTCCTTGTCGAGAAATACGTGCTCTCGCCGCGCCATGTCGAGATCCAGATCTTCGCCGACAGGCACGGAGGGGTGGTCCATCTGCACGAGCGCGACTGCTCGCTCCAGCGCCGCCACCAGAAGGTGATCGAGGAGGCGCCGGCCCCCGGCATGACGCCGGAGATGCGCGAGATCATGGGACGCGCCGCCGTCGAGGCTGCGCGGGCGGTCGATTACGTCGGCGCGGGAACCGTCGAGTTCATCGCCGATGGCCGCGAGGGCCTGCGGCCGGACCGGTTCTATTTCATGGAGATGAACACCCGCCTCCAGGTGGAGCATCCCGTCACCGAGGCGATTACGGGCCTCGATCTCGTCGAGTTGCAGTTCCGCGTCGCGGCGGGAGAGCCCCTGCCCTTCACGCAGGCGGAGGTCCCACTCGAAGGTCACGCGGTCGAGGCGCGGCTCTACGCCGAGGATCCGGAAAAGGGCTTCCTGCCTTCGACAGGTCGCCTCTGGGCGCTCGAATTTCCGGAAGATTTCGGCATCCGCGTCGATTCCGGCGTCGAGGCCGGGGACGAGGTGACGCCGTACTACGATCCGATGATCGCCAAGATAATCGCTCGCGGCGCCGATCGCGCAGAGGCGCTCGACAGGCTATCGAAAGCGCTTTCCGAGACCGTCGTGGCCGGCCCGCGCACCAACGCCGCCTTCCTCAAGCGCCTCGTCGACGCGCACGAGTTCCGCGCCGGCGATTTCGATACGGGCTTCATCAACCTCAATCTGGAGCGGCTCGGCGCCGTGGAACGTCCGCTCGATCCGCTCTCCGTGGCGGCGGGCGCGCTCGCGCTGGTGCGGCGCGACCATGCGCGCGTCGAACGGAGCGGGCGCGCGGCCTATGCAGGCGATCCCGGCCCCTGGTGGGCCGATGACGGCTTCCAGCTCGTCGGCAAGCGCCGGCACGGCTTACCTCTTGTCGTCGACGGCGAGCGCGTGGAAGGGCTGCTCGAGTGGGACGCCGAAGGCCCCTCATTCGAATTGCCCGGACATACCGTCGAGCCCGGCGAGGTGGAGGCGCTGGTGGTCGAGGCGGGCGAGGCGATGCTCGTGATCGCCGAGGGCCGCCAGACCCGCGTGGCGATCTACGATCCCAGTGCGATCGACGTCGAGCACCTCGATCACGACGGCGCGATCAAGGCGCCCATGCACGGCAAGCTCGTCGCGTTGTTCGTCGAGCAGGAGGAGCGCGTCGAGAAAGGCGCGCGGATCGCGGTCGTCGAGGCCATGAAGATGGAGCACGTGCTCCTCGCACCCGCCGACGGCGTCGTTTCCGAAATCGCGGCGGCCGTCGGGGACCAGGTGGCGGAGGGCGCGCGCCTCGTCGTCGTCAAGCAGGAAGGCGAAGCAGAATGAAGCGCAGACTCTATATCGTTCTCTTCGCGCTCGTGCTTCTCGGGGGCTTCTCCGCCTATCTCGTGACGATGCTCCAGGAACACGGCGCGGAATGCGACTCGACCATGCGTCATTGCGCAGTCCCGAACGAGGAGATCGCCTTCATGGAGGGCGAGTGGTGCGCCGAGATCGATCCGACGGCTTTGCGCGAGCGCTTCGCCTTCGAGGGAGACCGGATCATGACGATCCAGGAAGGCCCCCTCGCCGTACCCGGACAGGATTGGCGGCCGGTTCAGTTCTTCGTCTCGATGGGCGAGCTGATCTATTTCGAATACAGCGTCGACGGCGCGCAGCGCGTGAGCGGCGAATACACGATACGTCCCGACGGCCCGGATCGCCGCGTCACGTCGCAAGGCCAGCGCGAGATCGCCTGGATCCGCTGCTCGCAGGGCTGAGCGAAGATCGGGCCGATTGTTGGACATGAAAGGCTCGATATGGCGCGCATCACGCCTCTGATCATGTGCGGCGGGGCCGGGACGCGGCTCTGGCCGGCCTCCCGCCGCAACGCGCCCAAACAGTTCATCAATCTTCTCGGATCGCGCTCGACGTTTCAGGACACGGTGCTGCGCGTCGCCGATCCGGACCTGTTCGAGCGACCTGTCGTCATCACCAACGACGAATACCGGCACATGGTCGCGGACCAGCTTCAGGCAGTCGGCGTCGAGGGAGAGATCCTGCTCGAACCGGCGCGGCGGGACTCGGGACCCGCAATCGCCGCCGGCGCGCATCTGATCGCTCAAGGCGCGTCCGACGCGCTCGTCTTGGTGCTGGCCGCCGACCACGTCGTGCGCCACGAGGCCGCCTTCCTCGCGGCGGTGCGCGAAGCCGCAGAGGCGGCGCGCGAGGGCAGGATCGTCACCTTCGGGGTGAAACCCGACCACCCGTCGACCGCTTATGGCTACATCGCCCGCGCCGCAGGCGCGCGAGCGCATGGCGTCGCGCCCGTCGCCGCCTTCGTCGAGAAGCCGGATGCCGAGAAAGCCGCGCGCTATCTCGCCGAGGGCTATCTCTGGAACGCGGGGAACTTCCTTTTCCGCGCCGACGTGATGCTCGGCGAATACGCCCGATTCGACGCCGCGACCGTCGCAGCGGCGTCGGGCGCGGTCGAGCGCGGCGAGCGTGATCTCGGCTGGCTTCGCCTCGACGCGGAGAGTTTTTCGGCCTGCGCGTCTCTCTCGATCGACTTCGCCGTGATGGAGAAAAGCGACAGGGTTTCCGTCATCCCCGTCGATATGGGCTGGTCCGACGTCGGCTCCTGGCACGCCGTGTGGGAATTGTCGGAGAAGGACGAGAGCGGAAACGCCGGACCGGATGACGCCGTCTTCGTCGATGCGCGCGGCAATCTCGTGGCAAGCGACCGCCTCACCTGCCTCGTGGGCGTGGACGATCTCGCGGTGATCGTGACCGACGACGCAGCGCTGGTTTTCAATCGCGGCGACGCGGAGGCGATGCGCGCCCTTGTCGCCGAACTCACGCAGCGTGAGCGCAGCGAGCTCGTCGAGCATCTCGAGGTGTTCCGTCCGTGGGGCTCCTATCGCCGCGTGGACAAGGGAGAACGGTTTCAGGTCAAACGCATCGTCGTGAAGCCAGGCGGGCGGCTTTCGCTTCAAAAGCACTTCCATCGCGCCGAGCACTGGGTCGTCGTGCGCGGGACGGCGCGGGTCACGGTGGACGAAGCCGAGATCATCCTGCGCGAGAACGAATCGACCTATATTCCTCTCGGCGCCGTCCACTGCCTCGAAAATCCCGGGAAGATCCCCCTCGAACTGATCGAGGTGCAATCCGGGTCCTATCTCGGCGAGGACGACATCGTGAGGCTCGAGGACATCTACAACCGCGCCTGAGAGGCGCGCGCAAAGGCGCACCGCGAGGAGTGTAACGAATGCTCCGGATGAACACGAGACGCGCCTGCGTCGAATGCGGGAAACTCGCGGACGCCGAGGATTTCGGCTTTCATAAGGGCCGTCGCGGGAGCGGGCCGGCCTACTGGTCCGACGAGGGGCTGATCTGCTCGCCCGCCTGCGCCGTCTCGCATGTCGCTCGCCGCCGGGCGCAGGGGCGCGATGCGTGAGCCCGCGCCGGCTCCAGGCGTCGGAGCCAGCCTCAAGGCGCGTTGAGCGTCCTAAACGGACAAGCCCGGGCGCCGCGTCAGACGGCAGCCGGATATCAGCCAGCGCCCGTCCTCCTGTCGCTCCAGCGAGTAGACCGCGATCCATTCCTCGCCCGTCCCGTCCCGGATAAAGACCTCCTGCGCGAAGCCGGAACCCTCCGGCCGAAGCTCTCCGAAACTGTGAGAACGCGCGCGGTAGACGGGCGGATAGCCCTGCCGGACCATCGCCATGAAGCTCCCCTCGTCGGGGAACATGCGCTGGATGACCGGCGCGGCGAAACCATAGGCGCGCGACGCGTCGTCGGCTCGAAAAGCGTCGAGCTGGCCGGAAATCGCCGCCGCGATCTCCGCGCGGTCGGCCGCGCCTTGCGCCTGCGCCGGCTGTAGCGCGAGAAGCGCGAAGGCGGCGAGCGCCGCGAAGATAGTTCGAAACGCTTTCATGCCCGTATCCTCCCTGTCCGCGCCGGCCTCACCAGGGCAGACGCTCGCCGCGATAATCGAAGAAGCCGCCGCTGTCGGCGGGAACGAGCCCGTCGATCACGGCGACGAGCCGTGCAGCCGCCTCTCCCGGCTCCTGCACGTCGAGACCGGATTTCGAGAAGGGGCCGGTCAACCCCGTACGCACCGTGCCCGGATGAAGAGCGATGCAGATGGCTTCGGCGCGCCGCCGGGCGAGTTCGACGCCGGCCGTGCGCACAAGCTGGTTCAGCGCGGCCTTGGCGGCGCGATAGGAATACCAGCCCCCCAGATGGTTGTCGCCGATCGAGCCGACCTTGGCCGAAAGCGTCGCGAAAACCGCCTTGCCCTCCCGCGGCAGGAGCGGCAGCAGGTCTCGCATTAGAAGCATCGGGCCGATGGCGTTGACCGCATAGGAATGGGCCATATGGGCGGCGTCGATCTCGCGCCAGGACTTTTCGGGCTTGCGGTTCTCGTCATGGAGGAACCCCGTCGCGTCGATGACGAGACGCAGGGGAGCGTCGCGTTCGGCCACCTCCTGCGCGAACCGCGCGACGCGCGCTTCGTCGGTCACGTCCAGGGCCTCGGGACCGCTCCGGCTGACCGCCAGGATTTCGGCGAAGCGTCCGCCGTCGCGCAGGGCCTTGACGAAGGCGCCGCCGAGCCCTCCGCTCGCGCCCACGACGACAGCAAGTCCGCCTTCGGGAATTGATTCCAGACCCGTCACGCCGCCCTCCGCTTCAACGCATTGAAGACGTGTCGCGCAGGCGGCGATTGACAAGGGGCGCCAGCGAGAGGCGCGCGAGTGGCCCGACCGATTTGAATATTGTCATCCAATTGTCATTCGGCTGACATAGCGAATGTTATAAGGGAATCGCCGCCATGCGACGTGCGCTCGCCTCAGCGGCGATATTTCAACATCTTTCTTGGCCGTTCAGGGTCAATCAGGAGTCGCCTTCAATGCCCGAACATACCGTCGCTTCCTTTGACGTCGAACTGCAAGGCCTGCGCTCGGCCATCATGGAGATGGGCGGTGTGGCGGAGAAGATGCTGTCGGAAGCCACCTCCGCGCTCGTGCGGCGCGACGTCGAACTCGCCCGCGTGGTCGTCGAGATGGACTCCAGGCTCGACCAGATTCAGCGCGAGATCGAGGAGCGCGCGGTGCTCATCATCGCCAAGCGTCAACCGATGGCAGTGGACCTGCGCGAAGTGATTTCGGCCATCCGCATCGCCAGCGACATCGAGCGTATCGGCGACATGGCCAAGAATATCGGCAAGCGCACGCTGGCGGTGAGCGGCCAGTTCGAGCCGCAGAAGGTGGTTCTCGGCGTCAACCGCATGAGCGACATGGTTCTCGCCCAGCTGAAAGACGTGCTCGACGCCTACAGCCAGAACAACGTCGCCGTCGCCCTCGACGTCTGGGAGCGCGACGGCGCGACGGACGCCCTCTACACCTCCCTGTTTCGCGAGCTCCTCACCTATATGATGGAGGATCCGCGAAACATTACCTTCTGCACCCACCTCCTCTTCACCGCGAAAAATGTGGAGCGCATCGGCGACCATACGACGAACATCGCCGAGACGGTGCACTACCTCGTCACCGGACAGACCATCGCGGGCGAGCGTCCGAAGAAGGACCGCACGAGCACCGAGAGCGTTCGGGGGGCGGATGCCTGAACGGAGCGACGGGCGCAAATAGCACGGCGATTGATCCGCCCGTCGTTGCAGTACTTTAACGGGTTCAGCGAGGTCTTCGAGCCATGTCCGCACGGGTTCTGGTCGTAGAAGATGAGGAAGCGCTGACGCTTCTGCTGCGCTACAATCTCGAAGCCGAGGGTTACGAGGTCGATTGCGTGGCCCGCGGCGACGAGGCGGAGCTGCGCATTCTGGAGCAGGCCCCCGACCTTGCTATCCTCGACTGGATGCTGCCCGGACTTTCCGGCATCGAGTTGTGTCGGCGCATCAGGGCGCGCGAGGCGACGCGCGCCTTGCCGATCATCATGCTCACAGCCCGCGGCGAAGAGGGAGACCGCGTGCGCGGCCTCGCGACGGGTGCCGACGACTATGTCGTCAAGCCGTTCTCGCTGCCGGAATTCGTCGCCCGCGTGCAGGCGCTCCTGCGCCGCTCGAGGCCCTCGCTCCTCGCGACGACGCTCGCCGCCGGCGATATCGAGCTCGACCGGGAAAGCCGCCGCGTGCGACGCGCGGGCCAGGAGCTCCACCTCGGCCCAACCGAATTCCGCCTTCTCGAATTCCTCATGCAGAGCCCCGGGCGCGTCTTCACACGCGAACAGCTGCTCGACAACGTCTGGGGCCGCAACGTCTATATCGACGAACGGACCGTCGACGTCCATGTCGGCCGGCTGCGCAAGGCGCTCAACGTGCAGGACGGGCACGATCCAATTCGCACCGTGCGCGGCGCCGGCTACTCCTTCGAAGAACAGGAGCCGGCGCGCGCGTGAGGCGCGGTCAGGCTACCGCGCGGATGACGCGGCCGATCTTGTCGATGATCTCGTCGACCTGATTGTCGGTCATGATCAGCGGCGGCGACAGCGCAATGGTGTCGGCGGTGACGCGCATCAACAGATCGGCTTCGTTGAAGCCGTGGTCCATCGCCTCGAACCCTCGGGCGCCAACCGCGTCGGGCTTCGACGCAAGGTCGATGGCGGCGACGAGGCCCAGCGTCCGGATATCGAGCACGTTCGGCAGGTCTTTCAGCGTCATCACCGCGTCGGCCCAGACGCTTTCGATCGCCTTGGCGCGCTCGAAGAGTTTTTCGTCGCGATAGACGTCGAGCGCGGCGATCGCCGCCGCGCAGGCGAGCGGATGCCCGGAATAGGTGTAGCCGTGGAACAGCTCGACCGCGTGCGGCGGCCCCTTCATGAAGGCGTCGTAGATCGGCTTGCGCACGATAACGCCGCCCATCGGAACCGTTCCGGAATTCACGCCCTTGGCGAAGGTGATCATGTCCGGCACGACGCCGTAGCGCTCCGCCGCGAAGGCGCAGCCGAGGCGGCCGAATCCCGTGATAACCTCGTCGAAGATCAGCAGCAGGCCATACTTGTCGCAAATCTCGCGAAGCCGCTTCAGATAGCCCTTCGGGGGCGGCAGGACGCCCGTCGACCCGGCCATCGGCTCGACTATGACGGCGGCGACCGTCGAGGGATCGTGCAGGGCCACGATGCGTTCAAGCTCGTCGGCGAGATGCGCGCCCCATTCCGGTTCGCCCTTCGAGAAGGCCTGTTCCTGACGGTTATAGGTGTGCGGCAGATGATCGACGCCAGCGAGAAGCGTGCCGAAGTATTTGCGATTGTTGACGATTCCACCGACGGAAATCCCGCCGAAGCCGACGCCGTGATAGCCGCGTTCGCGCCCGATCAGACGCGTGCGCTGGCCCTGCCCCGTGATGTTCCAGTAGGCCAGCGCGATCTTGAGCGCCGTGTCGGCGGCCTCGGAGCCGGAATTGCAAAAGAAGACATGATCGAGATCGCCCGGCGCCAACTGGGCGATGCGCGCAGCGGCCGCGAACCCGGCCGGGTGGCCGAACTGGAACGGGGGAGCGTAGTCGAGCTCCTGCGCCTGCGCCTGGATGGCGGAGACGATATGGTCGCGGTTATGACCGGCGTTGCAGCACCAGAGACCGGCGGACCCGTCGATCACGGCGCGTCCGTCGCGGGTGTAGTAGTGCATGTCCTTCGCACGGGCGATGATGCGCGGGCTCGACTTGAAGGACCGGTTGGCGGTGAAGGGCATCCACCATGAATTGAGATCGTTGGGCTGCATCGCGTCGATGGCCGCCCTGCCCGGGCTCGCTCCGTCCATCATGTATCTCCCCAATTTTTGCATTATTCATTCAAGAGTCTATCAGGCCGAACGCCCGGGAAGAAAGGCGCAAAGCCGAAGAACGGCTTTGGGGTTCGGGTCCGCGCGCGACGGCGCGGACCCTCCCGCCGGGCGACTTATTCGGCGGCGTGCTGGGCGTGGAGCCCCTCCCCGCGCGCCATGACCTTGTTGAGCGCCGACAGATAGGCCTTGGCCGACGCGACGAGCGTGTCAGGGTCGGCTCCGCGCCCGGTGACCGAACGGCCGTTCGAGTGAAGGCGCACGGACACTTCAGCCTGCGCGTCAGTGCCTTCGGTGACCGCGTGCACCTGATACAGCTCGAGCATGGCTTCGTGCGGCGCCAGCGCCTTGATCGCGTTGAGCACGGCGTCGACGGGCCCGTTGCCGTCCGCCTCCTCGGCGCGGATATCGCCGCCAATGTCGAGCTTGATCATGGCGCGCTGCGGGCCGCGGGTGCCCGCGATCACCGTCAGCGAGACGAGACGGATGCGGTCATGCGCAGAGGCGAGGTTCTCGTCGACCAGCGCTTCGATATCCTCGTCATAGACGTGCTTCTTGCGGTCCGCGAGCGCCTTGAAACGCTCGAAGGCGTCCTGGAACTGGTTGTCGGAGAGCGTGTAGCCCATCTCCTGCAGCTTGTTGCGGAAGGCGGCGCGGCCGGAATGCTTGCCCATCACCAGCGAGGTCTTGGAGACCCCGACCGATTCGGGCGTCATGATCTCGTAGGTCTGGGTGTGCTTGAGCATGCCGTCCTGATGGATGCCGCTCTCGTGCGCGAAAGCGTTCCGGCCGACGATCGCCTTGTTGTACTGCACCGGGAACGAGGTCGCGTTGCCGACGACCTTCGAGGCCCGCGTCAGCATCTCGGTGACGATCCCCGTCTCGAAGGGCAGCACGTCGTTGCGCGTTCGGATCGCCATCACGATCTCCTCGAGCGCCGCATTGCCAGCGCGCTCGCCGATGCCGTTGATCGTGCACTCGATCTGCCGCGCGCCGCCCATCACGCCGGCCAGCGAATTCGCTACCGCCATACCGAGATCGTTGTGGCAATGGACGGAGAAGATCGCCTTGTCGGAATTCGGCACGTTCTCCCGCACGCGGATGAACAGGTCGCGGTATTCCTCTGGCGTCGTATAGCCGACAGTGTCGGGGATGTTGATCGTCGTGGCGCCGGCCTTGATTGCGGCCTCGACGCAGCGGCACAGGAACTCGAACTCCGTACGCGTGCCGTCCTCGGCCGACCATTCCACGTCATCGACATGGCCGCGCGCGCGGGTGACGGAGGAGATGACTTGCTCCAGAACCGCCTCGGGCTCAAGCTGGAGCTTGTACTTCATATGCACCGGCGAGGTGGAGATGAAGGTGTGGATGCGCGGGCGCCTGGCCTGGCGCACGGCCTCGGCCGCGCGGTCGATATCCTTGTGCGCGGCGCGCGAGAGGCCGGCGACGGTGGCGTTCTTGACCACGGATGCGATCTTCGAGACGGCTTCGAAATCACCGTTCGAGGCGATCGGGAACCCGGCCTCGATGATATCGACACCCATGGCGTCGAGCAGTTCGGCGACCTCGAGCTTCTCCTCCAGTGTCATCGTGGCGCCGGGGCATTGCTCGCCGTCGCGCAGCGTGGTGTCGAAGATCAGGACACGGTCCTTGGGCGTATTGGAGGGCGTATGGGCAGACATTGGCGTTTCCTCGAAACGAAATACGGCGTGAACGGGCGCATTGCGCCCCGGCTCTTGTCGATCCCCTGACGGCCAAGGCGCGCGCGCCCGGACGGCCCTCAGGGGCTGATAAGAAGAAGAAGGCCGGGAAGGAGCGCGCGTGCAGGCGCCGCCGCCGCAGCGGGGCCCTTCGTCAATTCACGCTGTGAGCCGGCGATCGCCAAGGCTCGTCTCCCATAATTCCACCGGTCTTGACCGGTATAGTGCGATCAACATGTAAACGCTTCACGAACAGCGCACAAGACCGAAACGGGAGCGAGACAGGTTGAAACGGGTGCGGGTCACGCTACAGATTTACGATCCGGTGCGTTCAATCGAGAGGTCGACATGGGAGCTGAAGTGAGGAGCTGGTTTGGGCCGGCCGTCGCCAATGTCGTCGTCCACCCCGCTCTTGGCGCGCTGCTGATGAAGTGGATGCAGATCCGCGCGGAGCGCGACCCGGTTCTGGCGGATTTCTGGCAGGGCGCCGACACGCAGCTGGCCGATTACTCGGTGCTGTTCCTCAAAGGCGAGGCGGACTATACGTATCTTCATCACGGGCGATATCTGAGCGAACGCGTGGGCTTCTCCATGCAGGGGCAGCGTCTCAGCGAATTGCGCACCCGCGTCCGGGCGGAGCTGACGGCGGCCTACGACCGCTGCACGAGCGAGTTCGACATCGGCTATATTCAGTCATTCGCTGATTTCGCGCAGGATTCCGTGCTCTGGGGGCGGCTTTGCCTGCCGCTTCGGATGCACGTGGACGATCCACGCATTCTTCTTCTGTCGGTCTGTCACAAGATCGAGGACAAGGTCTCGATCTTTCGCAAGGTCTACGAGGAATCGCGCAATCCGGTCGTCGTCGCTTCGCCGGTCCGCGACGCCTCCAGGCAGATCGAAAATGCTTGGATCATCGGCCAGAACGAGCCGGCCGCGGTGATCACCGGGGTCTACGATCACGCCCATGACGATCTGATGCTGCGCTCCGGTCCCGTCTTCTCGGACGAGCGGCTGTGGCGCCATTTCGCCCGCGCATTGCCGGCGGGACCGGTTGGCGCGCGCGTCAAAATCGCGACGACGGGCGAAATCTATCTTGTCTTCGGCGAATTTACGGACGACTTCATCGTCTTCCATATGTTCCAATGCCCCGAGGGGCCGCCGACTTTCGACATCGACTGAAGGCGGCGCTTCAAGCCGAGGGGGGAGATCATGGCGAGACTATCCTGGGGAATGATCGGCGCAGCCACGGCGGCGCTCATACTGGCGGGCTGCATTGCGCCCGCGCGGGAGGCTCCCGCGAGCGCCGCAGCCACGTCGGGGCCGATCTTCGGCACGCAATCCGCCTGTGGCGTCCAAATCGAGGCCTTCGCTCAGCTCCTGCGCCGCGATCTCGCGAACGGCATGGTTGCGCAGCGCGTCCATGACGCGGCGATGGAGGATCTCACGGCCGTCAACCGCGCCTGCGCCGCCGGCGCCGAGGCGCAGGCGTTTTCGGCCTTGCGCGCCACGAAGAACCGCTACGGCTACCCTTCCTGACCCAACGCTCAGAGAAGCAGTTCACCCCTGGCTACGACGACGGCGCCGCCGCCGATCTCTACCGACGAGAGCGCGCCCCCGTCGATCGATAATTGCAGGTCGATCAGGCTAGGCCGGCCCATGTCGAAGCCCTGCTCGATCACGAAATCATGGACGCCGTCTCCGAGCGGTTCGCTCTGCATCAGCATTCCGGCGAAGGCCGCCGCCGCCGACCCCGTCGCCGGATCCTCGGCGACGCCGAGACCGGGAGCGAACATGCGCGCGCGAAAGCGCTGACCATCGCCGGCGGTCAGCGCGGCGTAAACATAGGCCGCCGGGTGGTCGCCCTCGAACACTTCCGGGAAGCCGACGCCGGGCCACGCCTTGGCCAGGGCTTCGAGGCTGCCGACGGGCACGAAGTCGAACGCGACGCCCGCCGAATGGCGAGACGGGACATGGCGCGCGAAACCGATATCGTCGGGCTGCAGGCCGAGCGCCCAGGCTAGCCTCGCCGAGTCAGGCGCAGGGCCAAGGTATTCCGGCGTGCGCGGAACCTTGAACCGCGCCCGCCCGCGCCCCTCGCCGACGGTCTCGACGACGCAGGAGACGACGCCGATCCGCTGCTCGAGCCCGAAGGCCTGCGCGTCCGCTCCGCCCGCGCCGCCGCCCTGCGCCGCATCCTCCTCGAGACCGAGAAGCACCGCGGCGCCGACGGTCGGATGACCGGCGAAGGGCAATTCGCGCGCCGGGGTGAAAATACGCATGCGGGCGCGGTGCCGGGGCGATTCGGGTTCTGCGACGAACACCGTCTCGGACATGTTGAACTCGCGGGCGATGGCCTGCATCGAATCCGTGTCCAGCCCCTCCGAATCGAGCACGACCGCGAGCGGATTGCCGGCGAGCGGGCGGTCGGTGAAGACATCGAGAATCACGTAGCGGCGGGACATTCGATACTCTCCGAAAGCGGCGCGAAATGGATGCGGACGATAGCGGCGCAGGCGCAGCCCGTCACGCGGGGATGTCCAGTTCGACGACGAGCGGACAATGATCGCTCGCCTGCGGCCTGTGCCAGCCGATCCGGGGATACCGGTCGGCGCGCGTCGCGAGGTAACCGATGGAACGATCGGGATGAGAGGGATCGAGGGGTACGCTGTAGGCGAGCCCCCGGCGCACGATCTGCGGATGCGGCGAGGGATTGGCGCGGGCGAGCGCAGGCGACAGGAGGATGTAGTCGAGTTGCGCATGCCCCTCGTCGTGCGCGCCCTCGCCGTCCGGCGAAGACCGGCGAAAGGACGTCCATCGCTCAAGCGGCGCCAGCGCGGCGCAGGCGTCGATCGCGAAATCCTCAAACAGCGCGTCGACGCCGCTCGGCAGGGTCTCTTCGACGACGCCCCCTGGAAGAATGCGGAAACGGTGATCGTTGAAGTCGCCGGCGACGATCCAGTTCGCCTCGCGCCAGCCGTCGCCGAAGCGGCGGCGAACGATTTCCCGGACGGCCCGCGCCTCGGCCTCACGCAGGGCGCGGGTCGTCGCCCGGCCGTCCGCGCCGTAGCCCATCGACTTGAAATGACAGATGAAGAGCGTGAGGGCCCGGTCGCCGAGATCGATCGCGACCTCCAGACAATCGCGGTTGAACACCCGGTCGTCGGGTCCGATCCCGAAAGCGGCGAGTTCCTCGTCGAACACGCCGAGACCGGCGAAGGTGGCGGTGTGGTGCGAGCGCGCCGCCACCGCGCTATCGTCGGCTACGAGCCCCTTGCGCGCCGCAAATGCGCAATCGACGCCTCGCGGATCATTGCCGTGGATGAGGCGCAGATGGGCGTAGCGGATATCGGAGACGGGGTGGACAAAGTTGGCGAGGAACGGCGCGAGCACGCCGATGTTCTCGACCTCCTGGAGCGCGAGAATGTCTGCGCGCGTCTCCGCAATCGCGAGCGCCGTCGCCTGCCGGTCGTCATCCTCGAGCGCGACGGCGATCGAAGCCTGCGCCTGCGCCCGCATCGCCGGATCGGCGAAGTCGAATAGCGAGAGCGCCGGCCCCGTCTGCGGCCGGGCGCGCGGACCATAGACATTGCGCGAGAGAAGGTTCTCGACGTTGAAGGTTGCTATTCGCAGCCGCATGGCCGCGATACTGCGCGTCCGGCGCGGGCGAAAGCAAGATCCGCCCCGCGCCGGTTGACCGATCGGTACGGATCAGCGGTCGCCCTCGCCCAGCGAAAGCGCGACGAAACGCACCTCGCCCGTGGCGTTCGAGATCAGGAACAATGCCGAGCGCCGCCCCTCCGCACGAATGGCGTCAAGTCGCGCGACGACCTCCGCAGGGGTAGCCACCGGCTCCTGCCCGACTTCGACGACGACGTCGCCGGCCTGAATGCGCCGGTCGGCTGCGGCGGAGGCCGCATCGACCTGCGTGACGACGACGCCGTTGACCTCCGCAGCAATGCGGAAGCGCTGGCGTATTTCGTCGCTTATCGCCGCAAGCTCCATGCCGAGCACTTCACGCGTCGCCTCGGGTTCGTCCTGCGTCGGAATATCGGCCGGAGGCCGGGCGCCGCCTTCCTCGACGAGAAGAGCGATTTCGACCTCGACATTGACCGATTCGCCGCGCCGGAAGACCTCCACATCGACACTCTTGCCGACAGGCGTCGCGGCCACGATTCGGGGAAGGTCGCGCGAGGAGGCGATGACCTGGCCGTCGAATCTCAGGATCACATCGCCCGTCTCGATGCCGGCCGCGAACGCGGGGCCTTCGGGATCGACGCCGGCGACCAGCGCCCCGCGTGCGTCGTCGAGGCCGAGCGCTTCGGCAGTGGTGCGATCGACGTTCTGGATGCGCACGCCGAGCCAGCCGCGGCGAGTCTCGCCGAATTCACGAAGCTGCGCGATCACAGGTTCCGCGAGCGACGAGGGGACCGCAAAGCCGATGCCGACCGAGCCGCCCGTCGGCGAGAGAATCGCCGTGTTGATGCCCACGACCTCGCCGCGCATGTTGAACAGCGGGCCGCCGGAATTGCCGCGGTTGATGGCGGCGTCGGTCTGGATGAAGTTGTCGTAGGGGCCTGTGTCGATGTTGCGCGCCCGGGCGGAGACGATGCCCGCCGTCACTGAGCCGCCGAGTCCGAACGGATTGCCGATGGCCACGACCCAGTCGCCGATTCGGAGATCCTCGGAATCGCCGAGCGGAACCGCCATCAGCGGCTCGTCGACCTCCACCTTGAGAACGGCGATGTCGATCTTGGGATCCTTGCCGATGACGGTCGCCTTCAGGCTCCTCCCGTCCGCCCAGATCACCTCGATGTCGTCCGCTTCTCCGATGACGTGATTATTCGTGATGATCACGCCCGACGGATCGATGACGAAGCCGGAGCCGAGCGAGTTCGACCGGCGCTGGCGCGGAGGCGCTTCGCCGCCCTGCCCGCGACGGTTGAAGAATTCTTCGAACAGGTCCTCAAACGGCGTGCCGGGCGGGAGCTGCGGAAGCATGCGCCGGGACGGCTCCGCCGTCGTGGCGGCGGCAATGTTCACCACCGCCGGCATCACCCGGTCGACGAGATCGGCGAAGGATTCCGGCGCGCCCGGACGCGGCACCGGCGTGAGCACCTGCGCAGTCTGGGGTGCGAGCGCGGGCGAACCGCCTTGGGCGAACGCCGGAGCGCCCGAGAACGCCAGCGATGCGGCTAGCGCCAGCGCGGCGACCCTCGCGCCGAGACGCGGGCTGGAGCCGATGCATCCGCGCGGGTGATTTTTCGGCGAAGCGTTCATCTCATTCCCCTGTTCGATCATCGTCAATTCGTCCCGGCCTGATCGCGCAAGCAAGCGCAGCGCGGCGACCGAATCCGTCGTCGCTCGTCGAGTTTAGGAGATAAGGCGAAAAACGGCATCTCCAAGACGCCAACGGCGGCGGAATCGTGCGACGCCGCTCACGCTACCGCGACTACGGGCGTCAACCCCGCACAAACCATAGGATCGCCACGCCGAGAAAGGCGCTCGCCAGCCCGACGATACGTATCCTGTCGCGGGGCGATCGGGCGGCCTCGAGCATGGCGCGCCGCGTCGCGTCCGGAAAAGCGGCGAAAAGAATGCCCTCGACCGCGAGAACGAGGCCGAGGGCTGTAACGAGTTCCCACATATTGCGGGCGTTCGCGGCGCTTACTGCGCCGCGACACCCGCCGGCTGCTGCGCCGGCGCAGAGGTGAGCGGTCCGGGCGAGGGCGCGGGAAGACGCCGGTCACGCTCCGCCGCGTCCCGACCAGCCGGGCTCGCGAAATAGCGGAAGAAGTCCGAATCCGGCGAGATCACGAGCTGCGTCCGTGACCCGTTTTCCGACGACAACGCCAATTCGTAGGCCTGCATCGACCGATAGAAGCCGAAGAAGTCGGGGTCACGGCCGTAGGCGTCCGCGAGGATGCGGATGCGGTCCGCGTCGCCGGCGCCGCGCAGTTCCTCGGAGGTGCGTGTCGCTTCTGCAAGAAGCACGACGACATCGCGGTCGGCGCGGGCGCGGATGGCGTTCGCGCGCTGGGCGCCCTGGGCGCGAAGGTCCGCGGCCTCGCGCTCACGTTCGGTCTGCATCCGGCGGAACACCGCCTCGGAGTTCGCCGTCGGCAGATCGACGCGGGTCAGGCGCACGTCGACGACCTCGATCCCGAGATCGCTCGCCTGACGGTTCACGGTAGCGGCGATACGCTCCATCAGCTCGACGCGGCTCGTGCGGATGATCTCCGGGAACGACGCGTTGGCGAGCACGTTACGCATCGCGGCGTTGACGAAGCTCTGCAGACGGGCGTTGGCGTTCGCCTGATTGTTGACCGTCTGGTAGAAGCGCAGCGCATTCGTGATGCGGTAGCGCGCGAAGGCGTCGACCTCGAGATTCTGACGGTCGCTCGAAAGAACCGTCTGAGCAGGGATATCAAGGTCGAGCAGCCGCTTTTCGACGGGAAGCACGACGTCAATGAACGGCGCCTTCATATACAGGCCGGGATCGGTGTTCACCTCCTGAACCGCGCCGAAGCGCAGGACCACGGCCTGCTGCGTCTGATGCACGGTGAAGAGCGACGCGTAGGCGATAAGGCCGGCGACGCCGAGGATGATCAACAAGGCCATACGGATTGCCGGATTTCTCATCGTTCGGCTCCCTGAGACTGTCTGCGGGCCTGGATTTCAGGCAGCGGCAGATAAGGCACGACACCTTGGCCGCCGTTGTTTTGATCAATGAGCACCTTGTCGGTCGCCGCGAGAACGCGCTCCATCGTCTCAAGGAAGAGGCGCTCGCGCGTCACGGCGGGCGCGCTGGCGTACTCATCATAGATCTGGATGAAGCGGCTGGCCTGACCCTCGGCGTCGTTGATGGCGCGCTCGCGATAGCCCTCGGCCTCCTGAACGATCCGCGCGGCCTGACCGCGGGCTTCCGGAACGACGCGGCTCGCATAGGTCTCGGCCTCGTTCTGTAGGCGCACGAGATCCTGCTGCGCGGCGTTGACGTCGAAGAACGCCTGACGGACCTGGGCCGGCGGAACGGCCGCCTGGAGCTGCACGACGCGGATGGTGGCGCCGGCGCCGTATTGGTCGAGCGAGCCCTGCATGAGCCGCTGGACCTCTTCCATGATCTGGCCCTGCTCGATGGTCAGGATCGCCTGGATCTCACGGCGGCCGATGACCTCGCGCATGGAGCTCTCGGCCACGGCCTTGATCGTGCCTTCGGGATTCTGGATGTTGAACACGAAGTCTTCGGCCCGGGCAGGGTCAATCTGCCACTGCACGTCGAAATCGATGTCGACGATGTTCTCGTCGCCAGTCAGCATCAGGCTCTCTTCGAGCACATCACGCGTGCCGGTGGGCGTCGAACGATAACCGACCTCGATCCGGTTGACCTGCGTCACGTCGGGGCGGATCACCTGACCGATCGGAAAGGGCAGATTGTAGTTCAGGCCGGGCGCGGTCTGGCCGATATAGCGGCCGAAGATCAGATTAAGGCCGACCTGGTTGGGACGAACGGTGTAGAAGCCGGTGAGCAGCCATACGACGAGCACGCCGATGAGGATCAGGATGATCCCCTTGCCGCCCATCGATCCGCCGCCCGGCACCATGTGCTTGAGCCGGTCCTGACCGCGACGCAGAATTTCCTCAAGATCGGGAGGCGTCGGCCCGCCGCCGCCCTGCGGACCTGAGCCCCATGGCCCACCGCCTCCGCTGCCGCGCGGACCCCAAGGGCCTCCGCCGCCGCCGCCGCTCTGATTACTCCAGGGCATCTCGTTTTCCCTCTCCTGCGCAACTGATGAAATTGCGTGAACGATCCGCGCATGCCTATAGCCGCGCGGTTTCGTCTACATCTAATGGGAAGTGCAGGCTAAGCCCTCCAAAGTCAACTGAAACCGGATACCTCCCGGCGCTCCAGATCAACGAAGGAGAAGGCGTGCTCGTCGTCGGCTCCGGCCGGATGATCTTCCCGCGAAACCTCCCGGAAGGCGGCGCGATCGTACGCTGGAAAGCAGGCGTCGCCATCGGGAGATGCGCGAACCAGCGTCAGGCGAAGGCGTTGAGCGCGGGGGAGCGCCAGCGCGTAGATCTCCGCCCCGCCGGCCACGACGATTTCGTCGGCCGCCATATCGTCGGCGGCGGCGTCAGCCAGCTCCAGGGCCGCGTCGAAAGACCGCGCGACAACTACTCCCTGCGCGACGAAGGCCGGATCGCGGGTCATGACGATGGTGCGGCGCCCCGGAAGCGGCTTTCCGATCGACTCGTAGGTCTTGCGCCCCATCACGAGAGGCTTGCCGAGGGTGATCGCGCGAAAGCGCTTGAGATCACTGCGCAAACGCCAGATGAGCTGGTTGTCGCGGCCGATGACGCCGTTTTCTGCGATGGCCGCGACAATGGCTACTGGCTTCATGGATCGACGAAACTCGCGAATTCCTTGAGAACTGAGGACCACAGCGCGAAGGTGTCGTCGAAGTTCAATCGCGACACGCCGAAATCGAGGTTGACGTCCATCTGGATCGCCGGATCGCCATCGCGGTCGATATAGGAGCGCGCATAGCGACGGTCACGATTCCATTCGTTGATCCGATTCGAGTCGAAGGATTCTAGGATCCAGACCGAATAGAAGGCGATGCTCGTGCACCTCTCGCCGTTGACGCAGCCATAGAAGTACACCGCATAGCGGTAGCCGTCGATGCGCCCGACGATCAACGGATCGCCGTCTCCGTCCTTGTCGAGATTGGCCGATCCGAACCCGCGCGCGATGTTCAGGATTTCGGCTGGATCACTCGCGTCGATCAATTCGGACGCCGAAGCGGCCGGCGCGACGCTCGCCATGACCGCGAAGGCCATGGCCAGGAACAGTTTTCTCATGTGCTCACGCCCCCTCGGCGTCCCTTCAGACCGCGACCGGAGCCCGGATCGCCGGGTGGGGATCGTATTCCTCGATGACGATATCGTCGAATCGGAAAGCGAAGAGATCGGTCACCTTCGGATCGAGCCGTAGACGCGGCAGAGCGCGCGGCGCGCGCGTCAATTGCAGGCGCGCCTGCTCGAGATGGTTGGAGTAGAGATGCGCGTCGCCGAAGGTGTGGACGAAATCACCCGGTTCGAGCCCCGTCGCCTGGGCCATCATGTGCGTAAGGAGCGCGTAGGAGGCGATGTTGAAGGGCACCCCGAGAAAGACGTCGGCCGAGCGCTGGTAGAGCTGGCAGGAGAGCCGGCCTTCGGCGACGTAGAACTGGAACAGGCAGTGGCAGGGCGCGAGCGCCATCTGGTCGAGTTCCGCGGGGTTCCAGGCGCTGACCACGAGCCGCCGCGAATCGCGGTTCCGACGGATCTCGGCGACGACCCAGGCGATCTGATCGACTGCGCCGCCGTCCGCCTTCGGCCAAGAGCGCCATTGCCTGCCGTATATGGGTCCGAGATCGCCGTTCCCGTCCGCCCATTCGTCCCAGATCGTGACGCCGTTCTCCTTGAGATAGGCGATGTTGGTGTCGCCGGCCAGAAACCACAAAAGCTCGTGAACGATGGATTTCAGGTGCAGCTTCTTGGTCGTCACGAGGGGAAAGCCCTCGGACAGATCGAATCGCAGCTGGTGGCCGAAGACGGAAAGCGTGCCCGTCCCGGTTCGGTCGCCCTTGGCGCAGCCCTCGTTCAGGATGCGTTCGAGCAGTTCGTGATACTGGCGCATGGCGGCTCCTCGCTGCGGCGACTTTAGCGCCTTTCGGAGTTGCGGACATGACCGACGGGAGCCAGGAGCCGCCTTATTCACAGGACGTCGCCCGCTCGTGTCGACAGCGCGCCAATCAGTCGAATGTGACCGGCGGGGGGGGCCGGCGACGCTTCGCTCGCCACCTTACACAGTCTACGATCTCCCTGCGTTTTTACGGAAGGATCATTCCCGATAAGCCCCACACGGCGCACTCTCCTGATCGCAGGCGCGCTCTGCCTAGCGCCTGTGATGCGCTCGACTAGCGCGCGAGCACAGGCCGCGCGCATCTACCAGAAAGGCGGCTTTGCGCTGGGCGGGGCCGATCCGGTCGCTTATTTCGAGGAGGGTCGGGCGCGTCGCGGATCGTCAGCGCATCGGGCCGATTGGAACGGCGCCGTCTGGCTTTTCGTCGATGCGCGCAACAGGGATCGCTTCATCGCCGATCCGGAGGCCTTCGCGCCGCAATACGGCGGCTTTTGCGCCTGGGCGGCGGCGCGCGGCTATGCGGCGTCGACGATCCCGGAAGCGTGGGCCATCGTCGACGGAAAGCTCTATCTGAACTATTCCCGCCGCATACACCGCAGCTGGGAGCGCAATCGTGAAGCCGACATTCGCAGCGCTGACGAGAACTGGCCGAACATCTTCTGAACGGCGCGGTTGTGCGGAAAACGCCTGCGCAATGCGTTCCGCCCTGATTTACCCCTTCCGTCCCCGGTCCTTGGGCCCTATATTCGCAATGCCGTCGCAAGACGGATATGGCGATAAACGGTTGTCGGAATAAACCCTTTGGACCCGGGGGCGGTACCCGGCGCCTCCACCAGAGCCCACCGCAGGCGGTGGGCTCTGGTGGGGGCGAAATAGGATCGACAGGGGCGTAAAGGACAATTCTTCGCTCGGCATGGTTCCGCCGTTATCGGGCCGATCAATAGTTGCCAATGACAACTATGCTATGGAAGTCCGTGCGGCCGCGTAATGCGGCTTAAGGACTCCGAACCAAGTCCTGGCGGTTAGCGTCGTCAGGCGGGGCCCGGAGGCGCCTGGCAACAGAAGCCTCCACCTAACTTCCAGCGGCGCTCGCGCCGAACATCGCTTGTTTTGTGAGCCGTCGTTGCAGGGATCCTCGGACGAACCGATGACGCAAGACCTGATCCGTTACGATCTTCTCGTTCAGGACGCCCTGAAAGGCGTGGTGCGCAAGGTTCTCGGCGACGCCACCCGCGACGGCCTGCCCGGCGATCATCATTTCTACGTCTCGTTCCGCACCGATTTTCCCGGCGTTCGCCTATCGACGCGCATGCGGGAAAAGTATCCGCAGGACATGACAATCGTTCTCCAGCATCAGTTCTGGGACCTGGCCGTGACGGAGCATGCGCTCGAGGTCGGATTGTCGTTCTCCGGCGTTCCTGAACGCCTGCTAATCCCTTTCGACGCCATGACGGGTTTTTTCGACCCGTCGGTTCAGTTCGGCCTGAAGTTTGAAATACAGGAGCCCCCCGCCCTCGCCGCGCCGGCTTCACTCGGATCGCCCGTTTCGAAGCTCCGAAAGGCCGAGCCGATCGACAATGACGAAAAGGGCGAGGAGAAAGGGCATGCGCCACGCGGCGCGGCTTCCGAGCCCGAAGTCGCCGAACCCGCGCGCGCCACACCCGCTCGTTCGTCGAGCAAGGCCAAATCCTCCGAATCCGCGACCAAATCCGGCGCCGAAAAGGCGAAAGCCGGCAAGGGAGAAGGAAAGGTCGCCGCCGGCAAGAGTGATGCCGACAACAGCGATTCCGTCAAAGTTGACGGCAAGGGCGAAGGCGACGGAAAAAGCGACGGCAAGGGTGACGGGAAGAATGCGTCGAAGAAGGCGAAAGCCGGCTCCGGCGAGCAGGACGAGCAGACTTCCGGAGCCGAAGTCGTCAGTCTGGACGCTTTTCGCAAGAAATAGGGGCCTCAGCCGAGCGCGATGATTCGCGCCTCGCCTGCGGCGCCGTCGCCTCCGGCGCCGGATGTGGTGTCGTGGCGCGTTCCCCCTCCCCCGCCTCCTCCGCCTCCCGGAGCCGCGCCGTCGCCGCCGTCGCCGCCGTTCTCGGAAGCCGCGCCCGCGCCTCCGCCGCCTCCCCCGCCGCCGGCTCCACGGTTCCAGGCCTTGCCCCATCCGCCGGATGCGCCGCCGCCCGGCCCGGCTCCATCGCCGCCCGGCGACGAACGGGAACCCGCGCCGACGGCGTAGCCAACGCCGCCGTCGGCGCCGGAACCTCGCGAGCCGTCCGTGTCGATCCCTCCGCCGCCAGCGCCGCCGCCGGGACCTTCGCCGCTGGGACCGGCCGCCCCTGGTTCACCCTCGCCGGACGATCCCGCGCCGCCGGAATTGCCGTATTGCTGAGAGCCTAGTCCGCCGCGCGTCGCGGGACGTTCTGTGACGGCTCCGGCGCGCCCGCCTCGTCCGCCCTCGGCGCGCAGGATTTCGTCGGACCCGTCGAGGATGATCAAGTCGCCGCCCGACGCCCCGTCGAGTCCTTCCGCCTCGTCGTTGTCGAACACGCCAGCCGCGCCGGCGCCGCCATCCCCGATGACGATTGAGAGCGTCGCGCCGATCTCGGAAGCGAGAAGCGTCGCGCGCGCCACGCCGCCGGCGCCGCCGCCCCCTCCCCCGAAACGCGGCGCGCCCGCGCCCCCGCAGGCCCCCGAGCCGCCTCCCCCGCCCGCGCCGATCGCCTCGATGATGACGAGCTTCGCCCATTCGGGCTTCGTCCACGCCGCGTCCTGCGTGAATATCGCGGTCTCGACGCGCTGCGCGCCCATCGGGAAGCTCACGGCGCCGGTGGCGCGGTCGACGGTCATCGCGTCGCGCCATGTCGCTCCGTCCGGCGAGACCTTGAGCGCGAAATCGTCAGAGCCCAGAAGGCCGAATTCGGCCCGCCCTGACCAGCCGCTCTGGAAGAGGAACGAGCCGACGCGCGCCGCCTCCTCCTTGTTGGCGACGAGGCGGAGATCGCCGGTGCCGCCCTCGCCTGCGCCCCGCGCGGCGAAGAGCGCGGCGTTGAGCTTCGCGGCGAAGGGGTTGGCGGCGTCCGGAAAAGTGCCGACGCCGAGCTGCTCGAAGACGAAGGGAAAGGCGATCAGATCCTCGATCTCGCGCCACGCCTCGCCGTCATGGACGAGGATCGCCGCCTCGTTCTCGACGAAGGCCGCCCAGCCGGCCTTGGGCGTGAGGAAGCGCCAGACCCCAGCGTCGCGCCATGCCAGCGCTCCGGCGTGACCGGCGAACGCGTCTTGAGGCGCGTCGCCGACGATGCAGCGCCATCCGTCAATTGGCTCGGAGGGCGGCGCATCGACGCCGCGCGCAGCGACCGCGATCTGCGTCAGGGCGTCGAGCAGCGCCAGCGCTTCGTTGTGGGTGACGTGTTTCTGGGCCTGCGCAGCCGCGAGAAGGGGCAGCGACAGATTGGGCGTCTGGGTCATTCGATGATCCTCCGGGAAACGGTGGGCGACGCGTCAGCGCACGGGGACGCGGCCCGAAAAGGCGTCGCCGTCGCCGACGCTGGCGCTGATCTGGACGACGCGCATGGACAAGGCGGCCTGGGGCGCGCCGAAATCCGCCGCCTCGTCGGCTGTGGCGTAGAGGGCGTGGGAAACATCCGTCTCGATCCGGCGAACGGGCTCGCCGTCGATGACGATTTCGACCGCGTAGCGCTCGCGCTCTTCGCCGAGCGGGATGTCGAGCGGCTCCCAAGCGTCGGCCTCGATCCGTGAGCGCCGCGTCCATGCGATGCGCACGCCCTCCGCCTCGCGCCGGGCCGAGACCCGCACCGGCGAAAGCGGCGTCAGCGCGCGCCGGCCGACGCGAGCCTCGAAGGCCGTCACGGCCGGATCGGCGTGCCCCCGGCCGGCGGGACCGACGCGGTAGAGCCAGTCGCGTCCCATCTCCGCGAGACCGCGCGCGAGCGGGACGATCGTCTCGTCAAGACGCACGATCAGCGATCCCGCAGGCGCCGTCCGCGCCGCCTGCGCCTCGCTCCCGCCAAGCCCGCGCAGGAGGCCGGAGAGCCGGTAGCGATCCTCCCCGATCAGCTCGGCATGGGCGACGGCGAGGATTTCGCAGACGCCCTCCTCGTCGAGAAGCGCGAACACGTTGGCGCCGCCGAGCGCGGCGATTTCGCCGACGCTCGCGATCGCGCCGGAGGTGAGCGCGACTTCGATGGAATTCGCGCGGTCCCAGCGCCAGACCGGCCCCGGCGGCAACGGCGCTTCGAGAAAACCGATCTGCGCCGGCGCCGTCACGATGCCCGTCTGCGTGAAGCGCTCGCCGTCCGCCGAACGCCAGACGGCGAGCGCCCCCGGCCAGGGATCGGCGTAGGCGGTTAGGTATTGCAGGATTGTCGGATCGCCCTGCGCAAGCGGCAGATCGAGCGCGACGACGAAGGGTTTCCCAGCGGTCGGGGGAGGCGTGCGCGTCGGCGGCTCGATGCGCGCGCCGGGCGTCTCGAACAGGCCGGGCTCGGCCGCGCGCGTCTCGATCAGGCGTGTCGGACCGTCGACGATGCGCGCGATGCGATGCAGGCGCGGGCCGGCGCGGGCGGGAATCTCGACGATATCCCCCGGCTCGAAAGCGACCTCCTGCGGCGCCAGAGCGAAGGAGGCGCCGTCGCGGGCGGCCCATGCGTCTTGGAGGAGGATGTCGGCGAGCGCGCCGGCCTGCCCGCGTCGCATGACGACGGGCGCATCCAGCCGCGTCTCGCGTCGGCTTGCGCCCGCGAGGCGGCGCGAGGCGGCGGCGGCGCGGCGGTATTCGCCCTGTGAATCGGTGAAGACGATCGTCGCTTCGGCCGGCAGATCTGTCTCTTGCGCCCGCGATTGCCGCATCAGCGGCTCGCCCTCGACATCGACGAGCCGCCCGGCCTCGATGGCGGCGACGACCCGCCCGCCCCTGCCGCGCCAGCGCAGGAGGCCCCCGCTGGCGACGACATCGACGCCAAACAGCCGCGCCAGCGGCTCCAGCGCGGCGCGCGCCGACATGGGCCGGTCGATGACGAAACCCTCGACGAAGCCGTCGGCGGCGATGTCGAGCGAAGCTTCGAAGCCGTAATCGGCGAGCACCGCGCGGATCAGCCGCTCCAGCGTCACGCCCTCGAGCCGTCCGGTGACCCAGTGGCCGGTCTCGTAATTTCCGCCATCGGCCCACACGGACGTGAAATCGGGAAAGGCCGGGAAAGGCCGCGCATCCCAGGCCCAGACCGCCATCTGCGAAGGCTCGACCATCGGACCGCCATAGACGGGCGAATGCGGGTTATGGACTGGATCGTGCTCGGGATGGTCGGGATCGAACCGGCGGATGATCGCCTCCAGCCCCGCCGCCTGCGCCAGATCGTCCCGCAGCCCTCGCGAGAAGGGCGGGAAGGCGCTCTCGGAGGATTTCGGATCGGGGAACACGTTCGGACCGTTCGGCCCCTTGTCCACGGCGGGAATGCCAATCTCGGTGAGCCAGATCGGCTTCGCCTTCGGCGCGTATGCCGTCGCGCCGATCTCGACGCCGCCGGCGCGCTCGACATGCGGCTCGCTCCACCAGCTTACGAGATCCTTCTGGCGGAAGAGCCACGGCTTGCCGAAGGCGCCGTCGGTGATCGGCGTGCGCTCCTGCGCCGCGCGGTCCTCGGGCGAGGCGTAGAACCAGTCGAACGCCTCGCCCGCGCCGAGCCTGTCGCAGAGATAGTCGAGGTCGTAGAGGCTGCGCGCGTCAGCGGCGTCGAGATGCGCGTGGCCGTCGCGCCAGTCGGTGATCGGCGGGTAGTAATCGATCCCGATGGCGTCGATCGCCGGATGCGCCCAGAGCTGATCGAGCGGAAAGCGAACCTCGTCGCCGCCGTCCAACACATGCGCGCCGTATTCCGTCCAGTCGGCGGCGTAGAGGATTTTCGTCGCGGAGCCAACGATGGCGCGCACGTCGGAAGCGAGCGTCGCGAGCGCCTGCGCAGCCGGATAAACGCCCGGAGCCGATCGCACGCGCGTCAGCGAAACCATCTCCGAGCCGATGACGAAACCCTCGACCCCGCCCGCCTGCGCCGCGAGATGCGCGTAATGCAGGATATGCCGGCGGAAGCTCCACTCGCCCTCGCCGGGCGACGCGCTTCCGAAGAACGTCGCGACCTGCGTCCCGGCGCTCGCCGTCCCGTCGACCGAACCGGGCCGACCGGGAGCCGGATCGCAGACAACGCGCCCCCGCCAGGGATAGGGAGGCTGTGAGCCGGCGCCGGTATGGGGATCGGGAAGCGCGTTGCCGGCGGCCACGTCCATCATCACGAAGGGATAGAGGACGACCTTCAGTCCCCGCGCTTTCAGATGACCGATCAACGCGACGACGCTGGCGTCCGACGGCGTTCCGCCATAGGCCGGCTTGCCGTTCGCGTAGCTCACGAGCCGCGCCGTTTCGCGCGTGAGCCCGGCGACCGACCATTGCGCGCCATCGCTCACCTTGACGGGGATCTCGACGCGCGGCGCGATCGTGCAATGGCCGGCCCGCAGGTCGTCGCCGAACCAGCTCACGACCAGCGAGACGCTGCCTAGGTTAGGGCAAAGCTGCGTGAGCGCGTCGAGCGAGGCGACGACGTCGCTTCCCGCCTGAAACTGATGGCGGTTGTCCGGCCGCGTTGCGCCGGGACCGATGACCTGCATCACGCCGGCCGGCTCGTAGCCGAATTCGCTCGCGCCGGGGATGAGGCAGACCGAGCGCACCATGGCGTTGAGGCCGTCTAGCGCGCGCACGACCTCGAAGGTGAATTGCGGGACGCGGTTGCCGAAGCGCTCCAGCGGCAGCCGCTCGAAGACGACGTAGGCGAGCCCGCGATAGGCAGGCGCATTCGCCGCGCCCTCCTTGGCGACGATGAGGGGGTCGGCCGCCTGCCCCGCCGAGCCGCGATGGACACGCATCGCCACCTGCGTGAGATCGACCTCGCGCCCATCCGCCCAGACGCGGCGCACGAAGGAGATCGGCCCCTCGCACAAGCCGATCGCGACATTGGCGAAGTAGCTGTAGGAGACCTCGTAGGTCGTGACGCTTCCGCCCCCGCCGCCTCCCCCGCCGCCGAAGCTCTTGCCGCCGCGCGAGCCGCTGCGCTCGACGGTGACGTTCACCTGCTCCTCGAAGCGCGTCGCCCAGATGAGCTGGCCGCCGAGCCGCGCCCGCCCGTAGAGGCGCGGGATCGGCGCCCCCTCCGTCGAGGCGAGGCCGTCCATGTCGGAGAGGCGCGGGCCCTCGACGACGCGGCTCACGCCCGTGCCGCCGAACAGCGCGTCGTCGAGCGCCGCCCCGGCCATAGCGCCAACCGTGCGCCCGATGGCGGCGCCGAGCGGCCCGCCGAGCGCGCCGCCGGCGGCCTCGCCCGCGGTCTGCAGGATCATCGTCGTCATGGCGCGCTCCGTTCGGGAAAGGCGAAGACGGCCGCGAGCCCACGGCGCAGCCAGCCGGCGAGCGCCACCTCGACCACGCAGGCCCCGTCATGGGCGTGGATCACGCTTTCGCGCGACGTCGCGACGCCGCAATGCTTCGCCGGCGACCCGTCGCGCCAGCGAAAGAGGACCACCGCTCCGGGCTCGAGCGCAGCAAGCGGGCGAAGATGCCGCGTAGCCGCGCCCAGCAACGCCTCCCGCCCGCCGGCCTCGGCCCAGTCGGGCGTGTACGCGCCGGGCGCCTCCGGCTCCGGCCCGACCACCTCGCGCCAGACGCCCCGCAACAATCCGAGGCAGTCGCAGCCGACGCCTTTCAGCGAGGCCTGATGGCGATAGGGCGTGCCGAGCCAGCCGCGCGCGGCGGCGACGATTTCGGCCTGGCGCGGCGTCATCGGAACAGGCTGCCGCCGTCGAGCCCGGGCTCGCCCTCCTGCGGCACGCGCAGGATGAAATCGTTGCCGGGCATGTGGGGAAAGCCGCGAAAGTTGACGGCGTTGGCGAAGCGGTCGCGGCAGGTCGAGAAGCGCTTGTCGCAGCCGGGCGTCGCGACAAAGGCGTCGCCGGGCGTGATGGGGCGCGGCGTCCTGCGCCAGAGGTCGAGCGCGCCGCCCGCGCGGTGCAGGCGGATCTCGACCTTGAGCCCGGCATTCGCGCCGCCCGTGAAGGTGAGCGCGCCGCCGGTGAACCAGTCGAGTCCGAAGGTTTCCAACGCATCGGCCGACAGCGTCAGCGCCCCGTCCGTCTCGGAGACGACGCCTTCGGTCGGCGTGATCGCGACGCCGCAGGCGTCGTCTCCGAGATCGGCGGAGCAGGCGGCGCGGTAGAGGCGTCCGCGTTCCTCGTCGAGCCGGTGGGCGAGACCGCGCAGCTCCGCGACGAAAGCGCCGTCCGCCCGTCTGATCTCCCCGATGGAATGCAGGTCGAGCAGGATCCGCTGCTGCGGGTCAGCCCAGTTGACGAGCCAGGTCTCGACGCCCGCGTCGTCGTAAAGCCCGGCCTCCACGTCGTCCTCGGCGATCCCGGCGGAGACGAGCGCGCCGGCGATCTCGCCGCCGCTCACCGCGAAGCCGAGCTCCGCCGTCGCCTCGGCCGCCTCGAGCCCCGTGCGGGCCGCGAAAACGGTCTCGCCGAATGCGATGTCGACGTCGTGGTCTGTGAAGCCGAGTACGACGCCATCTCGGCGGACGAGCCGCCAGCAACGGCAAAGCGTCGTCGTTTCGCCGGCGAGATGCGCGGCGAAGTCGTGAGGAATGTCTCGCATGGAGAACTCCTGCGCTTAAGGCGCGATCTCGATCATGGGAATGCGCGGCGCCGCGCCCGCCTCGAAGGCGGAGAGGTCGATGTCGAGTTCGTCGACGTCAAAGCGCACCGGCGTGTCGAAGGCGAAGCCGGCGGTCACGAGAGCCCCGGCATCTGGCGCTGTCGCTAGCGTGACGAGTCCGGTCGCTGGATCGCATTCGAAGCCCTCTCCCTCGACGAGCTCGATCCCGGCCACGGCGATACACACACTCCCCGCGACGGGCTTGACGATCGGGCGCTCGTAAGGCGCGAAAGCGCCGCCATAAGTCTTGCGGAGCTGGAAGATGACGCGCTCCCAGTCGCCGGCCCCGAGAGGCTGGTCGAGAGGCGTCGGCACGCCCGACGGCGGACAGGATTTCCAGTCCATCCGGTCGTGCAGACGAAAGCCGATAAGCCTCCCGCGCCGCTCCTCGAAGAAGTCGATGACTTCATGCAGCGCGTTGAGGGAGCGAACCCCGAGACCCGCGTCGTAGCGCCGGCGCGAGCGCGCCCAGCGGGCGTTGCGTTGCTCTGCGCCGGAGGCCAGCGAAACGATGTCGGTTCGTCGAACCGGCCCGCCACGCGACCCAAGCGCCACGTCGAGAGGAAAGCGGACTTCGTGAAAGGGCTGATCCATGGGAATTGCTCCTGAAACCGCGTCGAAACCGACGCCGTTTGACCACGATCAAGGCCCGCGGCGGCGTGATCGGTTCATGTGCTGAAGAAACCGAAAACGGAGGAAGCCGCCCATGGCACATACGCCCCACGAACTCGCCGAGGACTTTCCCGAGCATGTCGAGCGCATCCGCGAGCTGAAGCAGTCGGACGCGCATTTCGCGCGGCTGGCGGCCGAGTATCACGAGATCAATCGCGCGGTTCATCGGATGGAGACGCGCGTCGAGCCGACCTCGGAAGAGACGGAAGAAGACCTTCGTCGACGTCGCATGATTCTGAAGGACGAAATCGCCGCGATCCTCGCTGCTGCGTGACCTCATCACATCGCCCGCCGCCCGCGCGCGACGGCGCGGGCGAGCGCGGCGGAGACCTGCGCCTCGGAGCGACGAAAGCTCTGCGCGTCCGGCGTCGCGATGTTGACGGTGATCGACACCGGGCGCTCACCGCGAGCGGCGGCGACGCCGAGACGGCCGTCGGGGCCGCGCGAAAGCGGCATGATCGCCTCCGGCCCGGCCTCTCCCATCAGCCCCGCCCCGCCACGCATCGGAAAGAAGGTCGGCGAAGCGACGACCCCCCCCTTCGCGAAGGGACGCACGACGCCCTGCTGCGAAAAGCCCCCTGCGCCGACGCCCTGTATCAGCGTCGAAACGCCCTGTCGGATCATCTGCTGCAAAGGCGCGCGCGCCATGCGCAGGCCGAAATCAACGAGCGAGCGCCGCAGGCCCTGAAGCGTGCGGTCAAAGCGACCGCCCTCGGCGGCGCCCTTGCCGAAAGCGTCAGCGAGGCTCGTTCCCAGACGCTCCGAAACCGCGCGCAGGCGTTCGATCTCCTCGGCGCGGCGTTGCAGTTCGTGGCGCTCGTCGCCGGGGCGAAGCGTGGGGTCCATGGATCGTCTCCGATAGCGTGCGGCCTTGAAAGGGTCAGTCGGGAAAGCGAGCCATCAAGGCCGCGAGGACCGCTCGCGTGGGCGCCTGTGCGCGCGAGGCGGCGCCGCTCCCGTCGAGCGCGGCGGCGAGTTCTCGCGGCGTCGCGTTCCAGAAATCTCGGGGCGTCCAGCGCAGGCGGCCGAGGCAGAAGGCCATGGCCTCCTCCCAGGGGAAGGCGGCCGGCGCCGCCTCGCTCATTCCGCCTGCGCTTGCCGAGGGTCCGCGGGCGTGGCTCCGAACGCGGCCTCCAGCGCGGCGAGCGCGGCTTCCGCGAGCGGCGCGACGCCTCCCTCGCAGGACATAGCGGCGACGTCCGCGTCGCTGACGTCGTGGCCGGCGCCGCGCATGGCGGCTGCGAGGATCGTCACGATGTCGCGCGAGGCGAGCCGGCCGGTGTTGAACCTGTCTGCGAGCGCGGTGAGATCATCCACCGCGAACGCCTCTTCCAGTTCGGCGAGAGCGCCGAGCGTCAGGCGGAGCCGATAGACGCGCCCGTCCGCCAGAACTTCAGCCTCGCCCCTTCTGCGATTGGCCATGAACGCCCTCCTCACGCTGCTTCGAAAGCGACGGCGCCGGCGGATTCCAGCGCGATCTCGAAGGTCACTTCCCCCGCATGCTCGCCGCGATATTCGAGCGCAACGATCTGGAACGGACCGGTGATCGCCCCGAAATCGGGGATGTCCATGCGAAAGTCACACACGCCGCCGGCGAAGAACGCCTCGCGCAGGAGCGCGTCGGATGAGGCGTCGCGGAACACGCCGGAGCCGGACACGGCGGCGCGCCGCACGCCGGCGCCGCCGAGCAGTTCGCGCCAGCGCCCGGCCGATTCCGCATGCGTGACGTCCACCGCCTCCGCGTTGAAAGCGATCTGTCGCGCCCTCAGCCCGGCGATCGCGACGAACCCGTCGCCGTCGTGGATCTTCAGGAGAAGATCCTTCCCCTTCTGTGCCGCCATGTTCCGATCCTTTCGTTGGGAAAACCTGCGCGACTCAAAGCCGCTCGGTCACGGCCCGAACGCGCAGCGTCGCGCGGGCGAAGCCGCTGCGCTCGTCGCGGGCGATCTCGCAGGCCCGGACGCGCAGATTGACGAGGCGATGCCCCTCGAGCGGGGGCGAGGCGTCGTGGATCAGCTCCGCCATCCGGTCGGCGGCTGCGAGCGCCAAAGCCGCCGAGCCCGGTCGTGCGCGCACGATGATGGAAAGCTCCTGCTCGCAGCCGTCATGCCCTTCGCCCGACCAGTCGTCGGCGCGCGCATCGCCGAAATGGGCGTAAACGGGCGCGTCGCCGCGCGGCGGCTCCTCGTGCAGGCGCAGCGTTCCGCCCATCGCGGCGAGAAGCGCGACGTCCGCTCCGAGATGGGCGAGAAGCGCCTTGCGCAGGGCGAGGATGGGTCCGGTCACGGCTTGATCTCCTCGACGAGACAGACGAATTCCCGCCCCGCCGCGTCCGCCTCGCGGGTCGCGCGAATCCGGAAACGCCGGGGTCCGAGCGCAAGGCGCGCGCCGGGCGCGAAGGGCGCGCGCGGCCGCATGCGCACGCGGTGCGTCGCCACCTCTTCGACACGCCCGCCATCGCGGCGCTCGTCGGCCGCTATGGGCTCAAGAGCGCCCCAGACGGGCGGTCCCGGCTCGAAGCTGCGCACGAAGCCGCCGAAATGGTCTGGCGCGTCGAGCGGCGTCTCGATGATGAACAGGCGGCGGCGCGCGCCGATGGTGCTGCGCGGCATGAGGATTCTCCTTGCTCCGGGAAGGGCGCGCCTCAGCGCAGGCGGATGTCGCGATAGGGAGCGATGGCGAGCGCGACATCGGCGGGGAGCGCCGCTTGCGCTTGCGCAGCGCCGTCGCCCCTTTCCTCGAACCAGCGCGCGACGAGCGCGCGGATCGCCTGACGCAAGGGCGCGGGAACGCTCGCTGGGGCTTCGCCGAATCCGGCCACGACGTCGATCTCCATTCCGCCAGGGGCCGAGGGAAATCCTTGCTCCAACTCCACGACCGGCGGCTGAACCCCTTGCCGAAGACGATAGAGCTGCGGATCTACGACGCTCGCGAGTCCGGCGCCGTCGAAGACGCGGATCTCGATGACGCCTGCAACCGGCGACAGCGGCAGCCTGATAGCCCGGCTCGCTGGCGGCGTCGCTATGGACAATCGCCAGGTCTGAGCGATCAGCTTGAGCCGCGTCGCCGCCTCGACGGCAAGACGGGCGGCCGCGACAAGACTTTCGATCAGCCCATCCTCGGCGAAAGCGGCCTCCGGGTCGTCAAGTCGCACGTAGGCCCGCGCCTCGGCGAGCGATATGGGCTCGACGGCGGGCGCCGCGACGAGTATCGGAATCATGAGATGCGATCCTTCTTGCCAATGTCCCGAATCGTCCGCCGCGCGGCGGCCATGGCCCTGACGGCCGGCCTGCTGGCGTCGTCGCCCCACGCCTTTGCGGTGGTCGGCGGCGCGCCGGACAACGGCCCCCTCGCCGCCGCGACGATCATGGTTCTGGGCTCGAACGGCGGCGTCTGTTCGGGCGTCGTGCTCGCCGACGACGTGATTGCGACGGCGGCGCATTGCGTGACGCGCGCTCCCGAACATCGCGCGCATTTTCGCGCCGATGACGGGACGCCGGTCCTGCTCGAGATCGCCGACATCGTCGTCCATCCCGAATACGACGCGGATGCGATCAGGACCCGGCGGCGTTCGATCGATCTGGCTCTGTTGCGTGTGACGCGCCCTCTACCGGCGCGATTCGAGCCAGCGATCCTTACTGGCGCGGATCTGCGCTCCGGCGCGGTCGCCGCGCTCGGCGGTTACGGCACGCGCGACGAGAGCGATCGAACCGGCCGGATGACCGGCGCTTTCCACCGGGTCGAGCTGCCGATCGTCGAGCCCTATGGCCCAAGCGCCGTCCTCGTCTGGCTGTCGGCGCCGCGCGGACAAACGAGGGGGGCGTGCGAGGGCGATTCGGGCGGCCCGATCGCGTCGCCGGACGGCGCGGTCTTCGCCGTCACGACCTGGAGCACCGGCACGGGCGGTCGCGCTTGCGGCGAGCTCAGCCAAGGCGTACGGCTCGGGCCCCAGCGGTCGTGGATCGACGCCACGATGTCCCGCTGGGGACGTGCGGCGCGATGGCGCTGACCTGTGACGAATACTGTCTTGTCTTGCGCGTGAAACCGCGAAACAGTGGGTCATGAAACTGCGCACGACCCTCGCCCTCGCGATGTTGTTCTGTCTCGTCGCCGCCGCGCCGGCGGACGCGATCGTGCGCGGCGCGAACTCGACCGATCCCGACGGTCTGCGCACCTTCGTCGTTCGCATCGAAAGCGATCTCGGCGAAATGTGCACCGGCGTGCTCATCGACGACGATCTCATCCTCACCGCCGCGCATTGCCTCCTCGCCCGCGCGCGCTACAGCGTCTTCGGGCTCGATCGCCGCTTCCAGACGATCAGGCGAGAGGCGATCGCCGCCGCGCTTCACCCCACTTTCGAAGCAGGCGTTCCTCCGCGCCGTCAGCCCGGCGCCGATATCGCGGTCCTGCGCATCGACGCCCCCTTCGGCCGCCAGTTCCGCTCCATGCCGCTCGTCCCCCTCGCCCGTCCTATGGAGGGCGAGGACGTCACGATCGCGGGCTTCGGCACCACCGCCTTCGGCCGCCGCAACAGCGCGCGCGTGCTCCGCTACACCTACCTGCGCCTGCGCGGCGAAATACGCATGGGCAACACGGTGCTCATGGGCTCCGACAGCGAGCGCAATTCCGAACGCGCCGGCGCCGGCGCCTGCCAGGGCGATTCCGGCGGCCCTATCCTGCGGGGCGATCCTGGAACGTACGGGCTGATCGGCCTCGTAAGTTGGTCGAGCGGCGCAACCGGGGAAACCGGGCGCACCGCCTGCGGCGGCTCGACCGCGATTACGCCGATCGCGCCCCATCTCGACTGGATCGCCGCCCGCTCCCGCGAGCTGCGCGCCATCAACGGCGTGAACACCTCGATGCCGCGCCCGGGAACGGGACGCGGATCCGAGTGGCAGGATTGGGCGCAGTAGAAGAGACCCGCCTGACGTCCGCCGGGCGAGCGAACCGCGCCCGCCCGGCGCTCACGACGTCCTCTGCGGTCAGGCCGCGAACTTCATCAGCTTGATCGCCGCGAAGTCCTGCACCCCGCCGCCGACGCGCTTCGTCGTGTAGAAGAGCACGTAGGGCTTGGCGGAATAGGGATCGCGCAGCACGCGGATGCCCGCCCGATCGACGACGAGATAGCCGCGCCGGAAATCGCCGAAGGCGATCGAGAAGGAATCCGCCGCGATGTCGGGCATGTCCTCTGCCTCGACGACGGGGAAGTTCATCAGCGTGGCGTTCTGGCCCGGCCCCGCCGGCGGCTGCCAGAGATAGACGCCATTGTCGTCCTTGAACTTGCGGATCGCGCTCTGCGTCTTGCGGTTCAAGACGAAGGTCGCGTTCTGGCGATATCCGGCCTTGAGCGCGTAGACGAGGTCGACGAGCGCGTCGGAGGGGCTCTCCTGCGCGAAGGCGCCCTCGGCCCCGCTCGCCACGAAACCGAGCTTGTCCCAGGTCCACGACGCTTCGGCCGCAGTGTCGTAATCGAGAAAGCCACGCGGCCTCGCCACCCCGTCGCCAATTACGAAGGCCGCCCCCTCCTGCTCAGCGAACGCGGTCTCGACCTCGTCGGCGATCCACTGGTCGATATCGACCACGGCGTCGTCGAGGAGCGTCTGCGTCGCCGCCGGCATGGCGTAAAGCTCCATCGCAGGGTAGCTCATCTCGACGAGCGAGGGCGAGGCGGTCTCGACACGCGCGGCCGTCTCGGAGACCCAGCCGGAAGCCGCGCCGGTCGCCGACTGGGCGACCTTGTAGAGGCCGCTCGAAATGGTGCGGGCGCCGGCAATGGCTCGGATCGGCGAGATCAGGGCGAGCCGCCGCAGCACCTCGGCCTCGACCTGCGCCGGCGCAAGATAGCCGCCGTCCGGCCCCGAGCCGGAGGAGAGCGCCTTGGATTCGAGCGCCTTCAGCCCGTCCGCCTCTCCGGTGCGGATATAGGCGTGGAACGCGCCCTTGTGGCGAAGGCTCGCGCCGTCGTCGCGCTCCGCATCGGCGGAAAGCGGAGGCCGCCCGCGCTGGAGCGCGAGCCGGTCGAGGCGGCTTTTCGTCTCGTCGAGCGCGTCGTCGATACGCCGCAGCTTCTCCTCGGCGAGCGCGTCGGCGGACCCGCGCCGCTCGATTTCGGCGAGGCGCGCGTCATTCGTCTCGCGATAGGCCTCGAAGGCGCGGGCGAAGTCGTCGAAGGCCGCGATCGCGTCGGCGGATTTGGTCTCGATCGTGTCGTTGGGCATATCGCTCATGGAATGTCTCTCGGTTGGAGGTTGGCGGGCCGGGGCCGTGCTCAGAGGAGCGCGGCGCGGATGTCAGGGCGCCCGAAGAGGCGATCAGCCGCCTTCCGGATCGCAAGGGCGAGGCCGTCGACGCCCTTGACCTGCGAGACGCGGGCGGCGGGCAGCATCGGGAAGGTGACGATGGAGATCTCCCAGAGATCCACCTGCTCGAGGATGCGGCGCCCGGTAGCGCGCTCCTTGGTCGAGCGCTGAACGCGGAAGCCGATGGAGAGGCCGTCGACGGCGCGCTCGCGGATCAGCGCATGAACCTCCCGCGCGCGCGCCACGGCGAGGTTGAGCCGCCCGCGAACGAACAGGCCGCGCCGGTCCTCGCGGATGTCGAGCCAGGAGCCGATGGGTTCTCCCGGATCGTGCTGCCAGAGCATCCGCACGCCAGCGGCTCCCCGCCTCGTCAAACTGCCGGCGAAAGCGCCCGGCCGCACCACGTCGCGGGTCAGATCGGGCACGTCGAACAAGCTGGCGTAGCCCTCGAATTCGCCATCCTGCGTCGTCACCGCAGGAGCGTGCGCGAGGAGCTTGATCTCGGGAGCGGCGGGATAAGTCGCCTTCATCGCGCGCACTCCCCGGAACGGGAAGGGGCCCGGCCCTTGTCGGCCGAACCCCCGTCGATCTTCTCCAAGGCGCGAATGAAGGCGCGGAAGGTCTCGCGGACGCCGCCCCCCGTCTCGACGCGGGTCGGCACGGCGCGCGAGGAAGGCGCGCCGGGGTCCTTGCTGCGAATTTTCTTCATGGATCGCATTCTCCCGAATGGCGGCGGTTGAAAATGGCGAGCTCGCGGACGAACTCGTCGAAGCGACGGCTGGCGGCGGCGGCCTCGCGGTGAAGGCTCGCGGCGAAACCGCTCGCAGCGACGGCCCAGCCCAGAAGCGCCAGATGCCCGAGATCGCCCTTCTCCACGAAGGCCCCCGCGAGCGCGTTGAGCGCATCGAGCGTCATCAGCCGTCTCCCGGGCGCGCGCGCCGGCCGTAGCCGACGGCTTCGCGCTTCTCGTCTTCGTCGATGAAGTCGGCCGCCCCCACGCGCCGCCACAGGGACTCACGTTCGAGCGCCAGCGCCTCCACGGCGTCGAGATCGGGAACGAGGGTCAATTCGGCGTCGAAAGCCGGCGAGAGCCACTGCGCCAGCGCCTGCGCGGTACGCTGCGCGAGCGGGATCACCGTCTGCCGGTAGAAGGCGCGGTTTGCTTCAGCGTAATTCGCATGCGTCGCGTCGCCAGGCAGGCCGAGCAGCAGCGGCGGGGCGCCGAAGGCGAGCGCTATGTCGCGCGCGGCCGCCGCCTTCGCCTCGACGAAATCCATCTCCTTCGGGGAGAGCGATAGCGGCTTCCAGTCGAGCCCGCCTTCGAGCAGGAGCGGCCGCCCGGCGTTGCGCGCGCCCTGATAGGTGTCCTCAAGTTCGCCCTTGAGCCTGTCGAACTGCGCGTCGCTCAGCCCGGTCGCCCCGGCGAAGACGAGCGCCCCTGAGGGCCTCGCCGCGTTGTCGAGAAGCGCCTTGTTCCAGGCGCCGGCGGCGTTGTGGATGTCGAGCGCTGTGGCCGCCGCCTCCATGGGAGAAAGGCCGTAATGGTCGTCCGTCGGGTGGAAGAGCGTAAGGTGGAGGATCGGCGCAACGCCCGCATCCGGCATGGGAAAGCGCACGCTGCGAGAGCCGACTGCGTATTCGTAGGCGGCCGGCCAGCCGTCCTCGCCGGCCACGACGCGCATCCGGTCCGGGCGCAGCGCGTAGAGCTCGCGCGGCTCTCCGTCGATGGTCGCAGCCTCGAGATAGGCGTTGCCGGAGATCATCAGATGGCCGTAGACGCTCTCCATCAGGCGCGCGCCGCTCTCGCGAGGGTTGGGCCTGCGCAGCAGCCGAAGGACCGGGTGATCGACGAGTTCGCGGTCGCCCTCGCGCAGGATCAGCGGCAGCGAGGCGGCCGCCTCGGCCACGAGCCGCACGGCGCGATGGACGACCGGGTTGCGCTGGAAGCCCTCGCGGGCGAGCGCGGCGTAGTCACGCGGCGTCCATATCGGGCGGCCGCCGTGATAGAACGCCAGGGCCGGGCCGACGCGCGAAGCCTTTCGGCCGAGCGCTAGCGATTGCGCGAAGTCGCGCAACAGATCGAGCATGTCATCCTCCTGAATGCGATCGGGGACGCGCTGCGTGTCAGAGCGCGCGCAGGCGCGGATCGGCCTTGCGGTCGAGCGCGAGATGCGTGATCGCCCAGACCAGCGCGTCGAGCCTGTCCGGGGAGCGCCCGCCCGAGAGCCCGTCGAGCCCGAAATCGCACATCTCGTCCTCCAGCGCCGGAAAGGCGCCCACGTGCCGCACCCTCCCCCGCACGTAGAGAAGGCTCACGGGCTCTGCTCGCATCCGCTTGCCCCGCGTCGCGCGCACGGAGATAACGGCGCAGCCAGGGTCCACCTCGTTGAGAACTGCGCCGACCATCTCGCCGCCCTGGTTGACCTCCACGACGAGCGCGTCGGCCTCAAGCCGTCGATAGAGCCGCGCCGCGCGCCCCGCCCAGGCATGGGGCTTGAGACCGGAGGCGCTCTCGTCGGCCAGCACGTGGCAAACGCCCGCCCCGTCGAGGCCGACAGCGACGATGCCGCAAGCGTCCGCGCCGGCCCGCGACGATGCAGGCGGATCGACCGCGACGACGATGCGCGCGAGCGGCGGATGATCCACGCCGCGCGCCGTCTCGATCAGATCGCGCGTCCAGAGCGCGTCGGCGCGCTCCTCGATGAGTTCTCCGTCGAGTTCCTGCCGGCCGAGGCGCGTGCCGGCGTAGCGCCCGACCACGGCGTCGAGAAAGGCAGGCGCGAGGTTTCCTGCATTGTCCTGCGTGCTCGCCCGAGACAGGGCGATAGAGGGGTCGGCCAGCAAACGACGCAGGAGCGGGATCGCGCGCGGGGTCGTCGTAACAACCTCACGAGGACGCGCGCCCAGCCGCAGCCCGAATTGCAACTGGTCCCAGGCTGCGTCGGCGTATCGCCACTTGCCGAGTTCGTCCGCCCAGGCCGCCTCGAATTGCGGACCGCGCAGGCTTTCGGGATCATCCGCCGAGAATGCCAGCGCCACCGCGCCGTTCGGCCATTCGAGCCGTCGTCGCGTCGCCGTCCAGATCGGGCGCTCTCCGCGCGGGTGAATCGCCAGAAGTCCGGACGGCCCGTCTATCATGACGTCGCGCACGTCGGCGAAGGTCTCCCCGATCAGCGCGAATTTCCCGACCGGCGCGCGCGTCAGCCAAGGCGCACCGAGCGCCATCCCGCGCACCCATTCGGCGCCGGTTCTCGTCTTGCCTGCGCCGCGCCCGCCGAGCACCAGCCAGATCGTCCAGATCGAGCCGTCCCCGGCGAAGGCGGGTGGCAACTGGTCATCGCGCGCGAGAAGCGGCCATTGATTCTCCAGAAGCGCTCTCGTCTGCGGGGTACAGAGCCTCCAAAGCGCCTCTCTCTCCACATCGTCGATGCAGGCGCTCAACCTGGAGCGCAACGATCTCAGCCAGATCAGATGTCGCTCGGCGGGCCAGATTCGCCGCATCCGCTTCGCTCTCCTCCCGGGTTTGCGCCGCCGCCTCCAGAGCCGCGAGCTCTTTCAGGCAGCGGGTGAGATCGACGACCTCGCGGGCGGCGCCGCGACCACCCGCGTCTTCGGCAAGAAGAGCCAGGCGAGCCGCCGCAAAGCGTCGCAGAGCCTGCGCCAGGCGTCGGGCGTCCGCCGGAGGCGGAGCCTCGGTTTCGTTCTTGGGTTCATCGCGCGCGAATGCGCAAAGATACAGTGCAAGGGTCTGGGCGCGTGGCGCGACGCGGCGCCTGCCCCAGTTCTCTGCGCGACGCAGCCGGGCGAACGCCCCTGCGTCGAGACCGAGAAAGTTTCGGACCTGCCCGACGTCGCCTACGCCGTTCTCATACAGGAACCGCGCCGCGATCCGGACAGGCGCGACAGGACGCGCCGCCCTCACCGAGATCGGTTCGGACATATCGCTCTCCGGCGGATAGGAATGTGATCAACGGTCGTCGAGGCGCTCTCTTCGAACGCGCACCAATCGAACATGAATGCAACCTAGCCGAACAACGTTACGCTGTCAATGCTTTTTTTCCTATTTTCGGCTTTTTTACCGATGTCGGCTGGAGCGCAGGAACGGACGACCGACTCGGACCGCTCGAACAATTTAAGCTTGCATGAGGCGCCGCTATTGCGACCGACCGGATCGCTTCACTCATCGCAATCTTTAAGCGCACACAACACCATAATCGGTAACCAAAGGCCGATATACGGCGGCGCACAATCGACTGGTTGAGCGGTTCGATCAATCGTTGACAGCCGACCATACTAGTGACAATTGTGTAATGATGTAGCGGCGGCCCGAAAAGAAGAAAAATGTCTGCGTAGCCGGGCAATGGTCGGCGCACGCATACCGAAAAAGGAGCCTTCCGATGATGTCCGACGGCGCAGATCGCAATTGTTCGATTGTGCGCACGGTCGCGGAGCCGTCCGGCCTTTACGACATGGGTAAGGACAACAATCGACTGCTGCTCGCCATGCAGCCGGCTGAATTGCGTCCCCTGCTGCCCTGGCTCGAACCCGTAACGCTTTTGCCCGGCGAGACGCTGGCGGAGTTCGAACAGCCGGTGTGTCATCTCTATTTTCCGCAAAGCGCGGTTCTCGCGATCCAGAGCCGTGCGCGCGGCTCCGGGTTCGTCGAAACCAGCACCGTCGGCCGCGAGGGCGCCTTCGGCATCGTAACGGTGTCCGGCTCGGGATTGTCGATCGGTCGCGTCGTGGTGCAGATCGCCGGCCGGGCGTTGCGCGCCCGCGCGGACGTATTTCGCGATGTCCTCGCGGCGTCGCCCGGCATTCAGGATCTGCGTACGCGCTACACCGAAGCGGCCATGATACTGATGGCCCAATCGATCGCCTGCAAAACGCTGCATTCGGTCGAGGAACGTCTTTCCCGTTGGCTTCTGACCTACCGGGACCGCACAGGCAGCGACACGATACCGCTGACGCAGGAGGCGCTGGCCGAGAGTTTGGGCGTTCAGCGAACGACCATCACCGCCGCCGCGCGCAACCTCCAGAACCGTGAGCTGATCCGGTATCGTCGCGGCGTGATCGAGTGCGTCGATATCGAGGGACTGCGACGGGCATCATGCGAATGCTACGGAATCGTGCGTGACGCTTTCTCGCGCCTGCTGCCCTACACCTACAACGACCCGCCCGCCCGTTACGGGCTCGCCTGAAGCGCTGGCGGATCTATGGGGCGCGGCCTGCCCTCGTCGTCGATGGCGACGAAGGTGAAAGTCGCGACCGTGACCTTCTCGCGCAATTCCTCCCGAAACCGCCGCGCCCAGGCTTCGATATGGATGCGCATCGAGGTCCGGCCGACCGATTCGATCTCCGAATAGACGCAAAGCACGTCGCCGACCTTGACCGGACGAATGAAGGTCATCGCCTCGACCGCGATCGTGACGACGCGCCCACGAGCCCTCTCGACCCCGGCGATGCCGCCTGCCTGATCCATCTGCGACAGGACCCAGCCTCCGAAGATGTCGCCGTTGGCGTTCGTATCGGCAGGCATTGCGAGGGTGCGGACGGTGAGTTCGCCGCGCGGTTCGCCGTCCGGGCTCCTCACCATTCCCCCTCGCCTCCCCGGACGCTCAGTTGTCGAGGAAGCTGCGCAGCTTGCGCGAACGCGACGGGTGCTTCAGCTTGCGCAGCGCCTTCGCCTCGATCTGGCGGATGCGCTCGCGGGTCACCGAGAATTGCTGGCCGACCTCTTCGAGCGTGTGGTCGGTGTTCATGCCGATGCCGAAGCGCATGCGCAGAACGCGCTCCTCGCGCGGGGTGAGCGAGGCCAGCACGCGCGTCGTCGTCTCGCGCAGGTTCGACTGGATAGCCGCGTCGATGGGCAGGATCGCGTTCTTGTCCTCGATGAAATCGCCCAGATGCGAATCCTCCTCGTCGCCGATCGGCGTCTCGAGCGAGATCGGCTCCTTGGCGATCTTGAGAACCTTGCGCACCTTCTCCAGCGGCATGGCGAGCTTCTCGGCCAGTTCCTCCGGCGTCGGCTCGCGGCCGATCTCGTGCAGCATCTGGCGCGACGTTCGCACGATCTTGTTGATCGTCTCGATCATATGGACCGGGATGCGGATTGTGCGCGCCTGATCCGCAATCGAGCGCGTGATCGCCTGCCTGATCCACCAGGTGGCGTAGGTCGAGAACTTGTAGCCGCGGCGATACTCGAATTTATCGACCGCCTTCATCAGACCAATGTTGCCTTCCTGGATGAGGTCGAGGAACTGCAGGCCGCGATTGGTGTATTTCTTGGCGATCGAGATCACGAGCCGCAGGTTCGCCTCGATCATTTCCTTTTTCGCCTGCCGGGCTTCGCGCTCGCCCTTCTGGACCATGTGGACGATCTTGCGGAATTCGGAGATCTCGAGCCCGGTCTCGGAGGCGAGCGTGTGGATCTGGTCGCGCATTTCGTAGATCTGGTCCTTGCCCTGCGCCACGAAATCCTTCCATCCCTTGCCGCCGAGCTTGGAGACGCGCAGGAGCCATTTCGGATCGAGCTCGTAGCCCTGATAATTGCGCAGGAAATCCTCGCGACCGACGCCGAAGCTTTCCGCATAACGCATCAGCCGGCCCTCGTGCGAAAGCAGGCGCTTGTTGATGTCGTAGAGCTGCTCGACCAGCGCGTCGATGCGGTTCTGGTTGAGCGACAGCGACTTCACGTCGACGACAATCTCTTCCTTGAGCTTCTTGTATCTGCGCTCCTGGGAGGGCGAGAGCTGGGAATTCTGCATGCGCTGCTCGACATGCTCGACCTGCAGCCGGCGCAGCTTCTTGTAGTTGTCGGCGATGCGGTCGAAGGTCTCGAGGACCCGGGGCTTGAGCTCCGTCTCCATCGCGGAGAGCGACACGTTGTTGTCCATGTCGTCGTCGTCGAGATCACCCTCGCCCTCGCTATCGCCTTCGCCCCCGGCGGCTGCCTCACCGGGCGCCGGCGCAGCAGGGGCTTCCGCCGCCGCCGCCTCTTCGGTCTTCGCCGCGCCCTTGCCTTCAGGATCGGCGTAGGTCGCCTCGAGATCGATGATGTCGCGAAGCAGCACCCGTCCTTCGACGAGTTCGTCGCGCCAGATGATGATGGCCTGGAAGGTCAGCGGGTTTTCGCAAAGGCCCGCGATCATCGCCTCGCGGCCGGCTTCGATACGCTTTGCGATGGCGATTTCGCCCTCGCGCGACAAAAGCTCGACCGAGCCCATCTCGCGCAGGTACATGCGCACCGGATCGTCCGTGCGATCGGTCGGCTCGCGGGTCGTCTCGGGGCGGGTCGCGACGGCGCGAGTGGTCGTCGTCTCGACGAGATCGCCGCTTTCGGCCTCCTCCTCGCCCTCGGCCTCAGCCTGACCTTCCTCGACTTCCTCGGCCTCGACGACATTGATGCCCATTTCACTGAGCTGGCCGAGCACGTCCTCGATCTGCTCCGACGAGAACTCCTCCGAAGGCAGAACCTCGTTGAGCTCGTCATAGGTGACGTAGCCGCGCTTGCGCGCCGACTTGATCATCTTCTTGACTGCAGCGTCCGACAGGTCGAGCAAAGGCCCGTCCGTCGTCTGCTCGGGAGCCGCTTCGGTCGTTTCAGTCGCCTTCGTCGCCATTCAAGAATTCCTAACGCCTGTCAGCCCCGCGCCGATGACCGCGCGCCGGATAGTCTGCTCGCCGGAGGCGCGCCCGGCCTGGAGCGCGCGAGTCTCCGCCCGGCCATCAAACATCAGCCGGCTTGTCAAACCGTTAACCATCGCGGCGACCCTGGGCCGAATAAGCCGACAAAGGCGCCGGATCTCAAGATCCGCCGCCCGCAGCATTAACGGCATCGATGTCGCTGTCCGCGATCGTCTCCACCCAGATCTTCGAACCGGCCCCTATCCGTCTTCCCGGTCGGCTTCTGCGCCCTCGACTGAGGACAGTTGCGTTCGAACCTCGCGCATCCATGCGAGATTGGCTTCGCTGTCGTCCTCGGCGAGCGCGCGCTCGGCCGCCTTCAGTTCGCTATGTAGCGTGTATGCGCGACGATGCAAGATGATCGCCTGCCTCAACGCATCGGCGACGCGCACCGAATCCGCGAATCCGTCCAGAATCCATCTTAGGCTGGGCACAATGCGGTCGGCCAGCGAATCGACGGCGGCGGCCAGTCCGGCGCGCGCCAGCGCGGCGCGAACGAGTTCGGGATCGGGCGCGTCGTCTTCGGAGGCGTAGTCCAGAAGCGCGCCCAATACCGCGCGCGCCTCCGCGCTCGTGAGCTCGAGCCCGGCGAGCAGTTCCGCGTGCTCGCCGAGAAGATGCGGGTGCGCAACGCAGGCGCTCACGATCATGGCCTCGCGCGGCTGCGCGCCCTGCCCGCCGTCCTGCGCTTTGCGGGCGAACAGGCCGCTGCGCAGAAGCGCGGGGCTCGGCCGGTAACCGGTCGGCAGGCGCGCGCCTTGCGGCTCGTTGGCGCCGAACCGCCCTCCTCCGCGCCTCGCGCCTTCGAAACCGCCGCCCCGGCCTCCGTCGCGACGACGCCGTGCGCCCGCGAACTGCGCGGACAGGCGCGCCTCGATCTCGTCGCGATAATAGCGCTGGAGCGTCTCGTCCTTGATCGCTCGCACAGCCTGACGCAACCGCCGCTCGAACGCGGCGCGCTGCTCGGGCGTGTCCAGCTCTCCCGCCTCGAGCTCCCGCGCCCAAAGCACATCGACGAGCGGCAAGGCCGCTTCGAGCACCGCGTTCATGGCCGGGGCCCCGCCGCCCTCCCGGGCGATGTCGTCCGGATCGCGGCCCTCGGGGAGTATGGCGAAACGCAGCGACTTGCCGACCGGCAGAATCGGCAGCGCGGTGTCGAGCGCGCGAAACGCGGCGCGGCGGCCAGCCTTGTCGCCGTCGAAGCAGAGAATGGGCTCGTCGGCCATCCGCCAGAGCGCGCCCAGCTGATCCTCGGTCAAGGCCGTTCCCAGTGGCGCGACGGCGTGGTGGATGCCCATTCGCGCCAGCGCGATGACGTCCATATAACCCTCCACCGCGACAACCGCGCTCTTCTCGTGCGCCGCCTTGCGGGCCAGATGCGCGTTGTAGAGCATGGTCCCCTTATGGAAGAGCGGCGTGTCGGGCGAGTTGAGATATTTCGCAGGCACGTCCGCCGAAAGCGCACGTCCGCCGAAAGCGACGACGCGCCCTCGGATGTCGCAGATCGGAAACATCACCCGGTCGCGGAACCGGTCATAGGGCACGGCGATGTCGTCGCCGGTGACGAGCAGCCCCGCCTCGATCATGGCCTCGGACGACACGTTCTTGCCCGCAAGATGGTCGCGCAGCGCGAAGCGATCGGCTGGCGCATATCCGATGCGAAAGCGCTCTATGACGCGCGCGTCGAGTTCGCGCCGTTCGACATACTCACGCGCCTTGGTTCCGCGCCGCCCAGACAGTTCCTGCGAGAAGAAGGCCGCCGCCATCTCCATGATCTCGTGCAGGCCCGCGCGGCGCTTCTCCTCGCGCACGCTCTCCGCCGACGCCTTCGGTAGCTGCACGCCGGCCTCCGACGCCAGACGCTCCACCGTCTCGGGAAAGCTGAGGCCCTCGGTCTCCATCAGGAAATCGAAGATGTCGCCGTGCTTGCCTGACGAAAAACAATGGTAGAACCCCTTCTGATCATTGACGAAAAACGAGGGCGACTTCTCGGCGTTGAAGGGCGAGAGCCCCTTCCATTCCCGGCCGGCTTTCTTCAGGAGCACACGCTTGCCGACCACCTCCGAGACGGGGAGCCGGGCGCGGATCTCGTCGAGGATCGAGGGCGGGTAGCGCATGGGGCGAGCTTACACCAGATCGCGCGGGCGATGTCACGCTTACGGCCGCCATACCGACGCTCCCGCCCGCGACCCTTGAAGAAAACGGCGCGTCATGAGATGAGGCCGCCTCGGATGAGGCCGCAGCGTCTGCTGGCGGCCGTTCGCCGAGAGCGGAAACGGGCGGCAAATGAATCTTTTTGCGATCTTCGAGGAACGCGTCGGGCAGGCGCTCCACAGGCTGCGGGCGAACGGGTCCCTGCCTCAGGAAATCGACGTGGCGCGCGCCGTCGTCGAGCCGCCGCGCGATCCCTCTCACGGCGACCTCGCGACCAACGCCGCGATGGTCTTCGCCAAGGAAGCGAAGACCAATCCGCGCGCCCTGGCCGAACTCATCGCGGCCGATCTTCGCGAAGATCCGCGCATCGCCTCGGCCGAAATCGCCGGCCCCGGCTTCATCAACCTGCGGCTCGATCCGGCGATCTACGAGGAGGTCCTGCGCAGCGTCGTCACGCTGGGGCTCGATTACGGGCGCGGCCCGCGCGCGACCACGGGCAAGGTCAACGTCGAATACGTCTCCGCCAATCCGACCGGGCCGATGCATGTGGGCCACGGGCGGGGCGCGGTGTTCGGCGACGCCCTTTGCGATCTCCTCGCCTTCGCCGGCCATGACGTCACCCGAGAATACTACATCAACGACGCCGGTGCGCAGGTCGATGTTCTCGCCCGCTCCGCTTACCTGCGCTACCGCGAGGCGCTCGGCGAGGACATCGGAGCGATTCCCGATGGCCTCTACCCCGGCGACTACCTTGTCGGCGTCGGCCGTTCGCTCGCCGATATCCATGGCCCCGGCCTGCTAGACCGCCCGGAGGAGAATTGGCTGCCGCTCGTGCGCGACGCCGCGATCGAGGCCATGATGGAGATGATCCGCGACGATCTCGCGGCTCTCGCGATCAGCCACGACGTTTTCTTCTCCGAGCGCTCCCTGTCGCAGGGCGAGACCGACGAGATCGCCGCGACGATCGCGGACCTGCGCGCCCGCGATCTGATCTACGACGGGCGCTTGCCGCCGCCAAAAGGCGCGCCGATCGAGGATTGGGAGGACCGCGAGCAGACGCTCTTTCGCGCAATGCAATTTGGGGACGACGTTGACCGGCCGCTGCTGAAATCGGATGGCGCCTACACCTATTTCGCCGCCGACATCGCCTATCACCGGTCCAAGTTCGAGCGCGGCTTCCCGGTGATGATCGACGTCTGGGGCGCCGATCACGGCGGTTACGTCAAGCGCATGAAGGCCGCAGTCGCCGCCGTCACGGGCGGCGCGGGCGAACTCGACGTCAAGCTCTGCCAGATGGTCAAGCTGATGCGCGCGGGCGAGCAGGTGAAGATGTCCAAGCGCTCGGGCGAATTCGTCACGTTGCGCGAAGTCGTCGACGAGGTCGGGCGCGACGCCGTGCGCTTCATGATGCTTTTCCGCAAGAACGACGCGCCGCTCGACTTCGATCTGGCGAAAGTGGTCGAGCAGTCCAAGGACAACCCGGTCTTCTACGTGCAATATGCGCATGCGCGCTGCGCCTCCGTTTTCCGGCAGGCCGGCGAGGCTTTCCCGGGCGCTGATTTCTCGCCGGCGGCCCTCGTTTCGGCCATGGGCGAGCAAATTTTCGACGAGGCGGAAATCGAGCTTCTGCGCAAAATCGCGCAATATCCGCGTATCGTCGAGGCGGCGGCGAAAGCGCACGAACCGCACCGGATCGCCTTCTATGTGCACGAACTAGCCAGCCAGCTTCACCAATTCTGGAGCAAGGGCAAAGACTTGCCGCAATTACGGTTTATTAATCAAACTGATGAAAAGTCCACACGAGCGAGACTCGGGCTGGCATGCGCCGTGCGTTGCGTAATAGCCTCCGGACTCGCTATCCTAGGTGTGACGGCGCCCGACGAAATGCGCTAGCGGTCGGCGTCGCGCCAAAGCGGCCAGCCTGCCGCGCGATCGACGAGAGGCCAGACCAGATGACGGATTCCACCAAGAAACGTCTGGCGATCGATCTCGAAGAGATCGAACGTCAGCTGCGGCAGACTGCGCAGCAGGCGCAACCCTCGTCCTACGCCACGCCGGCCGCGCCGGCCCAGGCGAAGAACGACCCCCTGGCTGAACTCGCCAGGATCGTCGGTCAGGACGATCCATATAGGGCCATGCTGAACGCTGATCACGCCGGAATCCAGCCGCGCCGGGGCGACCTCGAGAACGACGACGTGTTCGCGCGCGCCGCGCCCGAGGAATATCTGTCTCAGGAATACGCTCCTGACGATTTCGCCCCTGACGAGCAGGGCGCGGCCGATCCTTACGCGCCGCAGGCGCGTTATCCCGAAGACTATTCTGACGAAGATTACGCCCGTCAGCCGTACTCGGACGACCCCTATCGCGAAGCGCCGGAATGGGCGGCCGGGCCGTATGATCCCGATGCCGGCCACGATCCGCACAATCCCCAATCGCCCGATTTCGACGCTTACATCGCCGAGGCGAACGCTGCTTATCCGGCGCCCCATGGCGTCGCCGACCCCCGCCTCGCGACGGTCGCGCCGCCGCGTCATCCCGACGATGACCTCTACGCCGACGACCCGGCATACAACCGCTATGCGGACGACAATCTCTACCCGGACGACGACCCCTTCGCAGACGAGAGGCACATGGCGCGCGAGCCCGAGCGCCGGGGCCGCAAGCGCCTCGTTCTCGTCGGCGCCCTCCTGGGCGTATCGGTAATCAGCGTCGCCGCCGCGCTCGTCTTTTACGGCGATCGGCGCGCGCCCGGCGAGCCGCCGCTCATTCTTGCCGAAGAAGGCCCTTTGAAGGTGGCTCCCCAGAACCCGGGCGGCGTAGAGATTCCTGATCAGGACCGGCAGATATTCGAGCGCGCCGGCGAAGAGGAAACCCGCGTCGTCGATCGCGAGGAGCAGCCGGTCGACGTGGCCGCCGTCTCGCGCCAGTCTCCGCGCGTCGTGCTCCCTCCGCCCGCCGCCTCGCAGCAGAGTCGCGCCGACGATCCGATCGCCCAGGCCCTGGCCGGCGCGATCGCGCCGGCTGACGATTTCCAGCCCTCGGCGGCCGTGTCGGCGGCGGTGGCCGAACTCGGTGAGCCGCGCCGCGTGCGCACGGTCACCGTACGTCCGGATGGAACGATCGTACGCAACGAAACGGCTTCATTCATGCAGGCGCCATCAGCTTCAGGCGAGCCGGCGACGGCTACGGATTCCGCGCCCACGAATCACGTGCCTTCGGCTCCGTGGCGCTCTCCCGCCCTGCCGCAGGTCGTGCGGGACGCCGCGCCTACGCCCGCGCAGGAACCGGAGGCGCCGGTCCAGATCGCGACCGCCCCGGAGCCCGTCGCGCCACAACAGGCGCCGCCGCCGCCCGCCGCGCCGCTGTCTCTGACCGGCTCCCCCGCTCCGGCGCCCGCCGTACCGCAGCAGACCGCGAGCGCCGCCGCGCCGACCTCCGTAGGCGGCGGCTATGCGGTGCAGCTCGGCATCCGTGACTCGCAGGCGCGCGCCGAGCAGGCCTTCACCCAGTTCCGCGATCGCTACTCGAACCTGATCGGCGGCGCGTCCCCGATCATCATGCGCGCCGAGGTGAACGGCTCCATAATCTACCGGGTTCGCGTCGGCCCCTATGCTCTCGCGGAGGCGAATGGCCTGTGCGAGCAGATCAAGGGCGCCGGCGGCGACTGCTTCGTCGCCCGCAATTGACCCTGCCCCGCCGACCTCGCCAAACGCGGCGAGGTCGGCCCCTTTTTAACGCCAGCACGGCGCTCCCATGACCCTTTTTGCGACGATCTTCGGCTGTTCAGGCCTCGCCCTGAACGAGGCCGAGAGGGCTTTCTTCCGCGAAGCCAAGCCCTGGGGCTTCATTCTATTCAAGCGCAATGTCGACGACCCTTCACAGGTGCGAGCGCTCTGCGCGGAGCTTCGCGAAAGCGTCGGCTACGACGCCCCGATCCTGATCGATCAGGAGGGCGGACGGGTGCAGCGCCTGCGCGAACCGCACTGGCCCACCTATCCGCCAGGGCGCGCCTACGCCAATCCGGCGCTGCCCATGGAACTGCGCGAGCGCGCGGCGCGCCTCGGCGCGAGGCTCATTGCGCGTGATCTCGCGGCGCTGGGCGTCGACGTCGATTGTCTGCCGGTGCTCGACGTGCCCGTTACAGGCGCGCACGACGTGATCGGGGACCGCGCCTATGGCGATGACCCGACCATCGTCGCGCGCCTCGGCCGCGCGGCGGCGCAGGGGCTTCTGGACGAAGGCGTGCTGCCCGTCGCAAAGCACATACCCGGCCACGGACGCGCGGGCGTAGACAGCCATCTGGCGCTGCCCGTGGTCGACGCCTCGCGCGAGGAGCTTGAGCGCCGCGATTTCGCGCCCTTCCGCGAGCTGGCCGACCTGCCTCTCGCGATGACGGCGCATGTCGTCTACACCGCTATCGACCCGGAGCATTGCGCCACCCATTCCCGGCGCGTGATCGCCGACGTGATACGCGGCCATATCGGCTTCGACGGGCTGCTCATGAGCGACGATGTCGGCATGCAGGCGCTTGCAGGAGATTTCGCCGAAAGGACGCGGACGCTCTTCTCCGCCGGATGCGACCTCGCGCTTCATTGCAGCGGCGTCATGGAAGAGATGATCGCCGTCGCCTCCGAGGCCCGGCCGCTCTCGGCTGCCGCCGAAAGACGCTCACGAAGCGCGCTCGGCCTGCGAAACCGGGGTGAAACGGACTTCGATCCTGTGGATGCGCGCGCAGAACTCGACGCATTGCTTGCAGCCCGGGCCTGAACGCGCGACTCTCACACTGCTCCCGAAGGGGATTGCGATTGGGAACGGCGTCGATTCATGGCGGAGATCGTTGATTTCGAAGAAGGACGACCGCGGCGCGAGCGCGACGCCGAGGAAACGCTCGTCGTCGATGTAGACGGCTTCGAGGGGCCGCTCGATCTGCTCTTGGAACTGGCCCGCCGGCAGAAGGTCGACCTCGCCAGGATCTCCATTCTGGCGCTCGCCGAGCAGTATCTCGTCTTCATCGAGGCCGCGCGCAAACATCGGCTGGAGCTCGCCGCCGATTACCTCGTCATGGCCGCGTGGCTCGCCTACCTGAAATCCCGGCTGCTGCTGCCCGAACCGCCCAAAGGCGAGGAGCCGTCGGCGGCCGATCTCGCGACCGCACTGGCCCTTCGCCTGCAACGGCTGGAGACGATCCGCGCCGCGGCGAAACTGCTGGAGGAGCGCCCGCGCCTCGGCCGAGACGTCTTTGCGCGCGGCGCCCCCGAGACCCTGCGCGTGCGCCACCTCCCCATCTGGGACGCGACGCTGCACGATCTGCTCTCGGCCTATGCGCAGGAGCGGCGCAAACGCTTCTCCACGCACATGACCATGAAGCGCCGGATCGTCTGGTCGCTGGCGGAGGCGCGCGAGGCGCTGGAGCGTCTGTTGGGCCACACGATCGAATGGATGCGCCTCGATTCCTACCTCGCCGCCTATGTCGCGACCCCGGAACAGCGCGCCACGGTCGTCGCCTCGGCGCTTTCGGCCTCGCTCGAAATGGCGCGCGAAGGCAAGCTCGCGATCCGGCAGGACAAGGCTTTCGCGCCGCTGTGGATCAAACCGATCACGGAGGCTGCAGTCTGATGGGCGAGGAAGCCAACATGCGCTCCATCGCGGAACTCATCAATGTCGAGCTTCTCAACGCGCGCGACCATGCGCAGGGGGTGCGTATCGCCGAGGCGCTGCTCTTCGCCTCCGCAACGCCGCTTTCGGGCGAGGAGATCGCGCTGCGCCTGCCGCCGGGCGCCGATGTCGAGCGCGTCCTCGCCGATCTCGAACGCCGCTATGCCGGACGCGGAGTAGCCCTGACGCATATCGACGGCCGCTGGGCCTTCCGCACCGCCGACGATCTCGCGCATATCCTCGTTCGCGATGCGCCCGAGCCGCGCAAGCTCTCTCGGGCGGCGACGGAAATTCTCGCGATCGTCGCCTATCACCAACCGGTCACACGCGCGGAGATCGAGGAGATTCGCGGAGTCTCCACATCGAGGGGCACTCTCGACACGCTCATCGAGGCGGGCTGGGTGCGCCTGCGCGGTCGTCGCCGCGCGCCCGGACGGCCCGTGACCTACGGCACGACGCCGGCCTTCCTCGACCATTTCGGACTGGAGCGCATCGACGACCTGCCCGGCCTTGACGAACTGAAAGGCGCAGGCTTCATCGACGGCCGCATACCCGTCGGCCTCAGCATCCCCTCGCCTTCCGACGACGCGACTTTGCGCGAGGACGAGGAGCCGCTGGATGATTCGGACCTGTTCGCGCCGCTGGAGATTGAGGGAGGCGAGGAGGAGGAGGATGACGACGAACCGCCCGAGGATGGCGAACCACGCGCCTGATGCCCGCAGGCGCCCCCCTCACCCCGCTCGCGCGACCCGCGCCGCCTCGATCCGGTTCACGGCGTCCACGACTGCATCGAATGTCAGGAGCGTCGAGGCGTGGCGGGCCCGGAATTCGCGGACGGGTTCGAGAACGCGAAGCTCCTCCCAGGCGCCTTCGGGCGCCGGGCCGCCTTCCTTGAGCATCAGGCGCATCGTATCGCGCAGGTCGCGCAATTCCTGCGCACGCGCGCCGACGACATGGCGCGCCATGATCGAGGAAGACGCCTGGCCAAGCGCGCAGGCCTTCACCTCGTGTGCGAAATCGACGACCACGTCGCCGTCCATGACAATATCGACGGTGACGCGTGAACCGCACAGTTTCGAATGCGCCGTCGCGCTCGCCTGCGGGGCCGGCAGACGCCCGAGCCTCGGAATATCGGCCGCCAGCTCCAGGATTCGCCGATTGTAGATGTCGTCGAGCATGATCGTGAAACCCGATGTCGCCCGGCGCCCCGGGCGCCTTTTCATTGACGCCTTCTCAACATAGGCTTTTCCTGTCCGTCAGGCGAGATGCGGCCAGAAGTCGCAAACGGATCGCCTCATGGTCCAGATGCGTCCGCATTCCGTAGACGCTCGTGATGCTCCAGAGCGGGAGGCTCCACATGGATGCTGTGGTTAAGTCCTTGTCCTCGCGTCAGACAACGGTCGACGCAGACAAGTCCCCCAATGAACGTCCGAGCCGCGAGGAAGCGGAGGCGGCCGTGCGCACCCTGATCCGCTGGACGGGCGACGACCCGACGCGGGAAGGGTTGCTGGATACGCCCAAGCGCGTCGCCGAGGCCTATCGCCAGCTCTACGCCGGCTATGACGAGGATCCTGCTGAGGTTCTCTCGAAGGTGTTCGAGGACGTCGAGGGTTACGGGGACATGGTCGTGGTGCGCGACATTCCGTTCCATTCGCATTGCGAACACCACATGGTGCCGTTCTTCGGCAAGGCGCATATCGGCTATTTCCCGTCGAAGGGCGTCGTCGGCCTCTCGAAGCTCGCGCGGCTCGTCGATGTCTACGCCCGCCGCCTCCAGACGCAGGAGACGATGACCGCTCAGATTGTCGACGCGATCGAGGACGCGCTGGCCCCGCGCGGCGTCGCGGTCATGATCGAGGCCGAGCACTTGTGCATGTCCATGCGCGGCGTGATGAAAGCGGGCTCCTCGACCGTGACGACGACCTTCACCGGCGTTTTCAAGGACGAGCCTTCCGAGCAAGTGCGCTTCTTCACGCAATTGCGGTCGTCGATCCGATGATCGCCCAAGGTTGACTCCCCCCGCGCATTGGCATTGATGAAACGCCCCCGGTCCGGGGCGATCAAAAGGCCGATGCGAGAGGTGAGCATGACCGACACGCTGTTCCCGCGGACGACCGACAAGAACGTGCTGGAAGAAGGCGAAGTGCTGGCGCCGCGTTTCGGCGAGAACGGCCTGATCACCGCCGTCGCGGTCGACGCCGACACGAGCGGCGTGCTCATGGTCGCCCACATGAACGCCGAGGCGCTCGCCAAGACGCTCGAGACGGGACAGGCTTGGTATTGGTCGCGATCGCGCGGGGCGCTCTGGCTCAAAGGCGAGACGAGCGGCCAGGTCCAGCGGGTCGAAGAGATGCTGGTCGACTGCGATCAGGACGCGATCATCCTGCGGGTCCGGGTCGGCGGCGACGGCGGCTGCTGCCACACGGGCCGACGCTCGTGCTTCTACCGGCGCGTGGTTCCGCAAACCGAAGGCGGCGCGCGCCTCGTCATGACGGACCAGCGCCCGGCAGGCTGAATCCCCGCGCCGGCCCTGTCAGCCTGCGGCGAGAAGCTCCTTCACGACGCCGCTCGCCTTCGCGAAATCCATCCGACCGGCGTACTTGCCGCGCAGAGCGCCGATGACTTTCCCCATATCCTTGACGGAAGCCGCGCCCGTCTCCGCAATCTCGGCGCGAATCGCCTCGCGCATCTCGGCGTCGTCGAGCTGCTTGGGCAGGAATCCGGCGATGATCGCGATTTCCTCGTTCTCCTGCGCGGCGAGTTCCTCACGCGCGTTCGCGGCGTAGATCGCGGCCGATTCCTGGCGCTGCTTCACCATCTTCTGGAGGAGCGCGAGGATATCCTCATCGGAGGCCGGCTCCTTGCCGAGCCCACGCGCCTCGATATCCTTGTCCTTCAGCGCGGACTGGATCAGCCGGATGGTCGCGAGCTTGCGCTTTTCGCCAGCCTTCATCGCATCCTTGAGCTCCTGCATGAAACGTTCGCGCAACATCGAATTCTCCAGTTATCCCGCCTGAGCGGCGTTGACGCCGCGCGGCCACACCCTTAAGTCACGCCCAACAGGCGCCCGAGCGAAGGCCATCGCGACGCGGCGCGCGCGAGCGCGCCGGACGGCCTCCGCACATACTAGAGAAATCAGCGATGCTGCAAGACGATCCGACGCAAGAAGGCTGGGCGGAAGCCCGGACCACGGCCGTGCTCGTGCTCCAGGACGGCACGGTGCTGGAGGGTTACGGCATCGGGGCGACGGGGGTCGCCGCCGGCGAAGTCTGCTTCAACACGGCGATGACGGGCTACCAGGAGATCCTGACCGATCCCTCCTACGCCGGGCAGATCATCACCTTCACCTTCCCGCATATCGGCAATGTCGGCGCCAACGAGGAAGACACGGAATCGGTCGATGCGGAAGCCGCCTCCCCGATCCGGGGCGTGGTTCTGGCCGCTCCCATCACCCGGCCGTCGAACTGGCGCGCCAGCCGCGATCTCGACGCATGGCTAAAGGCGCGCGGCATCGTCGGGATCACCGGCGTCGACACGCGCGCGCTCACGGCGCTTATCCGCGACGAAGGCATGCCGAACGCGGTCATCGCGCACGATCCAGCGGGTCGTTTCGACATCGACGAGCTCAAGCGCCGCGCGGCGCAACTGCCGAGCATGGCCGGCCAGGATCTCGTGCCCCTCGTCGGCGCGAAGGCCGGCTACGAGTGGAACGAAACCCCCTGGGAGCTGGGCCGGGGTTATGGCCTGCGCGCCGAAACGAAGCAGCACGTCGTCGCCATCGATTACGGCGTCAAGCGCAACATCCTGCGCCTTCTCGCGAACGCCGGATGCAAGGTGACCGTGGTGCCGGCGACGGCGAGCGCCGAGGAAATCGTCGCGCTGCGGCCGGACGGCGTGTTCCTGTCGAACGGCCCCGGCGATCCGGCGGCCACCGGCAAATACGCGGCGCCGACGATCCGGGCCCTGCTCGACCGCAAGATCCCGACCTTCGGCATCTGCCTCGGCCACCAGATGCTAGCTCTCGCCATCGGCGCGAAGACGATGAAGATGGGCCAGGGGCATCATGGCGCCAACCATCCGGTGAAGGACAAGACCACCGGCAAGGTCGAGATCGTGTCGATGAACCACGGTTTCGCGGTGGATCCGAAGACGCTTCCGGCGAACGCGGTCGAGACGCATGTGTCGCTCTTCGACGGCTCGAATTGCGGCGTCGCGCTGACCGACCGCCCGGCTTTCTCGGTGCAGCATCATCCCGAGGCCTCTCCCGGCCCACGCGACAGCCATTACCTTTTCGACCGCTTCGTGGAGCTGATGGAGACGTCGAAGGCCTGAAGGTCTCGGCGTCCGCGGATCGCGCTTCGACAAAAAGGCCGCAGCGCCTCTCGGGCGGCCTTTTTCGTGTACCCAACAGTCAACCTTAATGCGGCGTTAACGAATTGCGGGCGATCGTTGCAATGCAATGATCGAAGGATCGCCCAGTGTTCTCCGCCCACGCGTCCGATTTCACCCGCCTGCATCGCCAACTGGTGACCCACCTGGCCGTCGTCAGCGCGCTGGCCTGGGGCGCCGCGCTCTATGCGGCTCTTCATGCGCCGTGGGTGGCCAACATCATGCCGTTCATCGATCCGGCGAGCCCGCGGGCCATCGCCACCGGGCCCTATCTGTTCACGGCGCCGACGCTGCTGCTGATCGCGCTGGCGCTCAGCTATTTCGGACGCGAGCTGCTCTTCCAGCTCCGCGTCCTGCGCAGCAGCGTCGCCGGGATGGCGCTCGCAGCGGCGATTTCCGTAACCCTATTCGCCTTGGCCGTAGACCGGGCCGTCAACGCCCTGCGCATCAGCTGGGCCTGAAAGGAACCACGAGGAAAGCAATGAGAATCGGACAAGCGATACGCGCCACGGCCGTCGCCAGCCTCGTCTCCGCGGGCTTCTTCGTACTTTCGTCTCTCGAGGAGGCGAGAGCTCTCGAGGTCGAGGCCGGACGGGCGCTTCTGGATGCCAATTGCGCCTCATGTCACGCGATCGGCGATACCGGGGCCAGCCCGGTCGCCAACGCTCCGGCCTTTCGCACGCTCTCGGAGCGATACCCCGTCGAAAGCCTTGAGGAGGCTCTCGCCGAAGGGATCTTCGTGGGCCACGAAGGTTCGCCGCAGATGCCGGAATTGAGCTTCGAGTCCGACGAGATCGGGGCCATCGTGGCCTATCTGCGCAGCATCCAGCCGAAGTGATCGGCGGCTCTACGGCCAAGTCGCCTCTATTCGTCCCATTCCCGCCGCATTTCGGCCGACGCCCACCGAAATAACTCCGTGATCCGCAACAGCTCCGGATCACGGAATGCTCTCGCTTCTCCGAATGGGGCTCGCCGCCGCCCCACTGCTCATGTTGGCCGCCTGCGTCTCCCCCGATGCGGTCGCCGAGAAGCCGGCGCCGGCGAAATCCGAGATCTACGCCGCGCTTCCCGAAGGCCGCAAGATCCAGTCAGGCACGGCCTCCTTCTATCGTCACGGCTCACGCACCGCGAACGGCGAGCGTTTCGACCCCTCCGGCATGACCGCTGCGCATCGCACCCTACCCTTCGGCTCGCGCGTGCGCGTCGTTCATGATCGAACCGGGAAGTCCGTGGATGTGAGGATCAACGATCGCGGCCCGTTTACGGGCGGCAGGGTGATCGATCTGGCGCAGGGCGCAGCGCATCGCCTCGGCATGATCGCGAGCGGCGTCGCGCCGGTCTCCATTTACGTCATCGAGTGATGGAGCTTTCCGCCGTCGCGCTCCCGGGCGCTTCCGTCTCGATCAGACCTCCGAAGCGCCGCAGGGCGAGAAAAGTCAGGACGGCGTGGGGCGCGGCGAACGCGGTCAGGAGCCATATAGCCATACGCACCAATTGCGTGTCGGTAGCCGGCGCGCCAAGGGCCCAGTAGCCCGCCGCCGCCATTCCGCCGACGGCTAGCGCCGTCGGCACGACAGTGGCGCGGATGACCCGCAGAAGCGCGCGCGGCGGATCGCCGAGCCAGGGATTGCGGCGCGCGAAATCAAAGACATGACGCGGCGCGTGCATGAGCGTGGCGAACAACATGAAAGCGATGAGCGGCGGCAGCGTGGCGAAGGCGAGAACCTGCATGGACATCTCGGCCGCGACGAGAGCCGGACGCCATTGGGAACGCGCCATCGCCAGATATAGCTGGCGCGCGACGACGAGCGCCCACACGACCTGCCAGACCATGGCGGCCGGCAAGGCGACGTCATGGACGAAAGCGCCTCCGGCCTGCAGGTCGAGGATCAACCAGCCGACCAGAGCCGCCACCGGCTCCGGGTTGAACAGGAGCGCGAGCGCGAAGGGCGCAAAGCCGCGGGCGACGAGCTCGAGCGCGCGCATCACACCCCGGTCCGCGAGATCGGCAAGACCGTAATGGAGCGCGGCGAGTCCGAGGAAAAGCGCGGCGGCGAAGGCCGGAGCATGAACCCACAAAAGCAATGCCAGGATCGTGCAGCCGCCGTAAATCGACAGGAAACCGATCGGCCAAAGGCCGCCCATCAACGGCTTGAGCGCGACGAAAGCAGAGTATTGATCGAGCACGGCGTGGGGAAGCGAGAGCAACAGGATCAATGTCGCCGCGACGGCCAACTGGAATGCGGGCCCGGGCTCGAAAGCGACCGAGAAGACGATCGAGACGAGGCCGATCACAACGAGCCCGGCGACCGAATGGATGCGACGAAGCGTCGCGAACCAGTCCCGGAACGCGTCGGCTGACCGAAGGCGCTCAGTGTGGGACAGGGCGGTGTTCGAGGGGGCGGACATGGGAAACCGAAGGTGGCGCGTAGGATTCACGTGTTTTTAGGGAACGCCACGTTTCGGGCCGGCCCCGCCGCGTTCGTGACACGGGGCGAAAAGATTGTCGAGCCGCACACGCCGCTCAGGTCCGGGTTGGAATATCGAAAAATTCTAATAAATCCGATGCGAAGTGCTTCGCCGAGCCTTCGAGGTCAAGGCGGAAACGTCATGTTGCGAGTAACGCGCTGCGCATCGGGAGCGTTAATTCGCGTGCGCAGGAGCGAAGACCGAATCAGGCGCTTTACAAAAACCTACCGTTCCTGCAAATGTATTGGGTCTGCGCCTGAAGCGCAGGCGAGGACCATCGTTCGCGAACGTTGATGAATGACATCGCCGGTGCTTTGGAGTTCGTCCAATAAGATTAGTTTTGTCGCTTCCAGACTTTCGTGAAGGCTTCCGCACAGTGGTCGCCCTAAACGTGTATGTCGGTGAACGAGTGTCCAAGTTGAAGCAGCTCCAAAGCGAGAAATTAAATGGGTCGAGGTAAGGAATTCCGTGATTCGAACCGTCGGGGGTTCGATAATGATTTTGGTCAGGGTCAGCCTGACTACTATGAGCCGCGCGCGGAACGCAGCTCTTTCGGCGGGCAGCCGTCGATGTCGCCGCGTTTCTCCGATGGCCCTGAGGCCGACGCGGTTGTCAAATGGTTCAACCCTGAGAAGGGCTTCGGCTTCGTCGAACTCGGCGACGGCAGCGGCGACGCCTTTCTGCATATCCGCGCGGTCCAGGCCGCAGGTTTCGAGGAATTCCTTCCCGGCACCAAGCTGACTGTCCGCACGGCCCAGGGTCAGAAGGGTCCGCAGGTCGTCGAGGTGCTCACCGCCGACACCAGCACGGCCGAGGCCCGTCCGGCGCCCCGCAGCCCCGGCGGCTTCGGCGGCGGCGGTCGGTTCGGCGACAATGACGGGTTCGGCGCGCGCCGGCCCCGCCCATCCGCCGGCTTCGGCGCCCCCGCCCGTCCCGCCGGCCCGACGGTCGAACTCAACGGCACCGTCAAGTGGTACAACCCTACCAAGGGCTTCGGTTTCATCATGGCCGAAGACGGCGGCAAGGACGTGTTCATCCACCGCTCGGTGCTGATGCGCGCCAACCTTCCCGATCTGGTCGAAGGCCAGCAGGTCCGCATGGGCGTCGTCGACGGCCAGAAGGGCCGCGAGGCCGCCACGATCGAGACCGGCGACGGTTACTGAGGCCTTTGCGCCTCCATATTGCGAAACGAGGCCCGCATACACGTGCGGGCCTTTTTCTTTGCCCGTTTTTTGATCAGCGCACGGCCCGCATGACTTGCCGCGCGCGCTTCGGCTGCGATAACTGGCGCCGGAACGGCCCGCTGACGGAGCCGCAGATACGTCCTTCGCGGGCAGCTCCTGAGCCGCACGCCCCAAGGGCGAGGCGAAACTGATGCGCATCTTTCTCGTTCTGCTCTTCGCCTATGTTCTCAGCCAGTTCTACAGGGCGTTTCTCGCCATAGTCGCGGGCGATCTGAGCCGCGATCTCGGTCTCGACGCGGCCCAGCTCGGCGCCCTGTCTGCGATCTGGTTCGCGACCTTCGCGATCGCCCAGTTCCCGGTCGGCTATGCGCTCGACCGCATTGGCCCACGTCGGACGATCGCAGGCTTCATGGTGATAGCGGTGGTCGGCGCCTGGCTCATGAGCGCCGCGACGGGCTACTACACAGCGCTCGCCGCCATGGCGGCCATCGGCGTGGGGTGCTCGCCGATCCTCATGGGCTCGCTCTATCTGTTCGCCCGGAATTACCCGGCCGAGCGGTTCGCGATGCTGTCTTCGTTCATGATCGGCTTCGGCTCGCTCGGCAACATGCTGGGCGCGACGCCGCTGGCTGTTGCTGTCGAGGCTTTCGGCTGGCGCGAAAGCATGATGGGCATCGCCGCGATCACCGCCGCGAGCACGCTAGTCTGTCTGGCCATCCTGCGCGACCCACCCCGCGCGGCGCAGACCGGGCCTGGCGGCGGCATGCTCTCCGGCATCGTCGAGATCGCGACCTTGCGCGGCGTCTGGTTGATCATGCCGTTCACCTTCGTGAGCTATGCGATCGTCGTGGCGACGCGCGGCTTGTGGATCGCCCCGTATTTCAACGAGGTTCACGGATTCACCACGACGCAAACAGGCAACGCCGCGCTCATCATGGCCGCGACGATGACCTTGGGCGCCCTCGCCTACGGACCGATCGAGAGGTTGATCCGCGACCCCAAGCGAACCGTCGCCATCGGCAGCTTCATCACCGTGATTTGCTTCATCGCCGTGGCCTTCGTCGGCGAAGGCCGAGCCATCATGGCGGTGGCTCTGATCGGAGCAATCGGCGGGTTCGGGATGACCTTCGGCATCGTCATGGCGCACGGGAGACTGTTCTTTCCCGCGCATCTCATCGGAAGGGGCGTTACGTTCCTCAATTTCGCGTCGATCGCCGGCGCGGGCGTGACGCAATGGCTGTCGGGCCAATTCATACAACTAAAAATAGATTCCGGGGCGGACCCGGCGACCACCTACGCGACGCTGTTCTTCGCGTTTGGGGCCGCGCTGGCGATTACGCTGCTGATTTACCTCGCCTCGCCCGCGCGACCGAAGCCCTGACGGCGTTATTCGAGTCCGCCCATATGCTTCTGGGCGTATAGCTGCACGCCGACCTGACGGATGAGCCCCTGCTGCGTCTCGAGGAAGTCGATGTGCCCTTCCTCGTCGGCGGCGAGCGCCTCGAAAAGCTGCTTGGACACACGGTCCTGCACGCTGTCGCAATACTGAGCGGCCTCCAGATACAGGGCGCGGGCCTCGATCTCGGCGGCGAGATCGCTCGCGATAACCTCCTCGATGTTCTGCCCGATGTTCAGCGGATCCAGCTCCTGAAGATTGGGGAACCCCTCGAGAAACAGGATGCGCTCGACGAACCGGTCCGCATGCTGCATTTCCTCGATGGATTCCTTGCGCCAGTGCTGCGCCAGGTCCTTGAAGCCCCAATCGTCGAGCAGCCGGTAATGCAGCCAGTACTGGTTGACGGCTGTCAGTTCGCTGCGAAGTCCACGATTGAGATACTCGATGACCTTCTTGTCGCCCTTCATAACAACTCCTTGTTGATAAAACTGAGCCTGCCGCCGCCGATGCGTCAACGCCGAGCCGGCCGGTCTGGTTGCATTGATTGTAACTTAGACCTCGAAGAGCGCCATACCTTCGTGGTCGAGCGTCGCGCAAGCTGCGGGGCAGCCATCGCAGCCCGACGGTGTCGCGCCCGCGTCGAGGAGGATCGATCGGATCGTGCGCGCGCAGCGCCCGCATTGCGGGCTGCAGCCGAGGCAGCGATAGACCTGCGCAGGGGTGCGCGGACAATCCGGCCCGGGGCCGAGACAGCCACGCACATCGCCATCTGAAAGGACGTTGCAAGAACAGACGATCATCTTCGGGCGCCAGTTTGGAACGGCTCTAAATTGTTGCGTCTGCAACAATAAGCATATGCTCCGTGATCGCCCGCTTGGCAAGCCCGAACCGACTCAATAGACGAGTTCGTCGTCCGCGTTGTTCTTGGAAATCATGATCTCGCCAGCCTCGGCGAGTTCCTTCGCCTTGTTGACCATCGTGAGTTGCGCCTCGTCGACTTCCTTGAGGCGGATCGGGCCGAGGCCCGTGATATCGTCCAGAAGGTTCTTGCCCGCGCGCTGAGACATGTTGGCGAAGAAGAAAGCGCGCACCGGCTCGGGGGCGCCCTTGAGCGCGCGTGAGAGCACGTCCCGGTCGATCTGCCGCATGAGCGTCTGCACGCTGCCGGCGTCGAGCTTGGTGAGGTCCTCGAAGGTGAACATGAGTTCGCGGATCCGCTTCGCGGCCTCGCGGTTGACGTCGTCGAGCGCGGCGAGGAAGCGGGTCTCCGTCTGCCGGTCGAAAGCGTTGAACACCTCGGCCATGATCTCATGTGCGTCACGACGCGAGGTCTGCGCGACTGCCCCGACGAATTCCAGCCGCAGGGTCTCCTCGATATGGTGCAGCGCCTCTTTCTGCACCGCTTCGAGTTTGAGCATCCGGTTGACGACGTCCAGGGCGAAATCGTCGGGTAGCATCGTCAGCACGCGCGCGGCGTGGTCCGGACGCACGCGCGAGAGCACGACGGCGACCGTTTGCGGGTATTCGCTGCGCAGGTAGTTCGCAAGGATCTCGGCGTCGATCTGGGAAAGCCTCGTCCAGATGCGCTTGCCGGAGGTGTTGTAGATCTCCGCCATGATCGTCGCCACCTGATCGGGCGGGAAGACCTTCAGCAGAAGCTGCTCGGTGCGCTCGACGCTGCCGGACACCGACGAGTTCGAGACGCGGTGAATGAAATCGACGATGAGGCGTTCGACGGTCGAGGCGTCGACCGTGCCCAGCTGCACCATGGCATGCGAGACGGTGCGCACCTCGTCTTCGTCGAGCATCGCCCAGATTGATCGTCCGTGCTGCTCTCCGAGCATCAACAGAAACAGCGCAGCGCGCTGCGGTCCGGGCAGGCCTTCGAACTCGGAGGAGACGTCACCGCCACCGCCAGTCGCCGCGGCGACTGCGGCCGTGGCGGCGGCCATCGCGTCTTCGGGAGTAAGTTGGGCTGTCGCGGCCATGTCTCTTCGGACTCGTCTGTTCCAAGGATTCGCTGAACGAAAGGAGACATCGCCGCCAGTTAACGGCGCGTTAACCCAAAGCCGAGAAGGCCGCCGAACCCGGCATTTTCTGCCGCCCGCCCGGCAGAACCGGACAGGGCCATGGTCCGAACCCGCCCTGCCGCCGACGCACGGCTCGCCCGTGACTGCCCGCAAACTCATGTGGGGCCACACTTTCGCCACATCGAAGGCGGCTGGCACGGCAGTTGCTCGACCTGTCGCAGTTTTGGCGTGCGTTCAGGAGTTCGGTATGGGTATTTTCAGTGCTCTTCAAACTGCGGTCGCGGGTTTGCGTGCGCAGTCCTTCGCGATGGAGAACGTCTCGGGCAACGTCGCCAACTCACAGACCGTCGGCTACAAGCGGATGGATACGAGTTTCGTCGATCTCGTGATCGACCGCCCGCTCAATCAGGCCATCGCGGGCTCGGTCCGGGCTCAGTCGAACCAGGCGATCAGCCTGCAAGGCGACATCCGGCCGACAAGCATCCCTACGAATGTCGCGATAAACGGCTCGGGCTTCTTCTCTGTCAGCCAGATTTCAGGCTTTAGTGACGGCCAGCCCCAGTTCAGCGAAAGCAACCTCTTCACGCGGCGCGGGGATTTCCAGCTCGACAAGGACGGCTTTCTTGTCAACGGGGCCGGCATGTATCTGCGCGGCGACTCGATCAACCTCCAGGGGCTCGTGACCAGCACCAACGGCATCTTGCGCATCACAGACACCACGGTGCCCGCGCGCGCAACCCAGCGCATCGAGTACAGCGCGGTGCTGCCGATGACCGCCGGCACGAACCACTACAACAACACAAATTCGGACACGCTCTACGATGCGCCGCCGAACGCGCCCTTCGGCGGCCCGCGCACCTACGTGTCGGGCGGCCCGCAGACACCGATCATCGGCTCCGAATCGGCTGATTTCCTGAACCGCTCGATCAGCGGCGGCTCGGTTGTCGTCTACAACAGCGCCGGCGCGCCGATCGACGTGCAGCTGCGCTGGGCGAAGGTCGACGACAACGAATGGAACCTCTTCTACCAGAACGACGCCAGCGCGGCTCCGGGTGATCCGATGTGGACCGCGCTCGGCGAGGCGACGTTCAACCTCGACGGAACGCTGGCGACTTCCGAATTCGCATTCGCGGCAGGCTCCACGATCAACGGCCAGGCCATTCCGGCGGGACTCGACTTCGCGGTCGGCGGCTCGGGTCTTCGGCAGTTCGCGGTGCCGAACAATCTCATCCAGGGTCTCAGCCTCCAGCAGGACGGCTACCCTGCCGGCGTGCTGCAGGACATCTCGGTCTCCAGCGACGGGCGCATCTCGGGCATCTACTCGAACGGTCAGGCATTCGCCATCGCCCGCGTCTCGGTCGCGCAATTCGCCGCCCCGAACGCGCTCAAGGCCCGCGACGGCGGCACCTTCGAACAAACGATCGAATCAGGCCAGCCCGTCTTCTCGCCTGACGGCGCCAGGCTCATCGGCGGCTCGGTCGAGGATTCGAACGCCGACATCGCGGAAGAGTTCACCAAGATGATCGTCACCCAGCAGGCCTACAGCGCCAACACCCGGGTGGTGACGACGGCCCAGCAGATGATGGAAGCCACCATCAACATGGTGCGCTGACGGCGACGCCGCACTAAACGGGCGCCGTTCTTCGGGACGGCGCCCTTCACGCAATCGGCGGCGACGTAACGCGCGCCTACTCCACCGTGACGGATTTCGCGAGGTTGCGGGGCTGATCGACGTCTTTGCCCATGAAGACGGCCGTGTGATACGCGATCATCTGGATCGGCAGCGCGTAGACGATGGGCGCCACGACGGGATCGACGTCCGGCATGACGAGCGTCGCGATCGTCTCCACGCCCGCCGCGGCGGCGCCTTTCGCGTCCGTGATCAGGATGATCCTCCCGCCTCGCGCCGCGACTTCCTGCATGTTCGAGATCGTCTTCTCGAAAACCTCGTCATGCGGAGCGACCACGATGACAGGCACGCTTTCGTCGATGAGGGCGATCGGCCCGTGCTTGAGCTCGCCGGCGGCGTAGCCCTCGGCGTGGATGTAGGAAATTTCCTTGAGCTTGAGCGCGCCTTCGAGCGCCATCGGGTAGGACGTGCCGCGGCCGAGATAGAGCACGTCGCGCGCCTTGGAGAGCTCGCGCGCCAGCCGCTCGATCTCCGGCTCGCGCTTCATCGCCTCGTTCATCAGCGCCGGAACGCTCATCAGCGCGGAGACGAGCGCTCCTTCGCGGGCGGCGTCGAGCTTGCCGCGCGCGCGGCCGGCCTGAATCGCCAGAGCGAAGAGAACGGTCAGCTGGCAGGTGAAGGCCTTCGTCGAGGCGACGCCGATTTCTGGCCCCGCGAGAGTTGGCGCGATGGCGTGACTCTCGCGCGCGATCGAGGAGGTCGGCACGTTGACGACGGAGAGGATCGTCTGGCCGTTGTCGCGCGCATAGCGCAGCGAGGCGAGCGTGTCGGCCGTCTCGCCCGATTGCGACACGACGATCATCAGCCCGTTCTCCTCGAGCGGCGCGTCGCGATAGCGGAATTCGGAGGCGACGTCGATCTCGACGGGGATGCGCGCGAAGCGCTCGAACCAGTATTTCGCGACGAGGCCGGCGTAAAAGGCCGTGCCGCAGGCGGAAATGGTGATGCGCGAGAGCTTCGTCCAATCGACGCCCTCGCCGCCGGGAAAGTTCGTGACGCCTTCGGCCATGTCGACGTAATGCGCGAGCGTGCGCGCCACGACTTCCGGCTGCTCGTGGATTTCCTTGGCCATGAAATGGCGGAAATTGCCCTTCTCCGCCATGAATGCGCCGGTCTGGATCTGCTGGCTGGGCCGCTCCGCCTCGGAACCCGCCTCGTCGATGATGCGCAGGCTCGTCTGCGAGAGGACCGCGATGTCGCCTTCATCGAGATAGGTGATCATGTCGGTGAAGGGCGCGAGGGCGAGCGCGTCGGAGCCGAGAAACATCTCTCCCTCCCCGTGGCCGACGGCGAGCGGGGAACCGCGACGGGCGCCGATCAGGAGATCGCCGCGTCCCTGAAACAGGATGGCCAGCGCGAATGCGCCGCGCAGGCGGGGCAGTATCGTCGTCACGGCGGCGACGGGATCGAGCCCGGCGGACATCGCATGGCTGATGAGATGGGCGACGACTTCGGTGTCGGTATCGGATTCGAACCGCGCGCCGGCGCCTTCCAGTTCATCACGCAGCTGACGGAAATTCTCGATGATGCCGTTATGCACCACGGCGAGGCGGTCGGTGACATGCGGATGCGCGTTCGTCTCGTTCGGGCGTCCGTGCGTCGCCCAGCGCGTATGGCCGATGCCGATCACCCCGTCCAGCGGTTCGCGCTCCAGCCTGGCCTCGAGGCTGCGCAGCTTGCCCTCGGCGCGGCGGCGCTCGATGCGCCCGTCGATCAAGGTCGCAATACCGGTGGAATCGTAGCCGCGATATTCAAGACGCTTGAGCGCATCGACGATGCGTCCGGAGACGACCCGGTTTCCGATAATTCCGACGATGCCGCACATTCAGCGGGTTCTCCCAGATCTGTTCGCTGGCGCGACTTGGGCGCCGGGCGATTTTCGGCCACCGAGGCGCGCCGGCCAATGGCTAGCCGATCGCAGGCGGGGCGCGCCAATCAACTTATCTGACGGTTTATTGCAAAATCGCTTCTATTTCTTCGCATTCTTCTCGCGGAATCCGACCGCCCAGTCCTTGATGACCGTCTGGCGGCCGCGCGCCAGGGCGAGCGCGTCTGCGGGCACGTCCTTTGTGACGACGGAGCCGGACCCGACATAGGCGCCGGCGCCGATGGAGACCGGCGCGACGAGCGAGCTGTTCGAGCCGATGAAGGCCCCCTCCCCGATCATGGTGCGATGCTTGCCGAAGCCGTCGTAATTGCAGGTGATGGTTCCCGCCCCGATATTCGCGCCGGCGCCGACCTCGGCGTCACCGATATAGGTGAGGTGGTTGACCTTGGCGCCCTCGCCGAGGACCGACTTCTTCACCTCGACGAAATTCCCGACCTTCGCCTTGCGCCCGAGCTCGGCGCCGGGGCGCAGGCGGGCGAAGGGACCGATCTCGGCGCGGGGACCCACCTTCGCGCCCTCCAGATGCGAGAAGGCGTGGATGACGGCGCCCTCGCCGACCGTCACGCCCGGAGCGAAGAACACGTTGGGCTCGACGACGACGTCGCGCCCGAGCTGCGTGTCGAAGCTCAAATACACGGTGTCGGGATCAATGAGCGTGGCGCCCTCGCGCATGGCGCGCTCGCGCAGCCGCCGCTGCATCGCCTGCTCGGCGGCGGCGAGCTGAACGCGGTCGTTGACGCCCTGCACGAGCGCCTCCGGCGCCCTGACGACGCGCGTGGGCAGATCACGGCCGGCGGCGATGCCCACCGCGTCCGTCAGATAATACTCACCCTTGGCGTTCTCGTTCCCGACGCTCACCATCAGCGAGAGCGCATGCGCGCCGGCGAAGGCCATGAGCCCGGCGTTGCAGAGGCGGATGCGCCGCTCCTCATCGCTCGCGTCCTTCTCCTCGCGGATCGCGATGAGCCGGTCCCGCTCCATGATCAGCCGGCCGTAGCCGTGCGGATCGGCGGCCTCGAAGCCCAACGCAACGATTCCGGCGCCCTCGGCGAGCGGCGCGCGCAGGGCCGAAAAGGCAGCGACGTCGACGAGGGGCGTGTCGGCGAAGGCGACGATCACGTCATCGACGGGCTGACGCGCCAGCGCGTCGCGCGCCGCGAGCGCCGCATGCGCCGTGCCGAGCCGTTCGCGCTGGACGAAGATCTCCGCCTCCGGGGCAACCTTACGCACCGCCTCGGCGACATCTTCGCGATCCGGGCCGACGACGACCGCGATGCGCCCCGCGCCGGCTTCCATGACCGCCGCGAGGACATGCTCGACCATCGAGCGCCCGGCGATGGGGTGCAGCACCTTCGGCAGGGAGGATCGCATCCGCGTCCCCTCGCCGGCGGCGAGCACGATGGCGAGGCATGAGCGGGAAGCGATGGCGTCGGGCATGGTCGGGTCCGTCTGGTGGCGCTGAAACCGGTCGGCGGCCGCAGCTATCCCGATTTCCCGCCACTTCGCAATCACTTCGTCCGATACCTGCCCGACGAGCGCGCTATCCTGCGGGCGAATGGCCAATCTGCGAGGCGCGCCCGGCGGCCTTGAGCGCATACGGCCTTCGGCCTAGACCCACATGAGAGCGCACTTCCGGAGACTCGCATGGACGAGGCCAAGAGCCCATCGCGCAGAGCGCCGTTCCTGCGCGGGGCCGCCGATGCGCTGTCCCTCCCCGCATGGATCGTCGGCTTCGGCTTTCTCGGCGTCGGATCGCTGGCCGAGGGCGTCGGATATCCCTTCGCGGCGGCTGTGCTCTCCACGATCCTGATCTGGGCCGGCCCCGCCCAGGTGGTCTTCTTCGGAGGACTCGCCAGCGGAACGGCGCTTCCGGCGATCGCGATCGCGGTCGGCCTGTCCTCGATCAGGCTGCTGCCGATGACGATGTCGCTGATGCCGCTCGTCCGTCGCCCCGGCCAGGGCGTTCTGATCCAGCTCTTCATCGCGCACTACGTCGCCGTGATGGTCTGGATCGAAAACATGCGTCGCCTGCCGTCGATCGCGCCTGACGAACGCGTCGCGTATTTCCTCGGCTTCGCCAACGCCTGCCTGTTCACGAGCGCGGCGCTGACCGGCATCGGCTACTACGCGGCCGCCGCAGTCGCCCCGCCCTTCGCGGCGGGCCTTCTCTTCCTCACGCCGCTCTTCTTCTCGATTTCGCTGATCGCAGGCGCGCGGGATCGGCTCGAATGGTCGGCTCTCGCCCTCGGCGCGGTTCTCGCCCCCGCCTTCGGCTACCTCTTCGGCAAGGATTTCGATCTTCTGCTCACCGGGCTCGTCGGCGGCACTGCGGCCTATCTGATCGGGAAGACGCGCCGATGACCGCCTTCGACATCGCCCTCGCGCCATTGTGGCCGTATCTCATGCTGATCCTCGTCGGCTTTCTGCCGAGCGAGATCTGGCGCGCCCTCGCCGTGCTGCTGGCTCGCGGCCTGCGCGAGGATTCCGAGGTGATCACCTGGGTCCGCGCGGTGGCGACGACGCTGCTGGCCGGCGTCGTCGTCAAGCTCCTGGCGTCGCCGAGCGGAGCGCTCGTCCTCGCGCCCGCGATCATCCGCTTCGGCGCAGTGGCCGTTGGCGTGCTCGCATTCTTCGCGATGAGGCGCTCGGTCGTCGCAGGCGTGCTCGCAGGCGAATGCGCGTTGATCGCCGGCGCGTACATGGCGCTGAGCGAATAATCACGCGATGTCGGAGGCGCGTTGCCGAATTTCCGCCGCACATGCTAGTATACTACGTGAATATTCGGAAATAATCGGTCGGGAGTTGCGACGCAAGCGACGGAGGAAGCGATGGAAAAGGTCGAGTCCGATCGCCTGCGAAGCGGTTTCGCCACGCCGAATCGTCCACGCGCCATCCTCACCCGTCGCGAGCGGCTCGAACGCTGGGCTGATGCGCTGGACCGAAGCGACCCCGACGGACGCCACTCCCCCATAGACATCGCCTGGAGCGATCCGCTGCTGCGCTCGCAGGGCCTCGAAAGCCCAACGATCATTGACGCCGCCGCGTTCTTCGGACTCGACGCGGCCGCGGCCAAGCGTCTTGCGCTGCCCGTCTCGCGCGTTGAGACGAGGATCGTTGCGCGTCGGCTGCGCAAGTTCGCCGCGAGAAACGACCGCACTATGCTGGCCGCCGGCGTCGCGGCGGTGGGCGTCGTGAGCGTGCCCCTACTCGCCTATCTCTTCGCTTGACGCGGCCGCAATAGCTGCGGCGAAGAACTCCCGGACTTGCCTTATGGCCGCGATGCGTTTCGTTTAGAGGCGCTGCGCAGCCCGACATCGTGATTCCTTATCTGCGCGGCTTGAAAAGGAGGCCGCGCCTTGGAAGCCCTGTTCATCGGCCAGACCTATATCGACATCACTTTCTTGACGGACTCGCTGCCGACCGGCGACGAGAAGACCGTTGCGCGAGACTACTCGATCGCGTTCGGCGGCAACGCCGTCACGGCCGCCTTCGCCTGCGCCCGGCTCGGCGTCGCTCCCGACCTCCTCACCTCCGTCGCCGACGACTGGCTCGGGCGCATGTTCATCGACATGGCCGCGAAATACGGGATCAGCCTGCATCACCGCAAGGTGCGGGATTCCTCGCTATCCTTCATCATGCCGCGCGACGGGCGTCGCGCCATCGTCCGCTGCCGCGACGACGAGTATCTGCACCCCTTTCCGCCGCTCAACCTGCGTGAATGCCGCGCGCTGCATCTCGACGGGCACCAGCCAGACGCGGCGCTGCATTACGCGAAAACCTGCCGCGAGGCCGGCATCCTGACGTCGCTCGACGGCGGCGGCCTGCGCAGCAACACCCACGAGCTCCTGGAGTTCATCGACGTGGCCGTCGTCGCGGAGCGCCTTTGCGAGCAGATGGAGCTCACAACCGCGCAGATGCTCGCCTATCTGAAGACGCGCGGCGTGCGCATCGGCGGCGTGACGCTCGGTGAGCGCGGGATGGCCTGGTACGACGAGACCGGCTCGCAGCATCACATGCCGGCGCTCGACGTGCCGGCTGAGAAGGTCATAGACACGAACGGCGCCGGCGACATCTTCCACGGCGCATACATCTTCGCGGCGATCGCCAATCCGGAAGGAACCTGGGCCGAGCATTTCGCTTTCGCGCGCGCCGCTTCGGCGCACGCCGTGCAGCGGCTCGGCAATGAGGCGAGCCTGCCGACGCTTTCCGACATCGCCGCAACGAACGCGCAATTTCCGGTGCGCGGGCGCGAACAATGATCGGGCCGCGAGACTCATGACCGCAGACGTTTTCCGATCTATATCCGACTATGCGACAGCGCAAACGCAAGATGCGTCGAGGAGGCCATGGAACGATGACTGATCCCCGTCTTCGCTATCTCGCGGAGCTCGAGAAGAAGATCCTCTGGCTTTCCACCTGGACGATCCACAACGCCAATCATCTGCGCGACAACGTCGACGGGCTGAAGGTCGGCGGCCATCAGGCCTCCTCGGCTTCGCTGGCGACGATCATGACGGCGCTCTACATGGCGGCTTTGCGCCCCGAGGACAGGGTCGCGGTGAAGCCCCACGCGAGCCCGGTCTACCACGCGATCCAGTATCTCTTCGACAAGCAGACGCGCGAGAAGCTGGAGAACTTCCGGGGCTACAAGGGCGCGCAATCCTATCCGTCGCGCACCAAGGATATCGACGACGTAGACTTCTCGACGGGCTCCGTCGGCCTCGGCGTGGCGCAGACGCTCTTCGCCAGCATCGTGCAGGACTACGTGAAGGCGCATGGCTGGGCGAAGGAGCGCCGCGAGGGTCGCATGATCGCGCTCGTCGGCGACGCGGAGATGGACGAGGGCAACATCTTCGAGGCCCTGCTCGAGGGCTGGAAGCAAGGCGTCCGCAACACCTGGTGGATTATCGACTACAACCGCCAGAGCCTCGACGCCGTCATCCGCGAGGGGCTCTACGCCCGCTTCGAGGCGATCTTCCGCGCCTTCGGCTGGGATGTCGTGACGCTGAAATACGGCTCGCTGCTCGAAGCCGCCTTCCAAGAGCCCGGCGGCGACAGGCTGCGCGACTGGATCGACGGCTGCCCCAACCAGCTCTATTCGGCATTGACCTTCCAGGGCGGCGCGGCGTGGCGCAAGCGGCTCCTCGACGATCTCGGCGATCAGGGCCCCGTCACCCGCCTGATCGAGGCCCGCTCCGACGAGGAGCTGGGCCGACTGATGACGAACCTCGCCGGCCACGACCTGCCGTCCCTGCTCGAAGCCTTCGAGGGGATCGACCATGACCGCCCGGTCGTGTTCCTCGCCTACACCATCAAGGGCTTCGGCCTGCCGCTGGCCGGCCACAAGGACAACCACGCGGGACTTTTGACCCCGGCGCAGTTCGAGGAATACCGCAAGCGCGCGAAGGTGCGTCCCGGCCATGAATGGGACAAGTTCGAAGGCCTCGACATCGCGGCGGAGGAGTTGCAGGCGTTTCTCGACCGCGTGCCCTTCCGCTCCGGGGGCGAGCGCCAGTTGTCGTCGCCGGCGATCCCGGTTCCGCGGGAGCTGACCACGCCCCGCCAGCCGATGCTGTCGACGCAGCAGGGCTTCGGCCTCCTCCTCAACGAGCTGGCGCGTTCGGACGAGCCGCTGGCCGACCGCATCGTGACGACCTCGCCCGACGTCACCGTCTCGACCAATCTCGGCGCCTGGGTGAACCGGCGCGGCCTCTTCGCCCGCCAGAGCCTCGCCGACACCTTCAAGGCCGAGCGCATTCCCTCGACCTTCTCGTGGGAGTTCAAGCCGGAGGGCCAGCATATCGAGCTCGGCATCGCCGAGATGAACCTGTTCATCCAGCTATCGGCTCTCGGCCTCTCGCATTCGCTCTTCGGCGAGCGCCTGATCCCGATCGGCACGCTCTACGATCCGTTCATCTCGCGCGGGCTCGATGCGCTGAACTACGCCTGCTATCAGGACGCCCGCTTCATCCTCGCCGCCACGCCGTCGGGCGTGACGCTCGCTCCGGAGGGCGGCGCGCACCAGTCGATCGCGACGCCGCTCATCGGCATGTCGCAGGACGGCCTCGCCGCCTTCGAGCCAGCTTACATCGACGAACTGTCGACCATCCTGCGCTTCGCCTTCGAATACGTGCAGCGCGACGGCTCGGGCGAGCCGGACGAGCGCACCTGGCTGCGCGACGAGACCGGAGGCTCGATCTATCTACGGCTGTCGACGCGCGCGCTGGAGCAGCCCAACCGCACGATGACGCCCGAACTCGCGCAAGGGATCGTCGACGGAGCCTACTGGCTGCGCGAGCCCGGACCGAACGCGCAGGTCGTCGTCGCCTATACCGGCGCGATCGCGCCCGAGGCCATCGAGGCGATCGGCCTGATGGGCGAGGACCGGCGCGACGTGGGCCTTCTGGCCGTCACCTCGGCCGATCGCCTGAACGCGGGCTGGACCGCCGCCCAGCGCGCCCGCGAGCGCGGCCTCGTCCACGCGAAGAGCCACATCGAGCGCCTTTTGGAGCGCCTGCCGCGCCATTGCGGGTTCGTCACCGTCGTCGACGGCCACCCGGCGACGCTCGGCTGGCTCGGAGCAGTCCACGGCCACCGCACGCGCTCCCTCGGCGTCGAGCATTTCGGCCAGACCGGCACGCTGCAGGATCTGTATCGCCATTACGGGATCGACGCGCAGGGCATTGCTGCGGCGGCGCAGATGATCGCGCCCGGCCGCCCGATCAGGCACCTCAAGGCGCTTTGAGAATTCCACTCACACGGCGCCCTGACCGGCCTTGAGGGAGCCGCGCAAATCCGCGATCTCCGCACGCAACTGGCGAATCTCTTCGGCGAGGCTTTCGCGCGATACCTGCGCCGCCGCCCGCGCTGCGCTCTCCTCCGCCTTCTCCTCCTGGACAGCTTCCTCATGCTCGCTCTGCATCGCGTTGACGACGATGCCGATGAACAGGTTGAGCATGGTGAAGGTGGTGCACAGGATGAAGGGCACGAAGAACGCCCAGGCGTAGGGATAGACCTCCATCACCGGCCGCACGATGCCCATGGACCAGCTCTCCAGCGTCATCACCTGGAACAGCGTGTAGGCTGAGGCCGGGATATGGCCGAACCAGTCCGGGAAGGAGTGGCCGAACAGCTTCGTCGCCATCACCGAGAAGACGTAGAAGAGCAGGATGAGCAGCAGCACGATGGAGCCCATACCGGGCAACGCGCTGATCAGCGCCCCCACAACGCGCTTGAGCGAGGGCACGATCGTGATCATGCGCAGGACGCGCAGGACGCGCAGCGCGCGCAGGACCGAGAACGTCGTCGTGGCGGGCGCGAGCGCGACAGCGACCACCACGAAATCGAAGATGTTCCAGGCGCTGCGGAAGAAGCCGAGCCTGTAGACGACGAGCCGCAATCCGATCTCGATGACGAAGACCGAGAGGATCGCGCGGTCGAGGAACATGAGCACCTCGCCGAAATTCTCCATCGCCCAGGGGCTCGTCTCCAGTCCCAGCGTGATCGCGTTGACGATGATCAACGTCATGACGACGCGCTCGACGACGCGCGATTCCACGAACGTCTTGATGCGTTCCACTTGCCTTCACTCCGATAGCGATTCGCGCGGCGATCCGCGCATTGTGGCAGGAAGTGCGTTCGCGACGAGGCCCCGTCAAGCGCTTGAGGGCAGCGCGAGCCTCTGCAACGGTTTACGGTTGACCGCCCGATCCCAGGGGTCTATTTCGAGCCCGGCCCGAGCGCGTAGCTCAGTTGGTAGAGCAACTGACTTTTAATCAGTGGGTCCAGGGTTCGAATCCCTGCGCGCTCACCACAAAGCCA
>REDO01000024.1 GCA_007693435.1 Salinarimonadaceae bacterium | reverse complement strand
CCCAATCCAACTCTCTGGAATTGGCATTCCGATGGCCAAATTTATGTAGCGGCGCCAGAGGATCGTTCGCCCACGAGCGGGCCGGCATTGACCTTCGGCGCCGTGATGCCCGACCTCCATCACTACAACGGTCGCGGCGGCCGCGTCTTTCCCCTCTGGCGCGACGCCGCCGCGACCGAGAGCAATATCGCGCCCGCCAAGCTCGACTTCCTCAGCGAAGCTTATGGCCGCGCGGTCGCGCCGGAGGAGGTGATGGCCTATTGCGCCGCCGTGATGGCGCATCCCGCCTTCACCGCGCGCTTCGCCGCCGATCTCGTCCAGCCGGGCCTGAGGGTTCCCCTGACCACGGACGTCGCGCTCTTCGAGGAAGCGGTCGCGCTCGGGGCCGAGGTGATCTGGCTGCATTGCTACGGCGAGCGCTTCGACGATCCGGCGGCGGATCGCCCCAAGGCGCCGCCGCGCCTGCCGCGCGAACAGGCGCCGACCATCCCCGCTGACGGGGCGATCCCGTCCGCCCCCGAGCCGCTGCCGGAGACCATGGAATACGATCCCGCGCGCAACCGGCTCCATGTCGGCAAGGGCTTCATCGACAACGTCACGCCGCAGATGTGGGCGTATGAGGTCTCCGGCAAGAACGTGCTGCGCCAGTGGTTCAGCTACCGCCGCCGCGACCGCACCCGCCCCGTCATCGGCGACCGGCGCCCGCCTTCGCCGCTGGAGCGGATACAGCCCGAGGGCTGGCTTTCGGAATACACGTCCGACCTCATCAACCTGCTCCACGTCCTCGGACGGCTGGTCGCGCTGGAGCCGGCTCAGGCCGCGCTGCTCGAACGAATTGTGGACCAGCCGATGATCACGGTTGCGGCGCTCGCCGGGAAGGCCGACGGTGACGATTGACGCAAAGTCAGGCGGATTCGGATGAGCAAACCCCAGTTCGACATGTTCCAGACGCTCGACGCCACTGTCCCGGCCAAGCGCGTCGTCGGCCGCGCCGATCCCGACAAGGTGCGGCGCAAGCTCGTTCGCATGCTCGACGAATTGCAGGGCGCGGACGTGATGCCCTGGGATTACAGAACGCAGCGCTACAATCAGGTCGTCTTCCCGCAGATGGTCAACTGGCTTCCCGAAGAGGAGGCCCAACGTCTGCTGGCCGAATTCAGGTCCGAAATCGAGCGTCTGTCCTGACTCGGGGTGCGTCGAGAACGTTTGACGCGACCCAGAATAGGAGCATTGCAATCAAAGATAATAAAATTTGCTCGGATCGATCAAGAAAAGCGACAATGCTTCAAATTTTATCGATCAGCTAGAGCCGCATTTAGCAAATCCGGGTCAACTTCCGACGCAACTTCAGCCCTTGGAGGGCATGGCAATGCGTCGATTCATACATGACGATCGCGGAAACGTCGCCCTGATTTTCGGGCTGACATTGCTGCCGCTCGTTGGTTTCGTCGGCGCGGCCGTCGATTACAGCCGCGCGATGTCCGTGCGCGAGAGCCTGCGTTCAACGAGCGACAAGATCGCAGTGGCCATCGCCTCGGCTGACACGCCCAATGGCGCTGCGGCGGCGCTAGCCGCGGCCGAACACGATCTGCGGGAAGAATTCGGGTCGGCCCTTCGTTCGGTCTCCGTTTCAGGCTCCTGGATCGACAATGCGAATTACCGTGTGACGATCGATGCTCAGGTCGCCGCCGCCATCATCGGAGTGATGCCCGGCATCGGCGACACAATGCCGGTCGGGCTCGAGACCATAGTCAATCGGATCCCCCCCAAATACCGCACGCTTCCGCCGCAAATGTCCCTGCTGGAACCGGAGGCGGGCGACTATAATCGGGTCTATATGTATTGCTTCGACCAGTCGCGCATCGACGATCCGGACAAGGGTCGCCGCGGCCTCACGCCCATCGCCGATAACGGCACGCCGCCGACGGATTATCAGGCGGACGGCGCCAATCCCCTGCCCGAATGCGAAGCGGGCGAGATGGTCAGCTACATGATGCGCAACGTCCGCAACGCGCGTTCCGACAAACATCATTGGGACAATCCCAGTCGCGAGGTCTACGAGTACTACACCGACACGACCGTTGATCCGAATACGTTCGAATACAGGCAAAATATTCGCGGATACAGGGTGATGAACGGCCATTCGTGGAACCCGCTCGACATGTCGAACAGTCCGATCCTCGAGACGATTCTCTGCGCCGACGAGGCGCAGTGCCAACCCGTCTCGCAAGGCGGGATCATCCCGGACAGGAAGACGAACCGCGATCCCGCGGTCCATACCGGCGCCTGCCCCGAGGGCTCGCTGATGTATTTCGGCTGGGAGGACCGGCCGCCGGGCTTCGGCTGGACCGATCGCGACTACGACGACATCCGCCTCGTCGTTTCCTGCCCGGAAATCATCAAGGTCTCTGACAAACAGGTCCGCATCGTCAAATGACGCGTGTTATCCCGGCTCAGACGAACTGGGCGAGACCTGGAACGGAGGCGACGATAGAGCCGACGGCGTCCTCGCCGGCGTGCTCGCGGCCGTAGGCGAGCAGCTCGCGCGCGAGCGGCTTCATCTGATCCATCGGCACGCCGATCTGCATCAATTTTCCGCCCAGCGCCATGACGCCGCCACCCATCATGCCGCCCATCATCCCCATGCCGCCGCCGGACGCCGCAGCTTCGCCCGCCGCCATCGCCGCTCTTGCCTCCGGCATGGCCTCGACCAGTTTCGCAACCTCGTCGGCGGGGCCTTCCTTCTCGAGGAACGAAAGAATCAGGCCGACGGCCTTGAGCGCCGTGTCGGCGTCGAGGCCGGTGACGGCGGTGATGCGCGAGACGAGTTCTTCCATGCAATCCTCCTGAACGAATGCAGGCGAGGTTCGCCGTCCCGCGCTGCTTTGGCAAGGGCGCGCCGGCGACTGGCCGAAAATCGCTGGTGACGCGGGGGTGAAAACCGTGTGAGATCGCGCCGCGCATGTTCGGGGGCGCTACGGATCGGCAAGAGGGCGACATGGTCGAGGACGGCACTTTTCTCATCGGCAAGAGCAACCTTGAGAGCGGCGCGGAAGGCGACGCAGGCGGCGCTGTCACCGGCAAGGCGGAGGTGATTCACCTTCCGCTCGCCAATCGCCATGGGCTCGTCACGGGCGCGACCGGCACAGGCAAGACGGTGACGCTGCAGGTTCTCGCCGAGGGGTTTTCGAACGCGGGCGTCCCGGTCTTCGCCGCCGACATCAAGGGCGACCTGTCGGGAGTCGCCAAGCCCGGCGATTCAAAGCCCGCCTTCGTCAACCGGGCGAGGGAGATCGGGATCGACTATGTGCCTGACACTTACCCCGTCGTCTTCTGGGATCTGTTCGGCGAACAGGGCCATCCCGTGCGCGCTACGGTCTCCGAAATGGGGCCGCTCCTGTTCTCGCGTCTGCTCGGCCTCAACGACACGCAGGAAGGCGTCCTCAACATCGCCTTCCGCGTGGCTGACGACGAAGGATTGCTGCTTCTCGATCTCAAGGACCTGCGCGCTCTGCTGCAGTTCATCGGCGAGAACGCGCGGCAGCTCACGGCCGCCTACGGCAACGTGACCAGCGCCTCGATCGGGGCGATCCAGCGCCAGTTGCTGATCCTCGAAAACCAGCGCGGCGAGGTCTTCCTCGGCGAGCCGTCGCTGGAGCTCGGCGACCTGATGCGAACGGATCGTGACGGTCGCGGCGTGATCAACATCCTCGCCGCCGACAAGCTGATGAACAACCCTCGGCTTTACGCGACGTTCCTGCTCTGGATGATGTCGGAACTGTTCGAGGCGCTGCCGGAAGTGGGCGATCTCGACAAGCCCAAGCTCGTCTTCTTCTTCGACGAGGCCCACATGCTGTTCGACGGTTCGCCGAAGGCGCTCGTGGATGCGGTGGAGCGCGTCGTGCGCCTGATCCGCTCCAAGGGCGTGGGCGTCTATTTCGTGACGCAGAACCCTCTCGACGTGCCTGACGCGGTCCTTGGCCAGCTCGGCAACCGGGTGCAGCACGCGCTGCGCGCCTTCACGCCGCGCGACCAGCGCGCCGTGCGCACGGCGGCGCAGACCTTTCGCCAGAACCCGGCCTTCGACACGGCGACCGCGATCACGGAACTCCGCGTCGGCGAGGCGCTCGTCTCCACGCTGGAGGGAAGGGGTGCGCCGAGCATCGTGGAGCGCACGCTGATCGCTCCGCCCACGTCGCAGGTCGGCCCTATCGAGCCGCACGAGCGCGCGGAATTCATCCGCCGCAGTCCGCTTCTGGGTAAATACGATGAAACCCTGGATCGCGAATCGGCCTACGAAATGTTAAAGGTGCGCGCCGAAGAGGCGGCTGTCGCCGAGTCGCAGGCGAACGCTCCGAGCGGCGGGTTTTTCGGCATGCTGGGCGGAATCTTCGGCATGAGCCGCGGGCGCGGCCAGAGGCTGAGCCCGACGCAATCGATCGCTCGGGAGGTGACGCGTACCGTCGTCAACCGTGTGGCGGGGCAGGTGGCGGCCGATCTCGGCAAGTCGGTCGGCGGCCGCACCGGCAGTTCCGTGGGGCGCGCCATCATTAGAGGCGCGCTCGGCGGCATGTTGCGACGCTGATCTGTTTTCCAAGGAGCAAATAATGTCCCAACTCGACGCGGTCCTCTCCCGGATCGACGAGAATCTCGACGCTTCGGTCCAGCGCCTCTTCGAATGGCTGCGCATTCCCTCGATCTCGACCGATCCCGCCTACGCCGCCCATTGCCGCGAGGCGGGGGAATGGCTCGTGAAGGATCTCGCCGGCATCGGCTTCGACGTGGGCCTGCGCGAGACGCCGGGACATCCGGTCGTGCTCGGCCGCTTGGGCGGCGAGGCGGGCAAGGGCGCATCGGAGGAGGGTGAGCGACCGCATGTGCTTTTCTACGGCCATTACGACGTGCAGCCCGTCGATCCGCTGGAGCTTTGGACGACGCCGCCCTTCGAGCCGCGCATGGGGCAGGTTCCATTCGGCCGCCCCGTCATCGTGGGGCGCGGCGCGAGCGACGACAAGGGACAGGTGATGACTTTCGTCGAAGCCTGCCGGGCGTGGAAGGAGGTCACCGGATCGCTTCCCGTCGACGTCACCGCGCTGATCGAGGGCGCGGAGGAGGACGGGTCGCGGCACCTGCCCGAATTCGTAGAGGCCAACCGCAAGGAGCTCGAAGCCGACATCGTGCTCGTCTGCGACACCGGCATGTGGGACCCCTCGACGCCGGCGATCACCGTGTCGCTGCGCGGTCTCGTCTATGGCGAGGTGATCGTGCGCGCGGCCGACCGCGACCTGCATTCCGGCATGTTCGGGGGCGCGGCGCAAAACCCGATCCACATCCTGTCGCGCATCATCGCCGATCTTCACGACGCGGACGGCAGGGTCACGCTGGAGGGCTTCTACGACGGCGTCGCCGAGCCGCCGGAAGATGTGCGCGAGCAATGGCGGGCGCTCAATCTGAGCGCCGAGTCCTTTCTCGGCCCCATCGGCCTGAAGGAGCCCTGGGGCGAAAAGGGGCGGATGATCATCGAGAAGGTCCAGTCCCGCCCGACCTGCGACGCCAACGGGATCATCGCCGGTTATACGGGGGAGGGCACGAAGACCGTGATCGCCTCCGAGGCGCGCTGCAAGATCTCCTTCCGCCTCGTCGGCGAACAGGATCCGGAAGCGGTCGGTCGCGCCTTCGAGGCGCATGTCCGCGCCCGCGTCCCGTCCGATTGCAGCGTCGAGATCATCAAGCACAAGGGTTCGCGGGCGATCTCGCTGCCCTACGACATGCCCGCGCTTGCAGCCGCCCGCTCCGCCTTGCAGGACGAATGGGAGAAGCCCGCCGTCCTGATCGGCACCGGCGGCTCGATCCCGATCGTCGGCGATTTCAAGCGCACGCTCGGCCTCGACACCCTCCTCGTCGGCTTCGGCCTCGACGACGACCGGGTGCATTCGCCCAACGAGAAATACGACCTCATGAGCTTCCACAAGGGAACGCGCTCCTGGGCGCGCATCCTCGCGGCGCTGGCGGCGCGGGGTGGGTGATCGGGGGTGGAGCGCATCGCGTCGGAGTTGCAAAAATCGCAACCCCGGCCCATATTATGATCTGTACCCGCCGACAGCGTGCTGTCGGCTCGAAAGCCGCTAAAGGGAGACCTGAAGCGGCTTTCGCTTAATTTGAATAATTTTCATGCGTACGATCGTTTATGTAGATGGTTTCAACCTTTACTATCGCCTGCTTGAATCCCGACCTCGCTTGAAATGGGTTAACCCGAAAGCGTTGGCTGAACGGGTTCTGAATCCCGTCAACCGGATACTTCAAGTTCGGTATTATACTGCACGTGTCTCCGGGCGGCTGGACCCCACGTCGCCGGCGCGACAACAAATCTATTTGAATGCCTTGGCGACAGTCCCTGAAATTTCGGTGCATATGGGCACTTTCCTTTCTTCCACCAAGTTCGCCGGCCTTGTTCATCCTCCAGACTTCAGACCTCGTCTTCCTCAGCCAATGGCGGAACCGTGGCCGAATGTCGTCAAGGTTCACAAGACCGAGGAAAAGGGCAGCGATGTCAACCTCGCCAGCCACCTCCTTCTGGACGCGTTCCGCGGGAATTTTGACGTAGCGGCGGTATTGTCCAACGACAGCGATCTTGTTGAACCGATTCGTATCGCCACCGAAGAACTTGGTCGCACCGTGGGGCTCCTAACCCCGGTGAGCAATCCGAACCCGCAACTGAGAAGGGTTTCTCGGTTTCTGCGAACGATCAGCGTCGGTCATGTCGCCGCCTCCCAGTTTCCCGAATCCGTAGTTGCGGATGACGGTGCGCTCATCCAAAGACCATCCCAATGGGCGTAGCGGGGAAAATCCTGGAGTGACGTCGCGGAAGATCATGATTTCCCTGACGAAGGATGCTAAACGCGCGGCATCTTTCGCCGGCGAAACGACGGGGCGCGTGTGGCCAAGAGCACTCTCGACAAGGATCTCGGCAAGCTCGACAGGCTGCAGACGGCGACCTATTCGCTTTCACGCAACATAGCCACGCCGGGGCTGGTTCTCGTCTTCTTCATCGGCGCAATCACGGTGGCCAATCTGTTTGTCGTGGACGGGCCGCTGAGCTATCTGGTGATCGCGGGCGCGGTCGTGGCCGCCTATATGGCGCTGAACATCGGCGCGAATGACGTCGCCAACAATATGGGCCCCGCCGTCGGCAGCCGTGCGCTGACCCTCGGCGGCGCGCTCGTCATCGCCGGCTTTTGCGAGGTGTCCGGCGCGGTGCTCGCCGGCGGCGATGTCGTCAACACGATCTCGAGCAGTCTGCTGAAGCCGCCGGAGACTGTCGGCGCTTTACAGTTCATCCTCGTGATGATGGCGGCGTTGCTCGCCGCAGCGATGTGGATCCATCTCGCGACATTTCTCAGCGCGCCCGTTTCGACGACGCATTCCGTCGTGGGCGGAGTCGTCGGGGCGGGCGTCGCGGCCTTCGGGGTGGGCGCCGTGTCGTGGGCGATGATTGGCGCGATCGTGGCGAGCTGGGTGATCTCGCCGGCTCTCGGCGGAATGATCGCGGCCTTGCTGCTAGGCTTCGTCAAATGGGCGATCCTTTTCCGCGAGGATCGTATCGAATCCGCGCGCCGCTGGGTGCCGGTGTTGGTCGGACTGATGACGGGAGTGTTCGCCATGTATCTGGCGAGCAAAGGCTTCTCACGTGTCTGGCGCCCCTCCGGCCTCACGGTCCTGGCGCTCGGCTGCATTTTTTTCGGGCTCGGCTACGCGACGTCGCGCCCCTGGGTGCGCCGTCGCTCGGTCGGGATGGAAAACCGGCGCAAGCATGTCGCAGGTCTCTTCACGGCGCCGCTCGTTATCGCAGCCGCGCTGCTTTCATTCGCCCATGGCGCGAACGACGTAGCCAACGCCGTCGGACCGCTGGCGGCCATTGTGGCGGCGGCGGAGACCGGCGGGGCGGATGTCACGCGGGTGGCGTTGCCGATGTGGATCCTCCTGATCGGCGCAGTCGGAATCGCGGTGGGGCTCGGGCTCTTCGGCCCCAGGCTGATCCGCATGGTCGGTCAGAAGATCACGCGGATGGACGCGATTCGCGCTTATTGCGTCGCGCTCGCCGCCGCGATCACGGTGCTTCTCGCCTCGGCGCTGGGATTGCCGGTATCGTCGACGCATATCGCGGTCGGCGCCGTGTTCGGCGTCGGTTTTCTGCGCGAGTTCATCACGAACAAGGGCGTGAAGAATCCCGCCGTCCAGCCGCGCGCCCTGTTCCTCGACGTCTCGCGCCTCAACAAGACCGCCGAGGAGGCCGTCGCCAACGCCGTCAAGCGCGAACGGCGAAGGCTCGTTCGCCGCCAGCATCTCGCCGGCATCGCCGCCGCCTGGGTGATCACCGTCCCGGCCGCCGGCTTGCTCGCCGGCGGTCTCTATCTGCTGTTGAGCGTCGTGGCCGCGTTCTGAGCATCGAGCCTGAGTTTTTCAAGCAGGATTTTCGTCACATCGACAAGGCCGGGCTCGGACAGCAGCCGGCGCGTCTCAGACCAGATCGCCCAATGCCTCCGGCGCTGAGCCTTTTCCTGCCAGTCCTCGTGTTGGGTGGTCACTTCGAGCGGAAAGGCCTCCACGATCACGCGGCGACGCTGTATCCCCAGCATCTTGACCGTCTCGTAGGAGCCGACGGGCTCGCTCCAGACGACGCCCTCGACCCCGGCCTCTTCCAGAGCCTCCTGCGCCGCGCTCTCGGCGGGCGTAAGACCGTCGACCACGGCTCCCTTGGGGAAGATCCAGCGACCGGTCCGGCGCGAGGTGACGAGCAGGAAGACCGGTTGTCCCTCGACGATGCGATAGGGGATGGCGCCGATCTGGCGAAGTGGTTCGCTCGTTGCGGCAGGGATGGCGCGCTTCAGCAGGCGGGAGAACACTTCGTGCCGACCTTTCCTCTTTGCTCCCGATTAGCAGCGCGCGCGTGATTCCTCAATCGCCGCAAGGCGTCGAAGAGCGCGAGGAGGTGGAACGAGGAAACGTCGCGGCCCGCCGCGCCGTGCGCGACGGGCCGTATGCGTTTTTTCAGGCGCGAGCGGCCGCCGCGGGACGGCGCTTGCGACGCTGCTGGCCAAGGCCCATTTCCTTGGCGAGTTCCGAGCGCGCCTTTGCGTAGTTCGGCGCGACCATCGGGTAATCCGACGGCAGATTCCATTTGTCGCGGTATTCCTCGGGAGTCAGCGCGTATTGCGTGCGCAGATGCCGGCGCAGGGACTTGAACTGTTTTCCGTCCTCGAGGCAGATGATGTAGTCGGGCGTCACCGATTTTTTGACCGGCACGGCGGGCTTCTGCGGCTCGGGAGGCGCCTCGGCGGCCTTCGTCGCAATGCCCTCGATCGAGGCGTGGACCTCCCTGATCAGAGCGGGCAGATCCGCCGTGGGGAGGGAGTTGTTGCTGACGTAAGCGGAAACGATTTCCGCCGTCAGCTCGATGTAGTGGGCGCGAGTGTCGTCGCTCATGATCTGAGTATTTCCTTGAGACTGGATTTGCGATCGTGCGATCCTCGGTCGCCGTCCTGAAGACTGTCTTGTTTTTGGCTGATCCATGAACGCGACGCCAATCGAGAAGATTCTGGTCACGCTCGCGTTGAGGAAAGTAGGCTTTGGTGCAAAGCTTGGCAAGAGACAATCACTGATTATCCAAACCTTGCCTACTCGCATCACTCGGCGAGGCGTTCGACAATCCGGCGTCACGCGCCTATCTATCGGCTCAGCGAGGACCGAGCCGGGAGACACTCATGAACGACGCCGTTAAGGGGCCGAAGGTCCGCAAGTCCGAAGAGGAATGGCGCGAACAACTGACGCCCGAACAATTCGCGATCACCCGCAAGCACGGGACCGAGCGCGCCTATTCCGGACCCGGATGGGACGAGAAGCGCCCGGGGCTCTATCGTTGCGTTTGCTGCGGCAATGCGCTGTTTCGCTCCGAGACGAAATTCGATTCGGGCACGGGCTGGCCGAGCTTCTACGCGCCCGTCTCGTCCGAGGCGGTCGGCGAGAGGGTTGATCGGTCCTGGTTCATGCGTCGCACCGAGATCCACTGCGCCGATTGCGAGGCCCATCTGGGGCATGTCTTCGCCGATGGCCCCCCGCCGACCGGGCTGCGCTACTGCATGAACGGCACCGCCCTCGACTTCATTCCCGACGAGCCTTGATGCCCGCCTTTCCGCAGATCGCCCCGCCGCGCGCGCTGGAGCGCCCGCAAACGACCGTCGTGCACGGGCAGACGCTTATCGACGAATATGCGTGGCTGCGCGCGGAGAACTGGCGCGAGGCGCTCGACGATCCCTCCGTCCTCGATCCGGCGATCAGGGCTCATCTCGAGACGGAGAACGCCTATGCCGACGCGATGCTCGGCTGGACCAAGGCGTTGCAGGAGCGCCTCGTCGCCGAAATGCGCGGGCGTATCCGGGAGGATGACTCCTCCGTTCCCGCGCCTGACGGCCCCTACGCCTATCTGCGCCGCTTCCGCGAGGGCGGCGAGCATCCCCTCTTTTGCCGCGTCCCCCGCGAGGGCGGCGTTGAGACGATGCTCCTGGACGGCGACGCGCTGGCTCAGGGGCGCGCCTATTTCGCCATCGGCGCGGTGGCGCATTCGCCCGATCACGCGCTGATCGCCTGGTCGCTCGACGCCGAGGGTTCGGAGAATTACACGATCCGGGTGCGTCCCGCCGGAAGCGCGGAGGATATGCCCGACCGCGCCGAGCGAACGACCGGAGACGTCGTCTGGTGCGCCGATTGCGCGAGCTTCCTTTATGTCGAACTCGACGACAACCACCGCCCGGTGCGGGTGCGCCGACATGTTCTGGGAACGGAACAGGCCGCCGACGCTCTCGTCTACGAGGAGCCCGAGCCCGGCTGGTTCGTCTCCATCGACCGGACGCAATCCGGGCGTTTCGCGGCGATCGTGGTCTCCGATCACGAGACTTCCGAGACGCGCCTTCTCGCGCTCGACGCCCCCGAGGCGCCGCCGCGGATCGTCGTCGCCCGCGAGCCGGGTATTCGCTACGGCGTCGAGGATCACGGCGACCGGCTGATCATCGTCACGAACGCCGACGGAGCCGAGGACTTCAAGATCGTCGAGGCCCCGCTCGCCGATCCGAGCCGGGAGAACTGGCGCGACCTCGTTCCCCATCGTCCGGGCGTGATGATCCTTTCGGCGACGCCCTTCGCCCGGCATCTCGCGCGGCTCGAACGCGAGGACGCGCGCCCGCGCATCGTGCTGCGCGACCTCGCCACAGGCGAGGAGCACGCGGTAGCCTTCGACGAGGAAGCCTATTCGCTCGGCCTCTCGGCGGGGTTCGAATTCGACACCGATACGCTGCGCTTCGGCTATTCCTCGCTGGCGCGGCCGAACGAGACCTGGGATTACGACATGGCCACGCGCGAGCGGACCCTGCGCAAGCGCGAGGAGCCGCCCTCCGGGCACGATCCGCAGGCCTATGTCACGCGCCGCGTCTTCGCGACTACGCAGGATGGCGAGAGGGCGCCGATTTCGCTCCTGTACCGGAAGGGAGCGCTCGACGACGGTCCCGCGCCCTGTCTCCTCTACGGCTACGGCTCCTACGGACACGCCATTCCGGCTAGCTTCCGCTCGAATATCCTCTCGCTCGTCGATCGCGGATTCGTCTACGCCATCGCGCATATCCGTGGTGGTACGGAGAAGGGCTGGGGCTGGTACGTCGCAGGCAAGAAGGAGAAAAAGACGAACACCTTCGGCGACTTTCTCGCCTGCGCGCAGGCCCTGTGCGAGCAGGGCTTCACGCGCCGCGGGGCGATCGTGGCGCATGGCGGGAGCGCGGGCGGGATGCTCATGGGCGCCGTCGCCAACGATGACCCCGGCGCATTCGCGGGGATCGTCGCCGAGGTGCCGTTCGTGGACGTGCTCAACACGATGCTTGATGCGGAATTGCCGCTCACGCCGCCGGAATGGCCCGAATGGGGCAATCCGGGCGAGAGCCGCGAGGCCTTCGAGACGATCCGCGGCTACTCGCCCTATGACAATGTCGCCGCTCAGGATTATCCGCCGATCCTCGCGCTGGCGGGGCTCACCGATCCGCGCGTGACCTACTGGGAGCCGGCGAAATGGGTGGCCCGGCTGCGCGCGACGATGACCGGCGGCGGCCCCGTCATCCTGCGCACGCAGATGGAGGCCGGGCACGGCGGCGTCTCGGGGCGGTTCCGGCGGCTTGAGGAGATCGCCTCGATCTACGCTTTCGCGCTCGCCTGCGTCGGCCGAATCAGAGCCTGACGGGGGGCAGGGAACCCAAGTCCTCCAGCTGCGTTTAGGAGGCACTCAAGGTATCTTCGGAGCGGCTTCATGATCAGTGAGAATTCAGGCGGGAAGACTGCCGCCAAGCGTGGATTTGCGGCGATGTCCGCTGAGAAGCGGCGCGAGATCGCCAGCAAGGGCGGTCGATCGGTTCCTGCGGACAAGCGATCCTTCGCGCAGGATCGCGCCCTCGCCTCGAAGGCCGGGCGAAAAGGAGGTCGATCGTCGCTCACGAACGGCAATCGAGAGTTTTAATTCGCCTTTTCTGAAAATCTTCAATATCGGCAGGTGCGCCGCTTGACGGCGTCGATGGTCCATTTTAGCCTGATCCCGGTTTCACTAAGTGAGACGAATGCGGTGGTGCGGGTCGCGCGACCCGCACGCCGAAAAATGGGCGAGGCGCAACCAATGCGCCCGCGCAGGACGTTATAAGAACAAGAACGTCGCCTTAGGGAGGTCAGGGGAATGGCGGAGACGCAAGTCTCGTCAGTCAAGACCATTGGTCGCGCCGCAACGGTCCTGCACGCGCTTTCCGGCGTAAAGACGGGCGGCTTGCGGCTCAGCGAGGTCGTCGAGCGCGCCGATCTCGGCAAGGCGACGGTGCACCGCCTTCTTCAGGCCCTGGCCGATGTCGGGTTCGTGGAAATCGATGAATCCGAAAAGGTCTATCGGCTCGGCTACGCCCTCTACGCGCTAGGCGCGGCCGCGCAGGGCTATCACGTCGTCGCCCTCGCGAAGCCCGGCCTCCAGCGGCTCGCCGCCGCGACCGGCGACACGGTCTATCTTTCCGTACGCGACGGCGACGAGGTGATCTGCGTCGACCGCCGCACCGGACCATTTCCGATCCGCACGCTCACGCTCGACGTCGGCGACCGGCGCCCGCTCGGCGTCGGCGCCGGCGCGCTCGCCATGCTGGCTTTCGAGCCCGACGAGGAAGTCGATCGCGTCCTGCGCGCCAACCGCGCGGCGCGATTTGCTTTCCCGGCCTTCGACGATGCGCTCGTGCGTGCGCAGATCGCCCATGCCCGCAAGTCCGGCTTTACCCTCAATGAGGGCGGCATCGTCAGCGCCATGACCGGGATCGGCGTTCCCGTGCGCGACGCGGAGGACCGTGTCGTGGCCGCGCTATCGCTCGCCGCGATCCGCGAGCGATTCGAGGGCGACCAGCTTGCCGACCGCGTCGCGCTGTTGCGCGCGGAGGCGGATGAACTGTCCCGCGGGCTGGCGGCGCGCCCGGCCGCCCCGGCGCGCCAGCGCCGTGCGCGCGTAAAGGAGGAACAACATTGAACGGGGCAAGCCGCGTATCGGCGGGTAACGGCGCCAATCTCGATCGCGATCGCTTGACGATGGCGCTCGGGACGATGTGGCGCATCCGAGCCTTCGAGGAGCTTGCTGTGCGGGCGCAGAAGGAAGGGCTGGCGCTCGGCGCCATTCATCCCTCGATCGGGCAGGAGGCGGTCGCCGCCGGCGTCTGTCTCAATCTGCGCCGCGACGACCTGCTGCTCTCGACCCATCGCGGCCACGGCCACACCCTCGCCAAGGGCGCCGACGCCCTCGCGATGATGCGCGAATTGTTCGGTCGCGCCGGCGGCACCTGCGGCGGCAAGGGCGGCTCCATGCATATCGCCGACTTCGATGTCGGCATGCTCGGCGCGAACGGCGTCGTCGCGGCCAACATCACCATCGCCGCCGGGGCCGCGCATTCCATGCGGCTTCTCGGGTCGGACCGGATCACCGTATGCATCTTCGGCGACGGGGCGATCAATCGCGGCCCGTTCCTTGAGGGGCTGAACTGGGCCAAGGTCTTCGATCTGCCGGTTCTCTTCGTTTGCGAGGACAACATCTATTCCGCGACGACGCGCTCCACCTCGATGACCGCCGGTCCGGGTGTGGCGGCGCGGGCGGAGAGTCTCGGCATTCCGGCTGTCGCCGTCGACGGCAACGACGTCGTCGCGGTCGATGCGGCCGCGCGCGCCGCGATCGACGCCGTACGCTCCGGCGCCGGGCCGCAGCTCCTGCATTGCAAGACCTACCGCATCACGGGCCATACCACCGCCGACGCGGCCCTCTACCGCGATCCTGCGGAGGTCGATAAGTGGCGCGAATCCGACCCGATCGCGCGCCTCGCCGACACGCTTGTCGCCGACGGGGCGGCTCCGGCCGTGCTCGATGAGGAGAGGGCGAGGGCCTACGCCGAATTGGAGGACATCTTCGCCGCTGCGCGCGATACCGCCTGGCCCGACGTGGCCGGGGCCTTCTCGGACGTGCAGGATCTCGGAGACCCCCGCGAGAGGGCCTATTGATGCACAAACTCACCTATCTCGAAGCCGGTCGGCGCGCGCTGATCGAGGAGATGCGCCGCGATCCCCGCGTCTGGGCGCTCGGCGAGGATCTCGGCCGCGGTGGCGTGTTCGGCCAGTACAAGGGGCTCGCCGAGATGTTCGGCCCGGCCCGGATCGCGGATACGCCGATCTCGGAGGCCTGCATCATGGGCGCGGCCGTGGGCGCTGCGATGACGGGCACGCGCCCCGTCGTCGAGATGCGCTTCTCGGATTTCGCGCTCTGCGCCATCGACGAACTGGTGAACCAGGCCGCGAAGGCGCGGTTCATGTTCGGCGGGCAGATGCGTGTGCCGCTCGTCGTGCGCGAGCCCGTCGGCATGTGGCGCTCGTCCGCCGCCCAGCATTCGCAATCGCTCGAATCCTGGTACACGCACATCCCGGGCCTCGTCGTCGTCGCGCCTTCGACGCCCGCCGACAATCTCGGCCTCCTCAAGAGCGCCATTCGCGCCGACGATCCGGTCGTCTATCTCGAGCACAAGGCCCTCTGGCCGCTCGAGGGGCCGGTTCCGGAAGGCGAGCATCTGACTCCGCTCGGCGTCGCAGACGTCGCGCGCGAGGGACGCGACCTCACCATCGTGACGTGGTCCGCCATGCGCCATGCGAGCCTGAAGGCCGCAGAAGCGCTCGCGAAGCAGGGAATCGAGGCGGAGGTGGTCGATCTGCGCACCCTCTGGCCGTGGGACCGCGACGCCGTTTTCGCTTCTGTCGAGAAGACCGGGCGACTTCTCGTCGTCCAGGAGGCCGTCTCGGTCTCCGGATTCGGCGCGGAGATCGCGGCGAGCGTCGCCGAGGCGCTGCATCACCGTCTGAAGTCGCCCGTGAAGCGCCTCGGCGCGCCGCGCATACCCGTCGCCTACGCCCCTCCGCTGGAGGATATGGCGCGGGTGACGCCCGACAGAATCACCGAAGCCGCGCGCGCCATGTGCGTGCATGCGGAAGCGGTTTGAGCCTGCGATCGCTCGCGATCGCCGGAATTTCGCAAAGGGAGGACAAAAACATGAAGTTCGTCAAATCGCTTTTTGCGGCCGCGACGGCCGTCGTCATGCTGGGAGGGGCCACGACCGCCATCGCCCAGAACTACAAGGACGAATACCGCGTCTCGACGGTTGTTCCGGTGCCGTTCCCGTGGGGCATCGCCGCGCAGACCTGGGCCGATCTCGTCGCCGAGCGCACCGACGGCCGCATCAAGATGCAGCTCTATCCCGGCGCGCAGCTCGTGCAGGGCGAACAGACCCGTGAATTCACCGCGATGCGCAGCGGCGTTATCGACATGGCGGTCGGCTCGACCATCAACTGGTCGCCGCAGATCGCCGAACTGAACATCTTCTCACTGCCCTTCCTGATGCCCGATTACGCGGCGATCGACGCGCTCACGCAAGGGCCCGTCGGCGAACGCATCTTCGAGCGGATCGAAGAGAGCGGCGTCGTGCCGCTCGCCTGGGCCGAGAACGGCTTCCGTGAGGTAAGCAACTCGAGGACGGCGATCCGCACGCCGGACGATATGCAGGGCCTGAAGATGCGCGTCGTCGGCTCGCCGATCTTCAACGACATCTTCAC
>REDO01000189.1 GCA_007693435.1 Salinarimonadaceae bacterium | reverse complement strand
CGCAGCCAGCCCTGGCGCGCGTAGAGCTGGCAGCGACCGGCCCAGGTGCCGAGCACCTTGCGGGGCGTGGCGACGACTTTGGAATAGGCCTCGGCGACGGAACCGTCCTCGGCGAGCTTGTGGCGCGGATAGACGAGCGACATGGTCGCGCGCCAGTCGTAGCGGATGCGCGAGAGCGTCGCCGGCACGTTGACGTCGAGCCAGGCGCTGTCGGCGACGCCGAGCGGCGTGGTCTTGTAGGTCGTGATCACGCGCGAGAGCGCGACCGAGCGATCCTGCAGCGCCGTCCAGGTCGAGACGCCGCTGCGCAGGAGGAGATCCTGCTCCAGCTCGTCGAACTGATCGGAGGGATCGGGCGCGCTCACGCCCGGCAGGCGCAGCGTGCGCAGCTGGCGCGCCGGGTCCTGCGTCAGGTGGAACAGCGAGACCGCCATCAGCGTCGCGCCCCAGATCCAGGGCGGCGTCGGCGAGCGCGCCGCGCCGATCAGGGTGAGATGCGGCGAGTTCGTGACGCCGCCCTTGGCGGTGAGCTGGCCGAACGTGCCCGAGACGCCGGCATAGGCGTGGGCGTCGAGCCGTCCCTGCGCCGTGAACCGAACGCGCAGCTCCTCGGCGAGGACCGCGAGATTGGCGTCGTCGGTCCAGGGCGTCGCCACATGCTGGAACCACTGTTCGTTGATGGCGTCGATCGCGTCGGAGACGTCCGGATTGCCGGCGCCGCCGCTCATGGCCGTGATCTCGATCCCGAGCCCGGCGGGCGCGGCCTCGTCGGCCTGGACGCCGACGCGGATGTCGATCGCGTTGCCGACCTCGCCGGCGTGTCGCGCCGTGATCAGCACCTCGTCGGTCGCAGCCTCGACGCCCTGCTCGGCCTCGACGGGCATGCGCAGGTCGGCCGCGATCGCGGCGACGAGGGCGGCGGCGCGCTGGGGCGCCGTCATGCCGGGCGTGACGACGATCCGCGCCCGCCGGCCGGCGATGTAGACCGAAAGCGCGCCGGCGCCGTCGGCGTTGGTGAACGTGATCTTGCCCGTCGCGGCCGTCGCGCCCTCGTCGTCGGGCACGGCGAGGAGCCAGATGTCGCCGGAGCGGTTGGCGATCCGGGCCGCGCGCGCCATGGCGTCGCCGACCGATCCCGGCCCGCAGAGGATCTCGCCGTCGTCGGGACGCGTGAGGCGGTAAAGCCGGCCGGCCTCGGCGATCCCGTCGTCGAGCTTCTGCGCGATGATGAGGCCGCGCGCCGGGTAGTCGACGAGGCCGCGATTGACGTAGCCGGGGCGGATTTCCAGATCCGCGCCTGGCACGCGCCAGTCGAGCGGGATCTCGTCAAAGGCGGGGATCGGGGTAATGGCGTTCATGGGGTGTCCTCAATCTGTCCGGCTGCGGCGACCCTGCGGTCAGTCCTTCGCGGGCGCCTCGGTTCGGGCGCGCGGCGTCGGCGGCTTGGCGGCGGGTTTGGGCGGGGTGGTCTCGACGAGATCGCCATCCTTGATCCGCCGGCGGATGTACTTGCTCGCCGTCGAGGCGCGCTCGCCCTCGGGCGGCCATTCCGTGCCGTCCTCGCGGAACACGAGGCGGCCGGGAGCGGGAACGAGGTAGGGATGCGGCTTAGCGGCCATGTCAGGCGTCCTCTTCGGGTGGCGTCTGGAGCGTGATTTCGTCCTGGGCGTCGGGCGCCGTCGCGACGCCCTCGGCGCGCGCCAGCTCCCAGTCGACCTGCAGGCCGAGGAAATCGGGCGCGTCGCCGACCGCGCCGACGAGGTCGCCGAGATGCGTGGGGATCTCGAGCTCGACCAGGGCGACGGCGTTGTCCTTGCCGACGAAGCCATCGGCGAATGCCGGCGCGACGTTGGTCACGCGCGCCGAGCCGACATCGGCGAGTTTCGCGCCCTGGAGCGCCTGGACGACGCGCAGCACGGCCGGATAGAGCCCGGGGCCGAGCTTGTCGCCCCGGAACCGCTCGGGCATTCTGGGATTGCGGACGACGATCCAGATCCGCAGGGCGAGCGCGCCCTGGTAGCGCAACGTCCCCTTGCCGTCCGAGCGCCATCCGGCCCAGGCGAACGCCAGATGCGGCGTCTTGCTGAGGAGGTCTTCGAACTCGCGAGGCCCCATGACCTCGGATCGCTCGCTGTAGTGCCAGACCTCCGGCGAGAAATACGGCTCGAGCCGCGCCTTCGCGGCGTCGATGGCGGCCGAGATGGGATCGAGGATGGGCTCGCTCACCACATGCCTCCCGCGCCGGGTTCGTAGATTTTGGGACGATCGGAGACGCGCGCGGCGGCCGATTGCGCGACGGGCGCAAGCCCCTCGATCGTCACGTCGCCCGTAGCGATGCGGCCGAGCCAGGCGCGCGTCTGCGCGACCGCCGTGGTGACGCTGTCGGAGGGATTGACGGAGCCGCTCGTGGAGAGCCAGTGGCGCGCGAGCACGCACGTCGCCTCGACGATCGAGGCCGGCGGCGTCGCGAGAGGCGTCGAGTAGCGCTTGCGCAGATAGCTGTCGACGATGTCGCCGGCGGTCGCGATCGCGCGGGAGACGCGGGCCTCGACGCGCAGGTCGGCGATGTCCTCGGGCGTCGGCCCGTCGATCACCGAGAGGCGCAGGAGCTCGACCTCGCCGTAACGCTCCACCATGTCGGCGAGGCTCGCGTACATGATCAGCCCTCGACCACGGTCAGGGCGGGATCGGCGCGCAACGCCTCCAGCTCCGCGTCGCTGAGATCGGCGAGCGCGATCGTCACGGGCTCAGGGCCGAAATGCCGGCCGGCGCGCCAGCGGCCGCGCCTGGGGCCGGTGATTGTGATGGACGAGGGGCCTGTCGGCTCCTCGTCCTTTGGGGATGGAGCGGCGGGGTGTCCCCCTACGTCCGGCGTCGCCGGCGTCCCGACATCGGTGCTGGGGGCCTCGCGAGCCGTACCAGACCGCTCCTGGGTATCTTCGAAATTCTGGCCGGGCTTCGCCGCAGCATCCTGATCCGCTGCTACTGCTGCGCCCGGCCCTTCCCCTTCTTTCGGGGTGTTGTCCGCCACGAACTCCGCCGCCTCGGCGACGAGGTAAGGCCAGTCCATCTTGCCCGTGAGAGCGAAGGGCGGGTTCGCGGGATCGACAGCGCGGAGCTGCTCGAACGTCGTGATCCCCGCATCCGCGAGGCGCTTCGCCATCACGTCGCCGACGCCCTTGATCGTGGTGAGATCGTCCATGATCCGCCTCTGATGGGTTGTTTCGGGTCTTTCGAGAGGAGCCTGAGAGCCCCTCTCGAAAGACCCGCCGGCGCTCGGCCGGCGGGTGAGTTGGCGAGGCCGCGCCGTCAGGCCAGCCAGGGAGAGACGAGCAGCCTGGCGGTGTTGCGCCAGACGTTGGTCGCGCCGGCGGCGTTGCGTTCGGCGTTGAGGATTTC
>REDO01000195.1 GCA_007693435.1 Salinarimonadaceae bacterium | reverse complement strand
ATACGGTGTTCCCGCTGGCCGATTACGCGCAGGGGCTGGAGCGGCTGGAGAGCCGGAAGGTGTTCGGGAAGATCATCGTGACGTTGTGAGGGGGGGGGGGAGGGGCGGCTGGCAGTGCCGTAAAAGCCTTCTGTACAAGCGGTCCTGGAAATTTAACAATCTTGAAACTTCAGGTTAGTGGGACATTCAACTTTGGGCGCTCAGAGATGGAAACGAAAGCATTTGCAGATTGGAATCTGGAACAGAATTGATAATTCTGTTCCAGATCAGCCAGAACTACATGAAAGGCGTCATCATTATTCTCTAATTTTTGTCATTGACATCGCTAGAGGTTAGTTCCTCTAATTCATGCCAGTCATCGGCCGCTGCATCCCACTCGTACAGCACGATGGATTTATACCGCCCTCCCCGAAGTAGGCGTTCGGCTGCAATAGTCATCTTTGTTCGATCGTCGAAATAATCTTCGGCATCACACTCGTCTTCGGAGCCCGGATCAATCCAGCACCCTATCGAAAAACGGCCATAGATTGCGGTCATGCTAACCTCGCTATTTTTGTCAGAACACGATGCGGCCGCTTTCAGTCAAGCTGGAAATATTGCCGCAAGGAAGCGTGAGTTAACGGCGTAACTGCATAGCGCCCTTGATTTTCCTCCGCCTGCCCCCAATCATCCCAGCCCAATAGATATGCTTCTTTGTCACCTGTAACGGTGCGAGTTCGAATTGTCGTTCGGGATTGGAAGTGAGACGTGTTGTCTATGCCTGCGTCGATCAATGCTTGAGCGCGCACCACCGGGCCATGCTCCGCGAAGATGCGGAGGCCCAACTTCGTTTTCTCAGAGGCGGCCTCCATCCACGTTTGGACTTGTCTGTAAGAAAGATCGGCAACTCCGGTCATGTCGATATTTTTGTAAGCTTCCCCGAGGCCAGCGAGAGCCGAAGGTGCTTCCTCCTTTGCGGCTCCTGCGAGTTTGAGGATTTCGTTTTTGGTCGAGAGGCTGAGCGAAGAGAGGTCGTCGGCCGTCAAGGTGATGAACATTATCAAGACTCCATGATACCCCCAAAATGGGCGGCAAGATTTAAATAGTGTGTCCACCTCGCCATGGCAATAGGATGGGCGCAAAAATTTCCATCATGGGAGCACGGTGGTATTAGTTGGAAGCTTGAGGCGGCATAAGGCATGAGCCCCGTCCTCGACAGGGTCGTTCTGCTGCCGTTTTCGCGCAGGGTGGCTGGACCGGCGGAAGAACCGGAAGGTGTTCAGATGGATTATGGTGACGTTGTGAGGGGGGATGGAGGGTGCCGCAATCCGTTGCTCTCCGAGCAGGAAGCATGCTAGGTTACATGTCACCACGGAGGATCAGATGGCGGCCTCGGCGCCTGACACCAAGTCGTCCCGGACCAAGGTCCGCGATTACCGCGCCCGGTTGAGGGCGCGAGGGCTGCGCCCGATCCAGATCTGGGCGCCGGACGTTCGCGCGCCCGAATTCCGCCGGCAGGCGCACCTCCAATCCGCCGCCGCCGCCCGCAGCGACCAAGCGCACGACGATCAGGCGTTCATCGATTCGATCTCCGACCTCCGGTTCGACGACGGCGACGAGGGATGAAGCGCGGAGAGGTCTGGACCATTGCAGGCGGCAAGGACTACGCCGGCAAGCCGAGACCGGCCGTCATCGTTCAGGAAGACGGCTTCGACGCCACCGACTCGATCACGATCTGCGCTCTCACGACGAACGACATCGACGCGCCGCTGTTCCGTCTTGCTATCGAACCGGGCGAGCGCAACGGCCTGAACGCGCGCTCGCATCTGATGGTCGACAAGATCACGACGGTCCCGAAATCTAAGCTCGGCGCGCGCGTCGGCCGACTTGAGGACGAAGACATCGTGCGTCTCAATCGGGCGATGGTCGTCTTTCTCGGGCTTGCTTCTTCGCCGCGCCGAGGCGGACAAGACGCAGGTTAAAACGCTCCCCCTCAAATATGCAGCGCATGCCCCAGCGTCCTTAGCGCCGCCTCCTGAAAACCCTCGCCCATGGTCGGATGCGCGTGGATGACGCCGGCGATGTCTTCGAGGCGGGCGCCCATTTCGATGGCGAGGCCGAAGGCGGTGGAGAGTTCGGAGACGCCGGCGCCCACCGCCTGGATGCCCAGCACGAGATGGTTGTCGGCGCGCGCGACGACGCGCACGAAGCCGTCCTCGGCCATGCGCGTCATGGCGCGGCCGTTGGCCGCGAAGGGGAATTGCCCCGTGACGATCTCGCGGCCGCCCTTCTTCGCCTCGTCGGGCGAGAGCCCCACGGAGACGATCTCGGGATCGGTGAAGCACACGGCGGGAATGCAGGCCTTGTCCCAGGCGCGCTTGTGGCCGGCGATGATCTCGGCGACCATCTCGCCCTGCGCCATGGCGCGATGCGCCAGCATCGGCTCGCCGGTGACGTCGCCGATGGCGTAGATTCCGCGCATGGAGGTACGGCATTGCGCGTCGATGCGCACAAAGGCGCCGTCCATGTCGAGCGCCAGCTCCTCGCGGCCCCAGCCGTCGGTGACGGGCCGGCGACCCACGGTGACGAGCACCTTTTCCGCCGGAACGCGCACGCTCTCCCCCGCCGCCGTCTCGACGAGGAGCGCGTCCCCGGAGCCGTGCAGGCCCTTGGCCTTCGCGTCGGTCATCACCGTGACGCCGAGTTCGCCGAGACGCTTGAGCACGGGGCGCACGAGCTCCGGATCGTAGAGCGGCAGCACGCGCGACGTCGCCTCGACCACCGTCACTTTCGCGCCCATCTTGGCGAAGGCCGTGCCGAGTTCGAGCCCGATATAGCCGCCGCCGACGACGGCGAGCGTTTCGGGCACGGCCTTGAGCGCGAGCGCCTGCGTCGAGGAAAGAACCGCGCCGCCGAAGGGCAGGAAGGGAAGCTCAACCGGCGCCGAGCCCGTGGCTATGACGACGTTCTCCGCGCGGATGATCTGCTCGCCCGTCTCCGTCTCGACGGCGACGGTCTTGCCGTTGCGGAAAGCTGCGCGGCCGACGACGATCTTGACGCCCGCCTTCTTCAGGAGCCCGGCGACGCCGCTATTGAGGCGCCCCACGATCCCGTCCTTCCAGGCGATCGTCTTCGCGAGGTCGAGCGCGGGGCTCGCCACCGACACGCCGAGCGGATGCCCGGCCTGCGCCATGTGGACGACCTTCTCATATTCCTCGGCCGCGTGGATCAGCGCCTTCGAGGGGATGCAGCCGACGTTCAGGCAGGTCCCGCCGGGCTTCTGGAAATCGACGATCACCGTGTCGACGCCGAGCTGCCCCGCGCGGATAGCGGCGACGTAGCCGCCCGGGCCCGCGCCGATGACGAGAAGCTTGCAGGAAATATCCTTCATCGTCTCATCCTTCCACGAAGAGCATGGCGGGCGTCTCGAGCAGCGTC
>REDO01000050.1 GCA_007693435.1 Salinarimonadaceae bacterium | reverse complement strand
ATGGGGCGAATCGCTCGAAGGGCGGATGCGGGGCCAAGACATAGCGCTCCGCCGCCCTCCTGTCGCCCCGCGCCGGCCTCCTCAGCCGCCGCGGCGCATCCGGCCCCGCGCGTAAAGGACGAAGACGACCGCGAGAACGAGGGCGAGACCGTACCAGGTCAGCGCGTATTGCAGATGGTTGTTGGGCGGATCGAGGACGCTGGCGCCGGCGCGCGGCCATTCCGGCGCGGCAGGATCGGATTCCGCGTCGATCCAGAAGGGGGCGACGCGGTCGAGACCGCGCGCGCCGGCGATCTCGCCGAGGTCGCGGGTCATCCATTGCTCGTCGGCGGGGATGTTCTCCGGCACGAAGAGCGTGCGCCGCTCGGGCGCGCGCACGAGACCGACGATCTCCACGACGCCCTCGGGCGGCGGGGCGGGCCGCGCGTCCGGATCGCGCATCTGCGTCGGCACGAAGCCGCGATTGACGAGAATGCGCGCGCCGTCCTCCAGCAGCAGCGGCGTCATCACCGCGAAGCCCTGAAGCGGCTGGCCGCGCGTGCGGGTGGGCGCGAGCGCGTAGACCAGGACCTCGGCCTCGTGCTCGAAGGTTCCGGCGATCCGCACGCGGGTATATTCATGCGCCTCGGGGGCGAAGGATCGCCAGTCCGATTCGGCCAGCGGCGCCGTCGGCTCGGCGCGGGCGCGCTCCTCGATGCGGGCGACCACGCCCTCCTTCCAGGCGAGGCGCTGCATCTGCCAGGTTCCGAGAGCGATCAGGATCGCGAGCGAAACAAGCGTCGCGGCGGCGGCGGCCACGAGGGCGCGGCGGGAGCGGCGCGGCGCGTCTTTGGGGCCTTTTTCCGTGGTCCCAACGGTCATCGGCGCGCGCTCACTTGTCGAACCGGCCTTCCTCGGCGCGGTGATGATACTGAAGCGCGATCATCAGGCCCTTGAGCGGGCGCGCCAGCGCGAGGGAAAGCACGATCGCCAACGTGAACCACATCGAGAGATGCAGCCAGATCGCCGGCTCGAAGGTGAACTCGACCCACAGTGCCAGCCCCACCACCACGGCCCCTACGATGAACATGATGAAGACCGCCGGCCCGTCCGCCGAATCGGCGAAGCCGTAATCGAGCTCGCAGGAGCCGCATTTCGGAGCGAGCGCGAGGAAGCCGTCGAACATGCGGCCCTCTCCGCAGCGTGGGCAGCTTCCCTTCAGTCCGGAGACGAAAGGGGGCGTCGCTCTTGCGGGGCTATCGGACATTGCATGCTCCAAAAAATGGGAAGGGGCGGCCCGCGAGGCCGCCCCTGACGCATGGCCGGGACTATGGGCCGGCGCTTCAGCCGCCATAGCCCCAGACGTAGATCGAGGCGAAGAGGAACACCCAGACCACGTCGACGAAGTGCCAGTACCAGGCGGCGAACTCGAAGCCGAGATGCTGCTTGGGCGTGAAATGGCCGAGATAGACCCGCCACAGGCAGACCGCCAGGAAGATCGTTCCAATGATGACATGCGCCCCGTGGAAGCCCGTCGCCATGAAGAAGGTGGCGCCGTAGATATGGCCGGAGAAGCTGAAATAGGCCGTCATGTACTCGTAGGCCTGCACGCAGGTGAAGGCGATGCCGAGCAGCACAGTCAGCCACAGGCCCCATTTCAGACCCTGGCGGTCGTTCTCCAGAAGCGCATGGTGCGCCCAGGTGACGGTCGTGCCCGACGTGAGCAGGATGAGCGTGCCGAACAGCGGCAGATGCCAGGGATTGAAGGTCTGGATACCTTCGGGCGGCCAGACGCCGCCGGTCAGCTCGGTGCGCTGATACTGGATCGCCTCTCCTGGATAGAGCGCGGCGTCGAAATAGGCCCAGAACCACGCCACGAAGAACATCACCTCGGAGGCGATGAACATGATCATGCCGTAGCGATGGTGCAGCTGCACGACGCGGGTGTGATCGCCGCGCATCGATTCCTTGACGACGTCGATCCACCAGGCCGCCATGGTGTAGAGCACGCCGATCGCGCCAATACCGAACATAAGTCCGCCGATGCGCAGGCCTGCGACCTCCATGCCGCGGATGAACATGATGAAGCCCACGGCGAGGACGAACGCGCTCACCGATCCGATGAAGGGCCAGGGGCTCGGATCGACGAGGTGGTAATCGTGTTTCTTGGCGTGGGCGTCGGCCATTGTCGTTGTCTCCGGTGCCTTTATCCGCGTTCGCTCGGATCGTTAGCGGCGTTTTCCATCGCTTGAAAGAGAAAATCAAGCGCGAGCGGAACGCCCGCGCGGATTCCCGTTGGGTTCGTCACCGGGCGATCGCGCCTGAGTCGAGCGCCGAGGTGGTGATCGGCTCGCCGTCGCGAGCCGGGAAATAGGTGTAGGACAGAGTGATCGTGCGCAGCGACGCGAAGGCGGGGTCATCGACGATCGCCGGGTCGACGTAAAAGACGACGGCGGAATCCATCACTTCGCCGCCCTCGAGCACGTTCTCCGTGAAGCAGAAGCAATCGAGCTTGACGAAATACTGCCCCGCATTCTCCGGAGTGACGTTGAACGTCGCCATGCCCTTCGTCGGGCCGCTCGCCTCAGAGGCGACGCGATAGAACACCGTCTTCGTCTCGCCGATACGGGCCTCGATGACAGGAACCTCGGCCGAGAAGCTCCACGGCAGCGAGCGCGAGACATTGGCGTCGAACCGAACGCGCACGGTCTCGTCGAGGACCGTGCCGGCCTCGGCCGTTCCGATCATCGGCGTGCCGCCGAATCCCGTGACCCGGCAAAACAGGTCGTAGAGCGGCACGGCGGCGTAAGCGGCGCCCACCATGCCGAAGGTGACGCCGAGGCACGCCGCCACGGTGCGCCTGACGGCCTTCTTTCGGCCTGCATCCTCAACCTTTCCCGTCATATTCTCCTCGCTTGGCCCCAAATCGACAGGCCTCAATGATCGACTGCCCTCACAGCGGGCGTATCAGCACGCCCGGACCGAGTTTGGCGATGGTCACCAGATAGAACAAGGCGACCAGAAGCCCCAGGGCGAGGGCGAGCGCGATGGAGCGCTGCCTGCGCCGCCTGCGGTCCGCAGCGGTCAGCCCCTGAGCGTCGCGTTCCTCCTCCTCGCCCCCGCTCATGCGCCGAGCCCCGGAACCGCGAAGAACAGGCCGAGGACGCGTTCGGCGATCAGCGTCGCGAATAAAAGAAAAAGATACACGATCGAGAACCCGAACAGCGCCCAGCAGGCCTTCGTGGCGGCGGGCCCCTCGCGCCGGCGCCAGACGCGCAGGGCGCAGACGAGCATCCAGGCGCCCGAGAGCGCCGCAACGGCGAGATAGATCGCCCCGCCGAACCCGACGAGCGCCGGCGCGAGACCGAGCGGGACGAGGACGAGCGTGTAGAGAAGGATCTGACGGCGCGTCTCGTCGGGGCCCGAGACGTTGGGCAGCATGGGCACGCCGGCGCGGGCGTAATCGCCGGACTTCACGAGGGCGAGCGCCCAGAAATGCGGCGGCGTCCAGATGAAGATGATCGCGAACAGGATCGCCGTGTCGAGGCTCACCGAGCCGGTCACGGCGGCCTCGCCGATCATCGGGGGAAAGGCCCCGGCGGCGCCGCCGATGACGATGTTCTGCGGCGTCCAGCGCTTGAGCCACATCGAGTAGATGACGGCGTAGTAGAAGATCGTGAAGGCCAGAAGTCCGGCGGCGAGCCAGTTCGCGATCAGCCCGAGGAAAAGCACGGAGCCGACCGACAGCGTGATCCCGAAGGCGAGCGCCTCCTGCGGCGCGATCCGCCCCGCCGGAATCGGCCGGTCGAGGGTGCGCGACATCACGGCGTCGATATCGGCGTCCCACCACATATTCAGGCAGCCCGACGCCCCGGCGCCGACGGCGATCGCGAGGATCGCGGCGAAGCCGATCACCGGGTGGATCGTTCCATGCGCGACGATCATGCCGGTCAGCGCCGTGAACACGACGAGCGACATGACCCGCGGCTTGAGCAGCGCGAGGAAATCGCGGACCTCGCCGTTCGAGACCGTCGCGGGAGCGCGGCTCGCGCGTCCCGCTGCGGCGTTCGTCTGAAGAGTGTCGCTGATGCCGGCCATGGGCTCGTTCGGGCTCTCGCTTCGGATCGTTCTTCTATCGGCGCGGCGCCCGCGCGTGACGCGGATGCCGGATATCGTGACCGAGGTTCAACCTCCCACCACGGCGACGCAATGCGTCCACGCGGCGTTCACGCGGGGAAAGCCGGGCGAACCAGCCGCCCGGCCGCCCGGTTCAGTGCTTCTCGTCCACCACCTTCGGCAGTTCGTTGAACTGGTGGAAGGGCGGCGGCGATGGCAGCGTCCATTCGAGCGTCGTGGCGCCCTCGCCCCACGGATTGCCTTCCGCCACCTGCTTGCGCGCGAAGGCGATGTAGACGCCGTAGAGGAAGAGCAGGATGCCCAGCGCGAAGATGTATGAGCCGATCGACGAGACGAAGTTCCAGCCCGCGAAAGCGTCCGGATAATCCGCATAGCGACGCGGCATGCCGGCGAGGCCGAGGAAGTGCATCGGGAAGAACAGCATGTTGGAGCCGACGAAGGCGATCCAGAAATGCAGCTTTCCGATCCATTCCGGCATCGTGTAGCCGGTCATCTTGGGGAACCAGTAATAGACGCCCGCGAAGATGATGAAGACCGCGCCGAGCGACAGCACGTAGTGGAAGTGCGCCACGACGTAGTAGGTGTCGTGCATGTAGCGGTCGATGCCGGCATTGGCGAGCACGACGCCCGTCACGCCGCCGAGCGTGAACAGGAAGATGAAGCCGACCGCCCAGTGCATCGCCGCCGTGAAGCGGATCGAACCGCCCCACATCGTCGCGATCCACGAGAAGATCTTGATGCCCGTGGGAACCGCGATGATCATCGTCGCGAAGATGAAATAGGCCTGCGTCTGCAACGAGAGCCCGACCGTGTACATGTGGTGCGCCCACACGACGAAGCCGACGACGCCGATCGCGACCATGGCGTAGGCCATGCCGAGATAGCCGAAGATCGGCTTGCGCGAGAAGGTCGAGATGATGTGGCTCACGATGCCGAAGGCCGGCAGGATCATGATGTACACTTCAGGGTGGCCGAAGAACCAGAACAGATGCTGGTACAGGATCGGATCGCCGCCGCCGGCCGGATCGAAGAAGGTCGTGCCGAAGTTGCGATCCGTCAGCAGCATCGTGATCGCCCCGGCCAGGACCGGGAGCGACAGGAGCAGCAGGAAGGCGGTGACGAGCATCGACCAGGCGAAGAGCGGCATCTTGTGCAGCGTCATGCCCGGGGCGCGCATGTTGAGAATCGTCGTGATGAAGTTGATCGCGCCGAGGATCGAGGATGCGCCGGCGAGGTGAAGCGACAGGATCGCGAAGTCCAGCGCGGGACCCGGATGGCCGATCGTCGAGAGCGGCGGATACACCGTCCAGCCGCCGCCGAAACCGAGCGAACCGGGCGCGCCCTCCACGAAGAGCGACATGATCAGGAGCAGGAACGCCGCGACGAGCAGCCAGAACGAGATGTTGTTCAGGCGCGGGAAGGCCATGTCGGGCGCGCCGATCATCAGCGGAACGAACCAGTTGCCGAACCCGCCGATCAGCGCCGGCATCACCATGAAGAAGACCATGATGAGGCCGTGACCGGTCACGAAGACGTTGTACATCTGCGGATTCGAGAAGAACTGGAGGCCCGGCTCCTGCAGTTCGAGGCGAATGGCGATCGACAGCACGGCGCCCACGATCCCCGCCATGAACGCGAAGATCAGGTACATCGTGCCGATGTCTTTGTGGTTCGTCGAATATACCCAGCGGCGCCACCCGGTCGGATGGTCCTCGTGGTCGTGCGCTGCGTTCGCGGCGGTTGCCATGATCAAAAACCCTCTTGGCGTTAGCCCATTGGGCGACTATGCGCCCTCACCAACATTATCGCGGAGCCGGCCCGGCCGGCCCTGCGTCGATTTCGACGGCGCGGCTCAGCGCGCGATCTCTGCTCCGGCGGCGACCGAGCGCGGCGCATCGACCGAGGCGAAGGTCGCTTGCGCCTCCTCGAGCCATTGCGCATAGGCCTCCTCGCTGACGACGCGCACCGCGATCGGCATGAAGGCGTGGCGGGCGCCGCAGAGCTCGGAGCATTGGCCGTAGTAGATGCCCTCGCGATCAGCCTGGAACCAGGTCTCGTTGAGGCGGCCCGGAACGGCGTCGATCTTCAGGCCGAAAGACGGGAGGGCGAAAGCATGCAGCACGTCGGCGGCGGTGACCTGGACCTTCACGACCTTGCCCACCGGCACGACCATCTCGTTGTCGACGGCGAGCAGGCGCGGCTGGCCGGCAGCGAGCGCCTCGTCGTCGTCGAGCATGGTCGAGATGAAGCTGAACCCGCCCTGATCCTCGGGGTACTCGTAGCTCCAGTACCAGGCGTGGCCCGTCACCTTCACGACGATATCGGCGTCCGGAATGATCAGCTGCTCGCGCAGCAGACGAAACGACGGGATCGCGATGGCGACAAGGATCAGGATCGGAATGACCGTCCAGGCCACCTCGAGGAGCGTGTTGTGCGAGGTGCGCGAGGGGGTCGGATTGGCCTTCGCGTTGTAGCGGAAGATCACGTAGAGGAGCAGCGCGCCGACGAAGAGCGTGATCGCGGTGATGAGCCACAATAGCCCGTCGTGGAACGAGACCATGAACTCTGCGGTCTGGCTCTGGGGCGGCATCATGCCCATCTGCCACGGCGCCGGCGCGCCGACTTCCTGCGACTGCGCCGGGGCGCTCGCCGCGAAGAAGGCGACGGCCGCGAGCGCCGCGATGCGCGCCCGGCCGACGGAGGCCGCCTTCATGATTGCGTTCTGTTCCGTAGGCATCGTTCTTTCGAAGCTCCTGTTCGACCTTTTCACCGGACCGCGCCGCCGCGCTCGCCCGGCGAAGGCCGCGCCCTTCCAAACCGCGCCCCTTGTCAGACCCGCGAAAGGAGTGCGGGTTGGGATCGGTCGCGCGACCAGCTTTGAGACATGTCAAAACCACAATGTCGCCAAGAGCGCAACGGCGTCTTCGTCGCAGCGGGGCCTCCAATGGCGCAAGATGCGACAAAATACGGCGGCTGCTACGCTTGCGGGGGTTCGACCCGCTTGACAAGTGAGCGCCGCGCATGGTCCCTCGCCATGCTTCGTTACGAAGACCGGCGGCGCGCTCGCCGAATCGCCGCCGGCGAACGCTTCTGGAGTTTCGATGGCTGAAATCCGACAGGCGGCCTCGCCGCAGCGTCATTTCCTCCGGGAGCATGTCCTTGGTCGCAGGGCTTGCGGGCATGCGATTCGCGCGCTTTGCGTGGCCGCCGCGTTCATGGCGGCCATGGCGGCGCTCGGAATCGGGATAGCGGGTTCGGCTCCGCAGGCTCTTGCGCAGGGAATGATCCGCGACGCCTTCGGGGATTGGCAGAAACGCTGCGAAACCCCGGCCGGCGCGCAGACGGAGCAATGCGCGATCGTGCAGAACGTCGCGGCCGACGACCGACCGAACGTCACCCTGCTCGTGATCGTCTTGCGCACCGCCGACGACCGCAGCACACTGCTTCGAGTCGTCGCGCCGCTGGGCGTGCTGCTGCCGGCCGGGCTCGGCCTCCTGATCGACGGAGAGGATGTCGGGCGCGCCGGTTTCGTACGCTGCCTCGTCACGGGATGCGTCGCGGAAGTCGTCATGGACGACGGCCTCCTCGACCAGTTGCGCGAGGGCGAGGAAGCGACCTTCATCGTCTTCCAGACGCCCGAGGAAGGCATCGGCATCCCGGTCTCGCTGGCCGGCTTCGCCGAGGGATTCGACAGCCTCTGACGTCAGCGTTAGAAGTTGACGCGGGTCAGGGCACAGCGTCTGCGGGAGTGGAGTTTGGCTAACAGGATCATGCGCTTCGGCGCGCTCATCGTCACGGCGGCGGCCCTCTCCGCGTGCGGCTCGATCTCGGGCGACGGCGACGGCAACCCGATCGCCAACATCTTTCTCTACGGGGGAGCGACCGTGCCGCCCGCGATGGAGCTGCCGCTTGTCGACGCGCCGTGCCCGCAGATCGACATTCTGCCGGAATCCGCTGCGCTGCGCTCCTATGCCGGCGCGCAGACCAACGCCAATCTGCGCTCGCAGGTCTCCATCGCCAACGTCGCGCGCGAATGCGTCGTGGCGGAGGACGGCGCTTCCTTCTCCATCAAGGTCGGCGTCGAGCTGCGCGCCCTGCTCGGCCCGCGCGGCGCGCCCGGGCGCTTCGACGCGCCGCTGCGGATCGTCCTGCGCGACAACACGCAGACTTTCGCCGAGCGCCGCGCCCGCGCCTCCGTCTCCGTGCCGCAAGGCGCAACGCAGGCGAGCGTCATCGTCATCGAGGAGGACATGCGCGTGCCCGCCGAAATCGGCTCCAACTATCTCATCGAGGTCGGGATCGAGGGCGGCCGCCGCCGCTGATCGCGGCCTCCCCGCCCCGGCCCCCAAAAAGCCCGAAATCGCCGCGAGAAGCGGCAGGGAGGCGAAAGTCCGGCGCCTGCCCGTTGCATAACGGCCCCGCGCGACGCCGCCGGGGTTGCCCGCGCGCCGGCGGCTGGCTTATGAACGACCGATGGGGGACGATCCCGCGGCGGGGATCACGACGAAAGCAGGTTCACGCGTTGCGCATCGCCCGATCCGTCATACGATCCGTCATGCCGGCAATCCTGGCGCTCGTCCTCGCGGCGACTGCGTTTTTCGCGCTCGGCTCGGGACCGGCGGAGGCCGTGGACGCGGTGCGCGTGGACCGCGAGACGGCGGCGATCGATCTCACTCCCGCCATCGAACGCTATCGCTCGGACGGAGACGTGATCCAGATTTCGACCGCGCCGGGGCGCGACGGGATCGTGAGGCGCATCGCCGTCACCGCCCGCGAGCCGGGCGCGCGTCCCGACTGGATCGTCTTCGCGCTCACCAACGAAAGCGGGGAGCAGCTCGACCGGCTGCTGGTCGCGCCGCATTTCCGGCTCGTCGGCTCCGGCGTGATCTGGCCCGACCTCGGCTCCTCGCGCGTCGCGGCGATCACCGCCAGTCAGGGCATCCGCCCCGAACGCGAGACGAGCGCCGAGGCGGACGTCTTCCGCATCACGCTGGACCCCGGCGCCACCGTGACCTTCGTCGGCGAGTTGAACACGCCGAACATCCCGCAGGTCTATCTGTGGGAGCCCAATTCCTACCGCGACAAGGTCAACGGCCTCACCCTCTACAAAGGCATCATCATCGGCATCGCGGGGCTGCTGGCCCTGTTCCTGACCGTCGTCTTCGTCGTCAAGGGGGCGCTCATCTTCCCCGCCGCGGCCGCGCTCGCCTGGGCCGTGCTCGCCTATGCGGGCATCGATTTCGGCTTCTTCCAGCGCGTCTTTCCCCTCGATGAGGGCGCAGAGCGCGTATACCGCGCGGCCGCCGAGACGATCCTGGCGGCGACGCTCCTCGTCTTTCTCTTCGCCTATCTCAACCTCAACCGCTGGCACGTGCGCTATGGCCATGTCACGCTGTTCTGGCTGGCTTTTCTCGCGGCGCTCGTGGGTCTCGCGGTCATCGATCCGCCCGTGGCGGCCGGCGTGGCGCGGATATCGATCGCGGCGGTGGCGGGAATCGGCTTCCTGCTGGTGGTCCATCTGGCGACGCATGGCTACGACCGCGCGGTGATGCTGATCCCGACATGGCTTCTGCTCGTGGCCTGGGTCACGGCGGCGGGATTCACGGTGACGGGCAATCTCGTCGGCGATCTCGTCTCGCCGGCCCTGATCGGCGGTCTCGTGCTCATCGTGATGCTCATCGGTTTCACGGTGATCCAGCACGCCTTCGCGGGCGGCGCCATGACCCACGGTTCGGTCAGCGATTCGGAGCGGCGGGCGCTGGCCCTGTCCGGGGCCGGCGACATCGTCTTCGACTGGGACGTCGTGTCGGACCGCGTCTTCGTCAGCCCGGATCTCGAAGCGACGCTCGGCCTGAAGCGCGGCGCGCTGCAGGGTTCGGCCGCCGAATGGCTCGACAAGATCCATCCTTTCGACCGCGACCGCTACCGCACGGCCCTCGACGCCGTCATCGAGCAGCGCCGGGGCCGCGTCGCTCAGGATTTCCGCATGCGCGCGGCTTCCGGCCCCTATCACTGGCTACGCCTCAAGGCGCGCCCGGTCATCGGCCTCGACGGCGAGGTCATCCGCATCGTCGGCACGATCGCCGACGTCACCGATTCGAAGACCTCGCAGGAGCGGCTGCTCCAGGACGCCGTGCACGACAACCTCACGGGCCTGCCCAACGGGCGCCTGTTCGAGGACCGGCTGCATTCCGCCCTCATCCTCGCGGCGCAGGATCCGCGCATGAATCCGGCGGTGATCGTCGTCGATATCGATCGCTTCAAGCAGGTGAACGACGAGGCCGGACTCTCGGCCGGGGACGCCATTCTGCTCACGCTGACCCGGCGGCTCTCGCGCATGTTGCGCCCGCAGGACACGCTGGCCCGGCTCTCGGGCGACAAATTCGCCCTCATCCTGATGTCGGAGAGCGACCCTGACCGCGTTTTCGCCTTCGCCGAGGCGATCCGCCGCACGCTCGCGACGCCGGTGACCTACGCCGATCGCGAGATCTTCTTCGCCGCCTCGATCGGCGTCGCGCTCTACGACGCGCAGACGATCAAGGCCGACGAGATGCTCAAGAACGCCGAACTCGCCATGACCCACGCCAAAAGGCGGGGCGGAGACCGGTCGGAACTCTACCGGCCGACCATGCGGCTGGGACGCGAGGACAGCCTGGCGCTCGGAGGCGACATCGCCCGCGCGCTCGAGAACAACGAGGCGCGCGTCGTCTTCGAACCGGTCGTGCGCCTGGAAGACCGCACCATCGCCGGTTTCGAGGCGCGCCTCATCTGGGAGCACTCCAAGCGCGGGCGCGTGCCGGTGGAAACGTTCCTGCCGCTGGCGGAAGAAAACGGGGCGATCGCGGATCTCACGGTCTTCGCGCTGGAGCGCGCCGCCGAAGAGCTCGCTTTCTGGCAGGGCGCGCTGGATGTCGATCCGCCGATCTTCGTCAACGTTCCGATCCTCAGCCCCACTCTGATGCGCCATGATCTCCTCGCCGACGTGAAGACGGCGCTCGCACGCTCGCGGGTCGTGCCCGGAACGTTTCGGCTCGTATTCGGCGAGCGGCTCGTGATGGATAATCCGGAATACGCCGCGCAGCTGTTCCAGCGCATGCGCGATCTCGGGGCGGGCCTCTGCCTGGAGGATTTCGGAACCGGCTATTGCGCCATTCCCTATCTCGAGCGACTGCCCATCGACACGATCAAGCTCGACCGGTCGCTGGTGCGCGATATCGGCGCCGGGGGCAGCCCCGTCATGCTGCGCTCGCTGCTGCGGATGTCGCAGGAGCTCGGCATCGAGGTCGTCGCCGAGGGCGTCGAAGCCGAATCCGACGCCATCGCCCTGTTCCAGCTCGGCTGCGAATATGCGCAAGGGGCCGTGTTCGGCGAGCCGCTGGCGGCCGCGCAGGCCCGCCAGATCGTCGCCGGCGCGAGCGAGGCCGCCTGAGGCTACGGCGCGCGGGGCGTTTCGCGTTCCGCGCTTGACAGGAGCACCGTTCTCGCCACATGCCCCTGTAATGACGACGCACAAGCCCCCGCTGACCGTCCTGCTCTGCGCGCCGCGCGGCTTCTGCGCCGGCGTCGTGCGGGCGATCGACGCCGTGGAGCAGGCGCTGGCGCGCTACGGCGCGCCGGTCTATGTGCGCCACGAGATCGTGCACAACAAATACGTCGTCGAGGGGCTTCGGGCGAAGGGCGCGGTTTTCGTCAAGGAATTGTCGGAGGTGCCGGATGGCGAAGCGCCCGTGATCTTCTCCGCCCACGGCGTTCCGCAATCGGTGCCGCGCGAGGCGCAGGATCGCCGCCTCTTCGCCATCGACGCCACCTGCCCGCTGGTCACGAAGGTGCACCGCGAGGCCGCCATTCACGCCAAGCGCGGGCGCCACGTGCTGCTGGTGGGCCATGCCGGCCACCCCGAAGTCGTGGGCACGATGGGCCAGTTGTCGGAGGGCGCGATCACCCTCGTCGAAACCCTCGAGGACGCTGCGCGCATCGCCCCGGCCGACCCCGAGAACCTCGCCTTCGTCACGCAGACGACTTTGTCCGTCGACGACACGGCGGAAATCGTCGCCGCCCTCCAGGCGCGCTTTCCGGCGATCGTCGGGCCGCACAGGGAAGACATCTGCTACGCCACGACAAACCGCCAGGAGGCGGTGAAGAAAGTCGCGCCGCTCGTCGACGCGATGATCGTCGTGGGCTCGCAGAACTCCTCGAATTCGCAGCGCCTGCGGGAAGTCGCCGAGCGCGCAGGCTGCGCCACGGCGCGGCTCGTCAACCGGGCCCAGGACATCGACTGGGGCCTCTACGGCGACATCCGCCGCCTCGGCGTGACCGCCGGCGCCTCGGCCCCGGAAGTGCTCGTCGAAGAGATCATCGACGCCTTCGCGGAGCGCTACGAGATCTCCGTCGAGACCGTGACGACGACGAGCGAGGACGTCTTCTTCCCGCTGCCGCGCGAGTTGCGCGGCGCCGCCGCGGAGTAGCCCGTGGCCGTCTATACCGAGGTGGCTGACGAGGAGCTCTTCGCCTTCGTCGCCGGATACGACATCGGCGACGTGCTCTCCTTCAAGGGAATCGCCGAGGGCGTCGAGAACACCAATTATTTCCTGCACACCACCGCCGGCAACTACATCCTGACGCTCTACGAGAAGCGCGTTCACGAGGAGGATCTGCCGTTCTTCGTGCGGCTGATGGAGCATCTGGCGGCGCGCGGCGTCACCTGTCCGCAGCCGGTGCGCGACCGCGCGGGCGAGGCTCTGGGGCGACTTGCGGGACGACCGGCGGCGATCGTCACCTTCCTCGAGGGCCTTTCCATCCGCCGCCCCGGCCCGCGCCATTGCGGGGCGCTCGGCGAGACGCTGGCGCGCCTGCACGAGGCGGGGCGCGACTTCCCGATGCGCCGTCCCAACGCGCTCTCCCTCGCAGGCTGGCCTCCGCTCTTCGCAGCGGCGAAGGCGCGCGCGGACGAAGTCTCCCCCGGCCTTGCGTCGCGCGTGCGCGACGAACTCGCCTTTCTCGCCGCGCACTGGCCCGACGCCCTGCCGGAGGGCGTGATCCACGCAGATCTCTTCACCGACAACGTCTTCTTCATCGGCGAAACCGTTTCGGGCGTCATCGACTTCTATTTCGCCTGCACCGATTTCCTCGCCTACGACCTCGCCATCTGCCTCAACGCCTGGTGCTTTGAGTCGGACGGCTCGTTCAACGTCACGAAGGCGCGCGCCATGCTCTCGGGCTACGAGCGCGTGCGCCGGCTGGAGGACGTGGAAGTGGCGGCGCTCCCGATCCTCTGCCGGGGATCGGCGCTGCGCTTCATGCTCACCCGCCTCGTCGACTGGCTGAACGTGCCGCATGGCGCGCTGGTGCGGCCCAAGGACCCGCTCGAATACGACCGCAAGCTCGGATTCCACCGCCGCGCGGCGAGCGCGCGGGATTACGGGCTGTCGCGATGAGCGGGCGGGTGACGATCTACACGGACGGCGCCTGCAAGGGCAATCCCGGTCCCGGCGGCTGGGGGGCGCTGTTGATCTATAACGGCGTCGAGCGCGAAATGAAGGGCGGCGAGGCGCACACCACCAACAACCGCATGGAGCTGATGGCCGCCATCATGGCGCTCGAGGCGCTCAATCGCGCCTGCGCCATCGACCTCTTCACCGACTCGCAATATGTACGCAACGGCGTCACGACCTGGATGGCGAACTGGAAGAAGCGCGGCTGGCTCACCGCCGACCGCAAGCCCGTGAAGAACGAGGACCTCTGGCGGCGCCTGGACGAGGCGCGCGAGCGTCACGACGTGGCCTGGCATTGGGTCAAGGGCCACGCCGACGATCCGCTGAACCACCGCGTCGACGCGCTGGCCAACGAAGGCATCCCGGGACGGAGCGAAGAAGCGGTCCGAACGGATTCCGTTCGGTAATCCGAACGATTTCGTTGCATAGCCCCGAATTTCCGGTCAAAAGAAGAAACATGGTCGATCTCGCGAAACTCGCCGACGAAGCACGCGCCCAGGCCGACGAGCCCGCGAGCCTCGTCATGCGCTTCTCCGCCGACGAGCAGCTCGCCATGGATTGCGGCGCGAGCCTCGCGCCCTGGCAGATCGCCTACCAGACCTACGGCGAACTCGACGCCGACAGGCGCAACGCGATCCTGATCTGCCACGCCCTGACCGGCGACCAGCACGTCGCCAATCCGAGCCCCGTCACCGGCAAGTCCGGCTGGTGGGAATTCTTCGTCGGGCCCGGCAAGCCGATCGACACCGACCGTTTCTTCGTGATCTGCGCCAATGTTCTCGGCGGCTGCATGGGCACGACCGGCCCCGCCTCGACCAACCCCGAGACGGGGCGTCCCTATGGCGTGGACTTCCCCCTCGTCACCATCCGCGACATGGTGCGCGCCCAGGCGATGCTGCTCGACAGGCTCGGCGTCTCGGACCTGCTCTGCGTCATCGGCGGCTCCATGGGCGGGATGCAGGTGCTGCAATGGGCCGCGCTCTATCCCGAACGCGTCTTCGCGGCGATGCCGATCGCGGCGGCCGCGCGCCATTCGGCGCAGAACATCGCCTTCCACGAGGTCGGCCGGCAGGCGATCATGGCCGATCCGGACTGGGCGGGCGGGCGTTACCTCGAACAGGGTTCGCGCCCGCGCAAGGGTCTCGCCGTGGCGCGGATGGGCGCGCATGTGACCTATCTTTCGGAGAGCACGCTGCACCGCAAGTTCGGGCGCAAGCTCCAGAGCCGCGAGGCGCCGACCTTCTCCTTCGACGCGGATTTCCAGATCGAAAGCTATCTGCGCCACCAGGGCATCACCTTCGTCGAGCGTTTCGACGCCAATTCCTATCTCTACCTCACGCGGGCGATGGATTATTTCGACCTGGCCGAGGAGCATGGCGGCATACTCGCCCGTGCCTTCCGCCGAACGCGCACGCGCTACTGCGTGATGAGCTTCACGTCCGACTGGCTCTTCCCGACGCCCGATTCCCGCGCCGTCGTGCACGCGCTCAACGCGGCCGGGGGCGCCGTGAGCTTCGTCGAGATCGAGAGCGACAAGGGCCACGACGCCTTCCTGCTCGACGAACCCGACATGTTCTCCGCGGCGCGCGGCTTCATCGACGCCGCCGCACGCATGAGGGGGGTGACGTGAGCCGTCGCGACGACCCGGATTACGCCTCCCGCAAGGCCGCCTTCGCGGCGGCCGGCGCGCGCTCGGACCATCTGCTTCTCGCCGACATGGTGACGCCGGGCGCGCGCGTGCTCGACGTCGGCTGCGGCGACGGCTCGCTGCTCGCCCTTCTACGCGACCTGCGCGGCGCGGACGGGCGGGGCGTCGAGCTCGACCGCGAGAACGTCAACAAGTGCCTCGCCAAGGGGTTGGCCGTGATCCAGGGCGACGCCGACGCCGATCTCGCGGATTACCCCGACGACGCCTTCGACTACGTCATCCTCTCGCAGACCATTCAGGCCACGTCGCGGCCCAAGGACGTTCTGGAGCACATGCTGCGGATCGGCTCGAAGGTCATGGTCTCCTTCCAGAACTTCGGCCATTGGCGCGTGCGGCTCGATCTGGTCCTGCGCGGGCGCATGCCCGTGACCGAGAACCTGCCCTATTCCTGGTACGACACGCCCAATATCCACCATTGCACGATCCGCGATTTCGTCTCTCTGTGCGACGAACTCGGCGCGCGCATGGAGCGCGCTGTCGCCCTCGACAGCTGGGACCGGCCGGTGCGGGTCTCCCTGCCTTGGTGGGCTTGGAACCTGCTCGGACAACAGGCCGTCTTCCTGCTCCACCGGAGTTGAACGACGAAGAGACCCGGCAACCCAGCGTATAGACGCGAGGGTATGGCGTTATGCGCGAAAAGCGTGCAAATAAACGCCATAGCCTCTTCGCTCCGGGTGGACGACGATGACTCACGCGACGATCGACGCAGACTTTCCCGCCGCCTCGCGCGAAGACTGGATGCGGCTCGTCGAGGGAGTCCTGAAGGGCGCCGACTTCGAGAAGAAGCTCGTCTCGCGCACCGCCGACGGCCTGCGTATCGAGCCGCTCTACGACAAGGCCGATCCCGCGCCCCAGCCGGGACGCGCGGAGATCGCGCCCTGGGGCGTGTGCCAGCGGGTCGATCATCCCGATCCCGGCGAAGCGAACGCGCTGGCGCTCGACGATCTCGAAGGCGGCGCGGACTGGCTCGCGATCGTGACCCCGCAGGCGCGCGCCGCGCGCGGCTTCGGCCTGCGCATCGGCTCGCTCGGTGACCTCGATCGCGCCCTCGACGGCGTGCTCCTCGATCTCATCGGACTGCGCCTCGACGCCGGGCCGGCGGGCCGGCAGGCGGCGGCTCTGCTCCTCGCCCATGCCCGCCGCAAGGACGTTGCTATCTCCCAGCTCAAGGCCGATCTCGGCCTCGACCCGATCGGCTCCGCCGCCTGCGCGGGCGGTTTCTCCGCGCCGTGGGAGACGGTCGCCGCGCGCTGCGCCCAGACGGCGCGCGCGCTCGCCGATACGGGCTTTGCGGGAACGACCTTCATGGCGGACGGACGGCCACTCCACGAGGCGGGGGGAAGCGAGGCGCAGGAGCTCGCCGGCGTCCTCGCCTCGGGCGTGGCCTATTTGCGCGCGCTGGAGGCGGGAGGCGTGAGCCTCGACGAGGCGCGGCGCTCCCTCGCGTTCCTGCTCGTCGCCGACGCCGACCAGTTCATGACCATCGCCAAGCTGCGCGCGCTGCGCCGGCTCTGGGCCCGCGTCGAGGATGCGAGCGGGTTGACGCCCGAGCCGATCCGCCTGCATGCCGAGACAGCGTGGCGGATGACGAGCCGGCGCGATCCGTGGGTCAACATGCTGCGCGGAACCATCGCGGCCTTCTCCGCCGGCCTCGGCGGCGCCGATTGCGTCACCGTCACGCCCTTCACCGCCGCGCTCGGCCTTCCCGACGGGTTCGCCCGGCGCGTCGCGCGCAATACGCAGCACATCCTCCTGCAGGAGAGCAATCTCTGGCGCGTCGCCGATCCGGCCGCCGGCGCGGGCGGCTACGAGGCGCTGACGCAGGGGCTGTGCGAGGAGGCGTGGACGATCTTCCAGGGGATCGAGGCGGAGGGCGGAATCGTCGCGGCGCTCGGCTCGGGTTCGCTCGCCAGGCGCGTCGCCGCGACGCGCGCCGCGCGGGCGAAGGCGATCGCCAGCCGTCGCGCGCCGATCACGGGCGTGAGCGAATTCCCCCATCTCGGCGAGGCGCCGGTGGATGTCGCGATGGCCGCGCCGCCGGCGCCGTGGAACCCGGCGCCCGCGCCGGCGATCGATGATTTCGCGCGCATGGTCGAGGAGGCGGAAAGCCTCGCGGTCTTCGCCGCGCCGCCCTCGCCCGCCTTCGAACCACTCCCAGAAACCCGCGACGCCGCGCCCTTCGAGGCGATGCGCGATCGCTCCGACGCCGCTCTCGCCGCCTCCGGCTCGCGGCCCCGCGTGTTTCTGGCCAATCTCGGCGGGCTCGCCAGGTTCAACGCCCGAGCGTCTTTCGCCCGCAACGCCTTCGCGGCGGGCGGGATCGAGGCCGTCGGCGAGGAAGGTTTCGAGGACGACGCGGCGCTGGCGGTGGCCTTCACGGCGTCGGGCGCCCGCCTCGCCTGCATCTGCTCGGATGACGAGGCCTATGCCGAGCGGGCGGCGTCCGCCGCCCTAGCGCTGAAAGGAGCCGGCTGCCGGCGCGTCTGCCTCGCGGGGCGGCCCGGCGATCTGGAGACGGCCTTGCGCGAGGCGGGCGTGGACGCGTTCCTGTCCGCCGGCTGCGACCTCGCCGCATTCCTGGGCGATGTCTGGGCCTCGCTCGACGCGGATTCGAGCCGGGCTTGACGGGCGGACGGGTATGAGGAGCATGTCATCATGAGCAGGCTGCCGGATTTCGCGACCATCCCCTTCGCGTCCCGTTCTCTCGCGGCGACGCCGGTCCCGGCGCGCGCCGTCGGTCCGGACGCGGTCTGGACGACGCCCGAGGACATCCCCGTGAAGCCGCGCTACGACGCGCGCGACCGCGACGGCCTCGCCTTCGTCGATTCGAAGCCCGGCATCGCGCCCTATCTGCGCGGCCCGTATCCGACGATGTACGTCAACCAGCCCTGGACGATCCGGCAGTACGCCGGCTTCTCGACCGCGGAGGATTCGAACGCCTTCTACCGGCGCAATCTCGCCGCCGGCCAGAAGGGGCTCTCGGTCGCCTTCGACCTCGCCACGCATCGCGGCTACGATTCCGACCATCCGCGCGTCGCGGGCGATGTCGGCATGGCGGGCGTCGCGATCGATTCGATCTACGACATGCGCACGCTGTTCTCCGGCATCCCGCTCGACAAGATGAGCGTGTCGATGACCATGAACGGCGCGGTGCTGCCGGTGATGGCGCTCTACATCGTGGCCGCGGAAGAGCAGGGCGTGGCGCCCGAGGAGCTCTCCGGCACGATCCAGAACGATATTCTCAAAGAGTTCATGGTGCGCAACACCTATATCTACCCGCCAGCGGCGTCGATGCGCATCATCTCCGACATCTTCGGCTACACCTCCCGGCACATGCCGAAGTTCAACTCGATCTCGATCTCCGGCTACCACATGCAGGAGGCGGGGGCGACGCAGGATCTCGAGCTCGCCTACACGCTCGCCGACGGCGTCGAATACATCCGCGCCGGCATCGCGGCGGGCTTGCCGGTCGATCATTTCGCGCCGCGCCTGTCGTTCTTCTGGGCGATCGGCATGAATTTCTTCATGGAGGTCGCGAAGCTGCGCGCCGCGCGCCTGCTCTGGGCGAAGCTCGTCAGCGATTTCGAGCCCGGCAACCCGAAATCGCTGGCGCTTCGCACGCATTCGCAGACTTCCGGCTGGTCGCTCACGGCGCAGGACGTGTTCAACAACGTGGCGCGCACCTGCGTCGAGGCCATGGCGGCGACGCAGGGGCACACCCAGTCGCTGCACACCAACGCGCTCGACGAGGCGCTGGCGCTGCCCACCGACTTCTCGGCGCGCATCGCCCGCAACACGCAGCTCTTCCTGCAGCAGGAGAGCGGGACGACCCGGATCATCGACCCGTGGGGCGGCTCCTTCTACGTCGAGCGCCTGACCGCCGATCTCGCCGCGCGCGCCTTCGAGCATATCCGCGAGGTCGAGGCTTTGGGCGGCATGGCCAAGGCGATCGAGAAGGGCGTGCCCAAGCTGCGCATCGAGGAGGCTGCCGCCAAGACGCAGGCGCGCATCGATTCCGGCGCGCAGATCGTGGTGGGCGTCAACGCCTACAAGCCGACGCAGGACCGGCCGATCGAGGTGCTGAAGGTCGACAACGCCAATGTGCGCGCGATGCAGCTCGACAAGCTGAAGCGCCTGCGCGCCGAGCGCGACCAGAGCGCCGTCGACGCAGCGCTCGACGCGCTTTCGAGGACGGCCGACACGGGCGAGGGCAACCTGCTCACGCTCGCCGTCGAGGCCGGGCGCGCCAAGGCCACCGTCGGCGAGATATCGGCGGCGCTCGAGCGCGTCTGGGGGCGCCATCAGGCCGAGATCAGGTCGATCTCCGGCGTCTACAAGCGGGAGGTCGGAGCCATGTCGCCGGCGATCGAACGGGTGCGCGAGCTGGTCGAGGAATTCGAGCGCAACGACGGCCGCCGGCCGCGCATCCTCGTCGCCAAGATGGGACAGGACGGGCATGACCGGGGCCAGAAGGTGATCGCCTCGGCCTTCGCCGATCTCGGCTTCGACGTCGATATCGGCCCGCTCTTCGCCACGCCCGACGAGGCCGCGCGGCAGGCGATCGAGAACGACGTCCACATCGTCGGCGTCTCGTCGCTGGCGGCGGGGCACCTCACCCTCGTGCCGGAACTGCGCAAGGAGCTCGCGCAATACGGACGCGACGACATCATGATCGTCGTCGGCGGCGTCATCCCGCCGGGCGATTTCGACGCGCTTATCGAAGCCGGCGCCTCCGCCATCTTCCCGCCGGGCACCGTCATCGCGGAAGCCGCCGGCAAGCTCATCGCCGAACTGAACGGCCGGCTCGGCTACGGGCCGAAACAGGCGGCGGAGTAGCGCCTGCGCGCGCCGCCCCTTGATGCGGGGCGGGGCCGTCCACATATCATGTCGAGGGGTCGCGCCGTGAGGCGGGCCTCATCAGAAGCGCCTCAGTTCAAGGGCTTCCGAAAAGGTCTTGCCATGTCGCGTCAGTCACCTTTCGGGCATCCGTTCCTGCTCGGCTTCGACGAAATCGAACAGGCGCTCGACCGCGTCGCCAAAGGCGCGGGAGACGGGTATCCGCCTTATAATATCGAGCGACACGCGCGAACGGACGACGCGCCGGAACGTCTGCGGATCACGCTCGCCGTGGCGGGCTTCACCCGCGACCAGCTCGAGATCACGCTGGAGGAGAGCCAGCTCGTGATCCGGGGGCGCCAGAATGACGACAAGACGCGGCAATATCTCTATCGCGGCATCGCCGCCCGCCAGTTCCAGCGCGCCTTCCTCCTCGCAGACGGCATGGAGGTCACGGGCGCCGACCTGCGCGACGGCCTGCTCTCCATCGATCTCGCCCGGCCGGAACCCGAGCGGATCGTGAGGCGCATCGACATCGCGACGGACCCGAAAGAATAACAGTTCCGCACCGCTCTGAAGGAGGGCGCGAGATCATGACCGACACCGCAACTTTCATCGCCGACTTCACCAAGGATCCGCGAAACCTCGCCATGCTCGGCGAGGGCGAGGTCGTTTATGTGAAGCCCATGCTTTCCGAACAGGTCGCGGCCGCCTTTCCCGAGGCTCCCGCCCTGGAATCGGGCCTCAAGCTCTTCGCGCTTCTCTCCGCGAGCGGCGCGCCGATCATGCTCACCGATTCGCGCGACACGGCGATCGCCGAGGCGCTCGCGGCCGATCTGCGCCCGGTCAGCCTGCACTGAAGAACCTGCGCCGAGGCGCAGCGCGCGCTTCAGCCCGCGCCGAGCCCTTTGAGTATCATGAGAAGCCGGGCGATATCTTCCGACCGCGAAAGGCGATGGTCGCCGTCGCGCACGAGCGTCATGGCGACGCCCTCGCCCGGCATCAGCTCCATCAGCGCCAAGGCGTGGCGCCACGGCACGTCCGGATCCTCCATGCCCTGGAGAATATGCACGGGACAGCCCGTGTCGATCGGCCCGCCCATGACGAGGTTCCTCGCCCCGTCTTCGATGAGCGCGCGCGTGATCGGATAGCCTTCATCGTCATAGAGCGAGGGACGCATGACGACGCCCTTCTCCATGATTTCCGCGCGCGCCGCCTCGTCGAATTCCGGCCACATCAGGGCCTGGGTGAAATCGGGCGCCGGCGCGATCAGGACGAGCGCTGAGGGCGCATGCGCCGAATCGCTCTCGCGCAGGGCCTTCGTGGCGAGAAGCGTGATCCAGGCGCCCATCGAGGAGCCGATCAGGACGGGCCTCTCCCCCGCGAAGCGCTCGATCACCGCGAGCGCCTCGTCGCGCCAGCGCGAAATCGTGCCCTCGACGAACTCGCCGCCCGACTCGCCATGCCCCGAATAGTCGAAGCGCAGACAGGCGTGACGGTTCTTTTCGGCGAACCCGTCGACCGCCTCGGCCTTCGTGCCCTGCATGTCCGAACGGAAGCCGCCGAGCCAGACGAGGCAGGGCCAGCGGCCCTCGCGATACTCGACGGCGATGTTTCGGGCCTCGCGCCCCTTTCCGACCTCGATGAATTGGGGCATTGGTTTACGGCTCCTCAACGCTCGCGCCGGCATTGTCCGTCTCGCGCCGGCAGGGCAAGCGCTGACGAACGGCCTCGTTCCATCGAGAAGGTATATACACCGGTGACCATTTCGGCGCGACCGCCCACCGACACGCTTGACGCAGCCTCCTACAACCATCCGCTCGCCGGCCGGACGGTCCTCCAGATCATCCCCGAACTCGAGGCCGGCGGCGCCGAGCGCACGGCGGTCGATGTCGCGGCCGCGCTCGCCGCAAACGGCGCGCGGGCGCTCGTCGCGACGCGGGGCGGGCGGCTCGTCGGCGAGTTGCAGGCGAAGGGCGGCATCTGGATACCCTTCCCCGCCGCGACGAAGAACCCGCTCGGCATGCTGCTCAACGTGCGCCGTCTGGCGCGGATCTGCCTCGACGAGGGCGTGAGCCTGATACACGCCCGCTCGCGCGCCCCCGCATGGTCCGCTCTCGGCGCGGCCCGCGCGCTGCGGCTGCCCTTCGTGACGACCTATCACGGGGCCTATGCCGGGCGCTCGCAGGTCAAGGTCTTCTACAATTCCGTCATGGCGCGCGGCGACGTCGTGATCGCCAATTCGCATTACACGGCGGGGCTGATCGCGGCGATGCATCCGATCGCGGAGGGCCGGCTGAGGGTGATCTATCGCGGCGCCGATCTCGACGCCTTCGCGCCTTCCGCCGTCGCGCCCGAGCGCATCGAGAACCTGCGCCGGGAATGGGGCGTGGCGCCGCACGAGCGCGTCGTCCTGCTCGCCGCCCGGCTCACGGGCTGGAAGGGGCAGAAGGTTCTGATCGACGCCGCCGCGATCCTGCGCCAGTGGGGCCTCTCCGACGTGGCCTTCGTGCTCGCCGGCGATCCGCAGGGGCGCGAAAGCTACGTGCGCGAGATCGACGCCATGATAGAGGCGGCCGGCCTCTCGGGCGTGGTGCGCCGCGTCGGCCATTGCACGGACATGCCGGCGGCCTTTCTCGGCGCTTCCGTCGTCACCGTGCCCTCGACCGAGCCGGAGGCTTTCGGGCGCTCGGCGGTGGAGGCGCAGGCCATGGGAACGCCCGTCGTCGTCTCCGAACTCGGGGCGGTCCCCGAAACCGTCCTCGCGCCGCCCCAGGTCGAGGCGCAGGAGCGCACCGGATGGCGCGTCCCGCCAGCCGACCCCGCCGCGCTCGCCGACGCCGTCGCGGAGGCGCTGACGCTCGGCGCGAGCGCGCGCGAGTCGCTCGCCCTGCGCGCCCGGCTGCACGTCGAGCGCAACTTCTCCCTCGACCGCATGATCGCCGACACGCTCGACGTCTATGCCGGACTCCTGCATCGCTGAGCGCCGTCACGGGCCAAGAATGCAAGTTTGGCTTGCAGAACACAGCGGGAACGATTATTGTGTTCGTGATTTGTTTTCACGCGAGCCGCAGGTCCGCCCATGCTCACGCGCAAGCAGCACGAATTGCTGACCTTCATCCATGAACGCATGCGCGAGAGCGGCGTCCCGCCCTCCTTCGACGAGATGAAGGAGGCGCTCGATCTCAAGTCGAAATCGGGCATCCACCGCCTGATCACGGCGCTGGAGGAGCGCGGCTTCATCCGCCGTCTGCCCTATCGGGCGCGGGCGCTGGAGATCCTGCGCATGCCCGAGGCGCCGCCTGGGCCGCCGCGCGGCCGGTTCAGTCCGAGCGTGGTCGAGGGCGGGCGCGGCGCCGCAGCGGGCGGCGCGCGGGGCGCGAAGCCGGGCCGCAGCGCTCCCCCCGCCGAGACGGAACGCGAGGAAGATTACGAGCGCGCGGTCAACATCCCCGTCATGGGCCGCATCGCAGCCGGCACGCCGATCTCGGCCATCCAGAATCCGATGCACACGATCGCCGTGTCGCCTGACTTCATCATGGGCGGCGAGCATTACGCACTCGAGGTGCGCGGCGATTCGATGGTCGAGGCCGGCATCCTCGACGGCGACATCGTCGTGATCCGCAAACAGGACGTGGCCAATACGGGCGATATCGTCGTGGCGCTGATCGACGACGAGGAGGCGACCCTCAAGCGCCTGCGCCGGCGAGGCTCCTCGATCGCGCTGGAGGCGGCGAACCCCTCTTACGAAACGCGGGTGCTCGGCCCCGACCGGGTCAAGATCCAGGGCCGGCTCGTCAGCCTCGTGCGACGCTACTGAATTCGGGGCGGACCGGCGAGGCAGCCGGAATCCAGCCACGCTCTAAAGCGGATCGAAAGCGGAAACAGGTTCGTCGCCGGGATCAGCCTCGGCTGAATCCGCCTCGGCTGCGCTGGAGGAATCCGGAACCTGCCTTCGCGCCGCCGCCTCGCGCTCTCGCGCGGCCTTGAGGGCGGCGTTGCGGGCGAGCCACGGCCGGGCCTCGTCGGGACGGCGCACGCCCTCGACGAGCGAGCGCGCCAGCGCCGCGCGAAAGAGCGCGCGGGGATCGCGCGCATCCGCGGCGCCGGAGACGCGGGCGCCCTCTCCCGCCTGCGGCGCGTCGCGGCCCGATCCCCTATCGCGCGATCCGAAAGCGGACCCTGCGGGAGCGGCGACGCCGGTTCCGGCGTTCCCAGCCTCGCCGCTACGGAAAGCTGCGGCTGCTTTGGCGGCAGTCGCATCATGAGCGAGCGGACGGCTCGCGGAGGCGTAGGCGGCCGAAGCGTCCTGCGCCGCGCCGAACCGCGCCGTCATCGCGCCATGCGCGGCGAGGTCTCGGCGATCGACGACGAGCGCTGCGGCGCAATCGGCCGGCGCGCGCAGCGGCGAGATGACGATGTCGGCGCGCCGGCAATCCTCCGCGAAGGCGCGCGGATCGCGCACGAAGGAAGCGAAACGCCCCTCCCCGAGATCGGCGACGCAAGCCAGTGGATCGCACGACACGCCCGCGCTCAGGCTCTGATCGTCCACGCCGCGCCAGTCGCCCGCCGCCTTGAGCCATTGCGCGGTGACGAATGAGCCCGGTCGGCCCAGCAGCACGAGACGCCCGTCCGCGCCCCGAATCGCGGCCCCGTTCCCGTCCCGATCGACATAAAGGTCGGGCGCAGGCGCCGCGCCGGCCGCGTAAAGGCCGAAAGCCGCCGGCAGGAAGGCGAGCCGGCGCAGTTGCGAGACGAACAGCGTCGCGACGAGGAGCGAGGCGGTCATCCAGGCCAGCGCGCCGGGCCCGAAGGCCCGCACCGGCACCGAGGAAGCCTCGAAACTTTCGACGAACCGCGCCGCCTCGATGACGAGCGCCACGGCGAAACCCATCGCCTCCCAGGCGAAGCGGTCGAGCCCGAAGGCGAAGCCGAGCATGCCGATCACGCCCGCCGGCATCACGACGAGCGACACGATGGGCAGGGCGAGCCCGTTGCCGACGAGGCCGTAGGGGTTGGCGATCTGGAAATGGTAGGCCGCGTAAGGCCCCGTCGCGAGGCTCGCGATGATCGTCGTCGTCGCGATCCCGGCGAAGCCCGCGACGACGAAGCGCCCGGCGCGTCCGGCGAGCCCGGTCGGCGGGGCAGGCGTTCGCCCGCGCCTGCGCATCCATTCGGCGCCCGCGATCAACCCCGCCACAGCCCCGAAGGACATCTGGAACGAGGGGCCGAGCAGCGTCTCCGGCCACAATGCGAGGACGATGACCGCCGCGACCGCGAGGTTGCGCATGCTGAGCGCAGGGCGGTCGAAGAGGATCGCGCCGAGCATCACCCCCGTCATGATCAGCGCGCGCACGGTGGCGACCTGCGCCCCCGAGAAGACGCAATAGGCGAGCGCCCCGCACAGGGCGGCGACGGCGGCGATCTTCTTGATCGGCCAGCGAAGCGCCAGCGCGGGCGAGAGCGCCAGCCCCGCGCGCACGAGCCAGAAGATCGTGCCCGCGGCCAGCACCATGTGCAGGCCCGAGATCGAAACGATGTGGTAGATGCCGGCAGCCCGCAAAGCCTCGTTCGTCTCCTCCGCGATCATGCCGCGCTTGCCGGTGACGAGCGCCGCCGCGACCGCTCCCGGCTGGCCGCCGATCACCGAGGAGATGCGCCGCGCCGCCGCCGTCCGCCCCGTCTCGACGGCTGCGGAGAAGCGCGCGCCGAGGCCGGGAGGCTCCGGCCCCGAGGCGAGGCGCGCGCTCCCCAGCGTCGAGCCGACGGCGCCGATCCCGGCGAAATACGCGCCTTTCGCGAAGTCGAAGCCGCCCGGCCACGCGGCTTCCGGCGGCGGCGTCAGCCGCGCGCGGGCGATCACGTGGTCGCCCGGCCCGAAGGGGGAGGCGTCGCGCATGGTGACGCGCACCCGCGAGGGCGTCCATTCGGGCGCGAGTCCCTCGATCGAGATCACGCGCAGCACGACGCGGGCGTCGCGCGCGCGCTCCTCGATCGTCTCGACGCGTCCGTGAACCTCGGCGATCAGGATGCGCTCGAGCACCGGCGCGTCGACCGCCGCGAACCGGGCGGTCCCGGCGGCGAAGCCCGCGAAGATCATGGCGAGGCCTGTCGCCACGCGAATGATCCGATGGTCGCGCCGGCCGGCCATTGCGATCGCCGCGCAGACCGCGAGCCCGACCGTCGGCGCCCACGGGGAAGGCCGGCCCTCCGCTGCGAAGCAGAGCACGATCCCGAGGCCGAAGGCGACCGCCGCCCAGGGCGCGAGCCGGCGCTGCTCGACCTCCTCGGCGAGACAGCGCGCGAGCCACGGGCGCGGATCGGGCAGGCGCGGCGCAAGCGCCCGGGCGCCGGCGGCGAGGCTCGTCGCCGCGCCGGCCCCGAACCCCGCAAGCACGCCTGCATCGCTCCGATTGCGCATGAAGCAATTTTAAATAGTTTTTTTGGATTGGATAGCGACCTGCGCGGGCGCCAGCCTCCCGTTTCACCCACACCCAAACGCTCCGCGCCGGCCTCGCGTTTCCCGTCGCCGCCGGATGCGCTAAGAGAGAAGCCCGCTCGGCGAAAGACCCTACCGAATCAGGAAAGCTCCCCATGATCCCGCGGCCGCACGAGTCCCTGACCCCCAACACCTATGAGTATGAATCCCTTCCGCTGGTGAAGGCGACGGGCTTTCGCGAATACGACGCGCGCTGGCTCTTCGAGAAAGAGATCAATCTCATGGGCGTCCAGGCGCTGGGCGCGGGGCTCGGCACGCTGATCCACGAGATGGGCGTGCGGCCCGACCTCGTGACCGGGCACGATTTCCGGGGCTATTCCTCGGCGATCAAATACGCGCTCATCTGCGGGCTGATGGCCGCCGGAGTGCGGGTGAAGGATGTCGGGCTGGCGCTCTCGCCGATGGCCTATTTCGGCCAGTTCGCGCTCGATTGCCCCTGCGTCGCGATGGTCACCGCCTCGCATAACGACAACGGCTGGACCGGCGTGAAGATGGGCGCGAACCGCCCGATGACCTTCGGCCCGGACGAGATGGGTCGGCTCAAGGAGATCGTGCTGTCGGGCGACTTCAAGCTGCGGCAGGGCGGCGGCTATGACTTCGTCGAGGGCTTCGCCGAGCGCTACCTCGCCGACCTCACGGACGGCGTGCGCCTCACGCGCAAGCTGCGCGTGGTCGCGGCCTGCGGCAACGGCACGGCCGGCGCCTTCGCGCCCAAGGCGCTGGAGGCCATCGGTTGCGAGGTGATCCCGCTCGATTGCGAGCTCGACCACACCTTCCCGAACTACAATCCCAACCCCGAAGACATGAAGATGCTGCACGCGCTCGCCGACAAGGTGCGCGAGACCGGCGCCGATGTGGGTCTCGGCTTCGACGGCGACGGCGATCGCTGCGGCGTCGTCGACGACGAGGGCTCCGAGATCTTCGCCGACAAGATCGGCGTCATGCTCGCCCGCGACCTCTCGAAACTCTATCCGGGCGCGCAATTCGTCGTCGACGTGAAATCGACGGGGCTTTTCGCGACCGATCCCGAGCTCGCCTCTCGCGGCGTCAAGACCGATTACTGGAAGACGGGCCATTCCTACATCAAGCGCCGCGTCAACGAACTCGGCGCGCTTGCGGGCTTTGAAAAGTCCGGCCACTTCTTCTTCAACGCCCCCGTGGGGCGCGGCTACGACGACGGCATCCTCACCGCGATCCATGTGGCCCAGATGCTCGACCGCAACCCCGACAGGACCATGGCCGATCTCTACCGCGCCCTGCCGCAGACCTGGGGTTCGCCGACAATGTCGCCGAAATGCGCCGACGAGGTGAAATACGACGTGGTCGAGCGGGTGACGAAGCGCTTCGAGGCGATGCGGGAGCGGGGCGAAAGCGTCGGCGGGGCGGCGATCGCCGACCTCGTCACCGTGAACGGCGTCCGGGTCGCGACGCAGGACGGGACCTGGGGCCTCGTGCGCGCCTCATCGAACAAGCCCGAGCTTGTCGTCGTCGTGGAAAGCCCCGTCTCCGAGGCGCGCATGCGCGAGATGTTCAAGGCGGTGGACACGATCCTGCGGGAGAACCCGGAAGTCGGCGCCTACAATCAGACGATCTGACGCCCGCCAGGGCGTCAGAGACATTTCTCAGAGACAGGTCGAGCCGTTGCGGGAGATCTCGGCGACGTTGCGAACGGGCCAGGGCGTCGTCTCGTTCAGCGAAAGCGAGCCGGTGATGGCGTAGCCGAGCATCGGCGTGTGCGTGTTGCTGACTTCCGCCAGAATGAACGACGTATTGGGAATGTCGAAGCCGGCCGGAATATCCATCACCTCGTTCACCGCCCGGGCGGGCATGTTGCGCCCGTCGCTCCAGCAGACGCGGGCTTGCGGATTTCCGCCCTGCGTCGTGATGACGACGGAACTGACCCGCATCTGCAGATTGGACGTGTCGTATGGCGTCATCACGGTGGTGGAGGCGCCGAAGATGCTGTCCATTTCGGCGTTGTTGACGCCGCCTGCGGAACGGCTGGTCAGATCCGCAAGCGTCCGCGAAAGGATGGTCATTTTCCGGTTGATGTTCACGCCGGTCGTTACCTCGGCCATGCCGAGATAGAGCAGGAGCAGGACCGGCAGAATGAGCGCGAACTCCACCGCCGCGATGCCGCTCGCCGCGAAAGGAAACGAGCGCAGGCGGCGCAGCACGCCTGCGCCGCGACCTGATGACACCGAGTTTTCTTCCATAGGCTGCATCGTCGGCCTCAATTGGGGAAGGGTTCGTTGCGGAAGGCGGCCGTAGCCATGACCAGACGGCGACGGTTGTTCAGATTGATCTGGGAAGGGTTCATGATGGCCAGCAGCACCGGATAGGCGAGCGCTGCGCGCACCACGACGATATCGTCGGGTCCAGTCGCCTCGTAGCCGAAATCGGAAGCGTCGAAATTGCCGTCCTTCACGGGCGGTTCGAGAGTCGCGTTCGGGAAATCGGGAAAGGCGCGGATATCGATGGCGAGCGCGCCGTCGCAATCGAACAACGCGACGATCCCGCTGCAGATATCGTCGCGGAACGCTTCCGCCAGTTCGGCGGAGCTGCGACCGTCGGATTGCTGCTGGAACTGTCCGGTATAGATGCGACGCGACGCGTCGGAGACGGAGTTCTCGAGCGCCTGCGTCGTCCAGAAGATCAGCGCCGTCTCGATGATGGCGAAAACAATGGCGAAGAACGGCAACGCCACAAGCGCGAATTCGACCGCCGTCGCGCCGTCATTCTTCTTTAGGAAGAAACGGATCAAACCGCGCCGCCGAATTTTGCGGCCGTCTGCGATGGGCTCGCTCATCCTGCTGTCCCTTTACTGATCCGGCCGACGCTGCAAACGCGCGGCCCCGGATTAGAAAAATGAGATTTAGCGGAAAAAACTTTCCGGAGCGTTATCCGGATAGCTGACAAGGATGCTCCAGGTCTGGAATTGGCGCAGCATGAAATCCTCGAGAAATATCCTGATGAACCGCCCTGGTTCGCCGGAGGGGGCGAATCCCGGGAAGTTGCGGCCATCAGGAGCAGGCAGACGAACAAGTTTCCATCGGAAAACGCGCTGGCGCGCGTTCGGCCAGCATTCGATCAAGTGTATGAGCGCTCATCGCGCCAGGCGGCGATCAGCTCGATTCCGGCCTGAAATGACTTACGAGCGGGTCAATGTTGCTCGAATTTACCGCTTCTTAGAAGAACTGCATCAGGCTGGATCTGCTGGGCTCCCACCAGCCGAAGAAAGACCTCCCCCCATGGCGCTCCTCGACTGCCTTTCCAACACTGCACTTTCCGACAGCACGAATGCCGCCGACCGTCCCGACGCGACCATGATCGATCGCGTCCTTCAGTCCGTGCGCCAGCATCTGGGCATGGAGGTCGCCTATGTCTCGGAGTTCGTCGGCAATGACTCGGTCTACCGGGCCGTCGACGCTCCCGGACTCGAGGCGCTGATCAAGCCGGGCGACAGACGCTCGCTCGACGACGTGTATTGCCGCCACATCCTCGCAGGACGCCTGCCGGAACTGATCCCCGATACCTCGGCCATACCGCTGGCCGCCGCCATGCCGATCACGCAGGCCGTGCCGATCGGGGCCCATGTCAGCGTGCCGCTGAAGCTCTCGGACGGGTCCGTCTACGGCATGTTCTGCTGCCTCAGTCCGTCGACCAACCGCACGCTGAACGACCGGGACCTTCAGGTGATGCGCGCCTTCGCCGACATCGCGGCCCAGCAGATCGACTAGGATCGCCAGATCAACCGGGAACGCGAAACCCGGCGCGCCGTGATCGCGCAGATCATCGACGACCGGGCGTTCGACATCCACGTCCAGCCCATCTGGGACTTCGTTCACGACCAGCCCCTCGGGTTTGAGTGCCTCGCGCGCTTCGCCCAGGAGCCTCGCCGGTCGCCGGACAAATGGTTCGCCGAGGCGACCGAGCTGGGCCTCGGCGTTCCGCTGGAGCTGGCGGCCATCGAGGCGGCTCTGGCTCACGCCGGACGTTTTCCGAACCATATCTACCTGACGGTCAACGTTTCCGCCGACGCGCTCATGGCGCCGGATTTCGAACGCGCCATCGCCGGGTTCGATCCCGACCGTCTCGTCATCGAGCTCACCGAACATGGCGCCGTCGATGATTATGAGGGGCTGCTGGCAAAACTGAGTGCGTATCGGGCGCAGGGCGTTCGACTTGCGATCGACGACGCCGGCGCCGGCTATGCCGGGCTGCAGCACATCGTCCGCCTGCGGCCCGACATCATCAAGCTCGATATGGCGCTGACACGCAATGTGGACAGCGATCCCGCCCGGCGGGCCCTCGCCTCCGCCCTCATCTTCTATGCCCGCGAGACAGGCTGCCAGATACTCGCCGAGGGCATCGAGACGGACGCCGAGTTGCAGACCCTGAAGCTTCTTGGCGTAGCCAAAGGCCAAGGGTACCGGCTCGGGCGGCCGGTGACGATCGATGTCGCGGTGTCCGACGAGTTCTTCGCAGCCGCTTCCGGCGGGGCCAAGTAAGTCCAAGATAGTGTAGATGCGGGTTGCGACGGGCTGGACGGCCGTCGCAACGTCTTACGCGAGCTCGACGAGACTGCGCGCCCCGCTCGCCGGCGGTAGTCCCGAAAGCCCGTTCATGGGCTGTCGGTCCGGACCATCACTCACTGCGGTCGCAGTTCGAGCCCCACGCCCTTGTTCACGAAGTCGAGCGTGTAGGCCTGGCGGTAGTCGAGATCGGCGGCGAACAGCCCGGCCTCGACCATCTGCTCGAAGAAGCTCTCGAAGCGCTCGTGTGTCATCGCGCCAATGCCGAGCGTCAGCGTGTCGCCCGAATCGACGATGCCGTATTCCTTCAGTTTCTCGAGGGAATAGGCGAGCTTGTCGTCGGTCATTTCGGGGTTGTCGCGCTTGATCATCTCGTTCGCGGCGGCGTTGTCGCCGTAGAGGTAGTTGTACCAGCCGATCGCCGAACCATCGACGAAGCACTGGACGACCTCGGGCTGCGTCTCGACGAGCTCGCGGCGCGTCTCGATCGTCGTCGCGTAGGTGGCGAAGCCCTGATCGGCCAGGAGGAAGACGTTGGGCGTGAAGCCCGCCTCCGTCTCGACCGCGAAGGGCTCGGAGGTGAGATAGCCCTGCTGCACCGCGCGCGGATTAATGATGAAAGGCGCCGGGCTGAAGGTGTAGGGCCTCACCTTCTCCTCGGAAAATCCGTGGGCGACGCGCAGCCACTGGTAGAAGGTCGCGAGGCCCTCGCGGCCGATGAGGATGTCGTCGGAATCCTTCAGCGATTCGAAGGTGTCGAAGCCCTGTCCGGGATGCGACATCAGGATCTGGGGATCCTTCTGGAAACTCGCAGCGACGACCATCGTCGGAATGTCCTGCTGAATCGCGGAGAAGGCCTGGACCAGGTTGCCGCCCATGTAGAAATCGATGCGGCCGACGGGCAGGAGCATGCGGTTGTTGGCCTGCGGCCCACCCGGCACGATCTCGACGTCGAGCCCGCAGGCCGCGTAGGTCCCGTCGACGACGGCCTGGTAATAGCCGCCGTGCTCGGCCTGCGCTACCCAGTTCGTCCCGAAGCGGATCGGAACGAGATCCTGCGCCGCGGCTCCGGCCACGGAGGCGCAGGCGGCTAGAGCGATGGTGAAAGCGGCGCCAGCCGCGCGAGAAATAGGCTTCATTCTTGCAATCCTTCTGGGCATCCCTGCCACGAAACTGAGCGTTGCGAAACGTGAGCGGACCTGCGTTGCAGATCCAACACCCGCTTGGCAAGCTTCATGCCGGCGCCGCAGCGATTCCGCTTGTGCGCCGCACATGTCGGCCTATTCTTGGGATGAATCACGGCCGATTGAAAGAGTGCGATGCGCGCCCATACGCCCGAGACGATCCGCGCCCCTTTCGCGAATTACGCGCATGCCGTCGAGGTCCCGCCCGGAGCGCGGCTGCTCTTCGCCTCGGGCCAGCTCGGGATCACCGGCGATGACCACGTTCCGGACGACGTCGGCGAGCAGGCGGACCTGTGCTTCCGCTCCATCGGCGAGGTGCTGAAGAGCGCCGACATGGATTACGCCGACATCGTGCGCATCAACGCCTTCGTCACCGCGCGCGAGCATCTGCGCCCCTACATGGCTGCGCGCGACCGCTATGTGTCCTCGCCGCCTCCCGCATCGACCCTCGTCATCGTCTCCGGCTTCGCCCGCGAGGCGTTCAAGATCGAAGTCGAGGTGATCGCGGCGAAGATCGATTGAGGGCCCACCTCCGCTCGCGACGCCTCCGGAACGGAAAGCGCCCATGCCCGCCACAGACTGGCTCTCCCTCTCGACGCTCGATTTCGCGACCCGCGACATGGGCCGCGCGATCGCCGTGCTGCCCGTCGCCGCGATCGAGCAGCACGGGCCGCATCTTCCCGTGGGCGTCGATACGCTGATCGCGCAGGGCTATCTCGACCGGGTCCGCCCGCTCGTCCCGGACGCGCTCGACGCGCTCTTCCTGCCGGTGCAGGCCGTCGGCAAGTCGAACGAGCATCTCGCTTTCCCGGGAACGCTGACGCTCACCGCCGAGACCGCGATCGCCGCGTGGCGCGAGATCGGCGAGAGCGTGTTCCGGGCAGGCTGCCGCAAGCTCGTCATCGTTAATTCCCATGGCGGCAATATTCCCGTCATCGACATCGTGGCGCGGGATCTGCGCGTGCGGCTCGGCATGCTGTGCGTCGCCACCGCCTGGCACAGGCTCGGCTATCCGGAGGGGCTCTTCGGCGCGGACGAGATGCGCCACGGCGTCCATGGCGGCGAGATCGAGACCTCGCTCATGCGCGCCTTCGCGCCCGATCTCGTACGCATGGAGAAGGCGGAGAATTTCGTCCCGCGCACCGTCGCGATGGCGCGCGAATTCAAACATCTCTCCGCCATCCAGCCCGCCGGCTTCGGCTGGATGGCGCAGGATCTCCACCCCGCCGGCGCCATGGGGGACGCCTCCGCCGCGACCGGGGAGAAGGGCAAGGCCTGCGCCGATCACGGCGCGCGCGCATTCGTCGAATTGCTGATGGAGGTGGATCGCTTCTCCCTTGACGTCCGCTCCGGCGAGGCGCAGGCCAATCGCGACTCCTGAACGAGCGCGCCCGAAAAAACAGCGAGCACCCTTGCATGAATCCGTCGTTCCCCATCCGCCCGGAGGCGGCGCAAACCAAGGTCAGCGGCATCGTCGAAGTCGTCGATTACGGCCGCCTCAAGCCTGGCCTGATCCCGCTCTGGGTCGGAGAGGGCGATCTCTCGACGCCCGCCTTCATCGCCGAGGCGGCGACGCGCTCGCTCGCCGCCGGCGAGACCTTCTACACCTGGCAGCGCGGCATTCCGGAGCTGCGCGCCGCCATCGCCGCCTATATGGGCCGCGTCTACGGCCGCAGCTTCTCGCCGGACCGGTTCACGGTGACGATCGGCGGCATGCACGCGATGCAGATCGCTGCGCGCCTCGCCTCCGGCGAAGGCGACGAGGTGATCGTGCCCACCCCCGCATGGCCGAATTTCGCCGGCGCGCTGGGCGTGGCGGGCGCCCGCGTCGTCGAGGTTCCGATGACGCTTTCCGAGCTGGGCTGGCGCTTCGACGCGAACGAAATCGCGCGTGCGGTGACGAAGCGCACCCGCGCCATCGTGATCAATTCGCCCTCCAATCCGACAGGCTGGACCGCGACCGGCGAGGAGCTGCGCGCGGTGCTCGAACTCGCGCGCGACAAGGGGCTCTGGATCATCGCCGACGAGATCTACGGCCGTTACGTCTATGACGACGCGATCGCGATCGACGGACGCGCGCCCTCCTTCCACGACTACGCGCAGGATGACGACCTCATCCTCTATTGTCAGACGATGTCGAAGAACTGGGCGATGACCGGTTGGCGGATCGGCTGGATAGAAGCGCCGGCGGCTTTGGGGCAGACGATCGAGAACCTCGTGCAGTACTCCTCGTCGGGCGTCCCCGTCTTCGTGCAGCGCGCGGCGATCACGGCGCTCGAACACGGCGAGAGCTTCGTCGCCCACCAGATCGCGCGCGCACGGCGCGGCCGCGAGATCGTCTATGACGCGCTCGCCGGGATCCCGGGGCTCGTCGCGCCGAAGCCGCCGGGCGCCCTCTACGCCTTCTTCGCCCTGCCCGGACGCGACGCGCGCGCGACCGCCTTCCGGCTGATCGACGAGGCGGGCGTCGGCCTCGCCCCCGGCGGCGCCTTCGGCGACAATGCGCGCGACTGCCTGCGCCTGTGCTTCGCCCGCAAGGCGGAGGATCTTGAGGAGACTATGCGGCGGCTCGAGCCCGTGCTCACGGAGATCGCCGGTGCGGCTGCATGAGACGGCGCCTCGCCGCCCTTTGCTTGCCTTCGCGAGAACCCGCCGACTAGAATGATTCAAATGTCAAAAACCGGACAGGATGACGAGCGTCCCGGGGGCGTCATGCGGGTGAGGGCGGATCAAAGCGGTTCGGACGACGCGGGAATGGTTTCGCAGGCGCGCCTCTTCGGCGTTCTGGACACTGCGGTCGATGGAATCATCGTCATCGACGACCATGGCCGGATCCTACTCTACAATAACGCGTGCCAGCGCCTGTTCGGGTACACGGCGGAAGAGGCGATCGGACAAAACGTCTCCATGTTGATGGACATGGACCACGCCCGCACCCACGATTCCTATCTCTCGAACTATATCCGCACGGGCGAGGCGCGGATCATCGGCATCGGGCGCGAGGTCAGCGCGCGCGCCCGCGACGGCCGGGTCTTCCCCGTGGAGCTCTCCGTCGGAGAGGCGCGCACGCCCGGAGAGCGGCAATTCGTCGGCATCCTGCGCGACCTGACGGCGCGCAAGGAGGCTGAACAGCGTCTCAACGACCTGCAGGCCGACCTGATCCGGCTCGCCCGTGTTTCGGCGCTCGACGAGATGGGCTCCGTGCTCGCCCATGAACTCAACCAGCCGCTCACGGCGATCATGCTCTACCTGCAGGCGGTGGCGCGGGAATTCGACAGGGCTCGCGAGGCCGGACATACGCCGCAATCCGACGATCGCGCCCGCACGATCCTCGACAAGGCGCGCAACGAAGCCCAGCGCGCCGGCCAGATCATCCAGCGCATCCGCTCGCTCGTCGAGAAGCGCGCGCCGGAGCGCAGGCTGATCAGCCTCAACGCCATCGTCGACGACGCGGTGGACCTGACGATGCTCGGACAGGACCGGGGCGTCATCGTCGCGCGGGACTATCATCCGGAGCTTCCCGAGGTCGAGGTCGATCCCGTGCAGATCCAGCAGATCGTCGTCAATCTCGTGCGCAACGCCTATGAGGTGGTGCGCGAGGTTAAGGGCGGGCGGATAGACATCTCCACGGCATGCGACGCGCGCAACGTCGCGCTGACCGTTTCCGACAACGGTCCCGGCATCCCGGACGAGCGGCGCGAGAACCTCTTCCAGGCCTTCAAGACCGGCAAGCGCAACGGCATGGGGCTCGGCCTCGCCATCTCGCGCACCATCGCCCAGACCCATGGCGGCGACCTCACCGTCTATCCCGGCGGCGAGGGACGAGGCGCGAAATTCATGATACGGCTTCCCCTGCCGACCCCCGATCCCGCCGCCGGCCAGGCGGATCCGCCAATGGTTCCGCAATCAGGAGCTCCCCAGCGATGACCAACGAGGTTCTCGACATCGCGGTCGTCGACGACGACCCGCCGGTTCGTGATTCGCTCGCGACGATCTTCGAAATCGAGGGCTGGCGCGCGCGCCCCTTTCCGGACGGCGACACTTTCCTGATCGAGGCCAGGCGTCAGAAATTCGACTGCGTGATCCTCGACGTGCATATGCCGGGCCGTTCGGGGCTCGCGGTCCTCGAGGCGCTGGGCGGCCATTCCTTCGCCACGCCCGTCTTCATCATCTCCGGGCAGGGCGACATCCCGATGGCGGTCGCCGCCATCAAGAACGGGGCCCACGATTTCCTCGAAAAGCCCTTCGACGCCGACGAGGTCATTTCCCGGGTGCGCGACGCGGTGGCCGCGGCGCGCAAGCGCGAGGCGGGCGGCGAACGCGACACCCTGCATTTCACCGGCGTCGAGCTGCTCACGCCGCGCGAAAAGGACGTGCTGTCGCAGATCGCGCACGGCTCCTCCAACAAGGAGGCCGGCCGCGCGCTCGGGATCAGCCCGCGCACCATCGAGGTGCATCGCGCCCGCATCATGGAGAAGCTCGGCGCCCGCAACACCGCGGATCTGGTGCGCATCGTCTTCAGCGAGCGCAGCTGAGCGGGCGGTCTGGTGCCGGCTGTCGGGATCGAACCGACGACCTTCCGCTTACAAGGCGGGTGCTCTACCAGCTGAGCTAAACCGGCGGACCGCGTTCGAGGTAGCAGCGCCGGGGCGGGCGCGCAAGATGCGGGCGCGGTCAGGGCGGCGACGAGCCTCACGAGCGGTGACAGAGGCGGCGTAATCGGTTAAGTTTTGTTAACCATGATCGAACGCGACGGGGAGTATTCTCGATGAGCGCATACCGCATTCTCGCCTCTGCCGGCGGGCTGCTCCTTCTCGCGATGTCGGGAGCCGCGAGCCCCACTTCGGCGCAAGAAATCCGCGTCTCGACGGGCCTGCCCGTGGTCGCTTCGCCGGCCGGGCTGCCGCTCGGCGTCTCGGTCGCCGGTCCCGCGCGCGCGCAGGTCATCTACGTCGTGCCTGTCGCCGCCCGGGTGCTCGGCGTGCGCGACGCGCCGGTCGGCCAGCCCGTCATCTATGTGATCGAGGGCTCCGCCGCGGGCGAGACGGGGGTCCATCGGATCGCCCCGTGAAAGCGGATCAGGCGATGATGTCGGGCGTATTCTGGTCGTCGAGATAGTTGATTCGGTCGCGCAGGAAGAGCTTGCGTTTCTTCAGGCGTTGCAACTGTAGCCTGTCTCCGGCGGTCATGGCCTCAAGAGCCGCGATGGCGCTGTCGAGATCACGGTGCTCCTCGCGCAGGCGCGCCAGCTCCAACGCTGCGGGCGCTTCGTCGCCGCCGTTGTCCTCGTTGTCATTGCCGACCGCCATAATCGCTCCGTGACCGCGAACAGAACCGCGCGGATGCGCAGATTAGGCGGGGCGGCGGCCTTCGTCCAGTCTCGGAAACCTAGGATTTCCCTCAATTTTTAGGCTTCGAATTACCTTCGACAAGGCGCTTTTCGTGTGACAGTATCGTCATATTGGAACATGGACCAGGAGGCGCTGACATGTCGCTGCAAAGCCATCTTGCGGAGTTGGAGAGGAAGCATCAGGCGCTCGAAAAAGCGCTGCATGAAGCCAAAACGAGCCCGTCCGCCAGCACGGACGAACTCGCGGACATCAAGCGCAGGAAACTGCAGCTCAAGGATGAAATCTCTCGCCTCCGGAATGACGGCTCCGGGCGCAGCCTTCACTAGGACAGCACGCAGGCCGCCGCTCCCTCGGGCGGCGGCTTGCCTGATTCGGCTAGGGTTCAGGCCCTTCCGGCCGACATGGAGAGCATGGCGGGATCGACGCCCATGAGGCGCATGGCGCGGTCGTATTTGTCCTCCGCGCTCGCGCCGAAGATCAGGCCGGGATCGGCAGGGCAGTTCAGCCAGCCGTTGCGCCGTATCTCTCCCTCCAGTTGCCCTGGGCTCCAGCCGGCGTAGCCCAGCGCCAGGACCGCCTCGCGCGGACCTCCGCCGCTCGCGATGGCGCGCAGAATGTCCACGGTCGCCGTGAGGCAGATGTCCCCGTCAACCTGCAGGGTCGATTCGTCGATGGCGTAATCGGCGGAATGCAGCACGAACCCGCGGCTTGAATCGACCGGGCCGCCCATCAGAACGGGCATGCGATCGATCTGCGGCGGCAGCCGGATCGCTTCGTCGTCCGAGACTATTTCGAGTTGAACGAGCAGGTCCGGCAGGGAAAGGTCGGGCGCCGGTTTGTTGATCACGAGCCCCATCGCGCCATCGACGGAATGGGCGCAGACGAAGACGACGCTTCGCGCGAAGCGCTCGTCGTCCATACCCGGCATGGCGATGAGCAAATGCCCGCTGAGATAACCCTGATCCGATTCGTCTAGGCTTGCGAATGACATGGACATTGCTTTCCAGAATGAATCTCATGCTACGCCACGTTCGGCGCTTGTCCATCCCTTTGTCCAGCCCATTCAGGCCGCCGCCTCACGGGATCGTTTGTGGCGCAGGCGCAGGCCGGCGTGTTTCAAGATCGCTCATGCGGATGAGAGAACTTCAAACCGACTTCCGCGCGCTGTTCTCGGGACGGCTCCTCGCCGCCCTGTGCGCGCTCCTCCTCGCGGTCGCCCCGGCGGCGGCGGAGAGCGTGTCGGACTGGAGCGAGGACCACGCCTCGCGCGCGCGCCTCCTCGACGGCGGAGCGGATGGCTCACACCGTCTCGCGGGAATCGAGATCGACCTCGATCCGGGCTACCATACCTACTGGCGCCACGCCGGCGACAGCGGTCTGCCGCCGGCGATCGACTGGAGCGGGTCGCGGAACGTGGCGGAGGCCGAGCTGCTGTTCCCGGCGCCGGCGCGCTTCGCCGATCTGAGCGGGTCGTTTTTCGGCTACGCGGCGCATGTCGTCCTGCCCCTGCGCGTGACGCCCGTCGATCCGCAGGCGCCGATCGATCTGCGAATCGCGCTCGAATACGGCGTTTGCAAGGAGATCTGCATTCCCGCGCGCGCCGATCTCGCGCTGGCGCTTGGCTCGCCCCCGTCGGAGGGGCATCCGGCGGTGGAGCAGGCTCTCGCCCGCGTGCCCCGGCCGGTCGCCTTCGGCGATACAGGGCCGCTCGGCTTCCTCGGCGTCGAAATCGTCGGGCCGGACCGTCTGACGGTGCGCGTGCGCGCGCCCGAGGGCGCGACGCTTTTCGCCGAAGGTCCCAATTACCGCTGGTTCCTGGATCCGCAGCCGGAAATGGCCTCCGCCGCCGGCGGAGAAGGCTCGTTCGAGGTCGAAATCGCGGCGAAGCCCCGAGAGCCGGCCGGCCTCGCCGACCTGCGCCTCACGCTGGTCGGCGGAGATGACGCGGTCGAGAGCGTTTTCACGCTCGACGCGGCGGATCTCGCAGAAAACGGGCGCTGAGCGTCAGGCGAGCCGGCTCTTGCGGCGCTTGTTGGTCTTGACGCTACGGAACGAGCGATCGCCGCCTTCCGAGACGCCCAGATGGAATGCCTTCACGTCATCGTTCTCGCGCAGCATCCGCGCCTCGCCCGCCTATTACCGATCTTGATGTCGGACATGCCGAAGCGGTTGCGCAGAAGCGCGTAGGCGAGAGAGAGAATCCCGGCGCGCGGGCGCCGGGATTCTTGTCGAACTTCGCGGCGATCAGCCGCAGCGCAAGTCGCGGATGCGGTCGCGGCGGTTGACCTCGATGGTCAGGCGGTCGCGGCGGAAGTCGCGCGTCACGGCGTCGCGGGGGCCGACCACCCGCACAATCCGAGCGCCGGAAGCGTCGAGGACGCGGTCGACCATACGGCGCGTCGCCCGCTCGCCGACGGCCCAGTGCACACGGCGCTCTTCACAGACGGCGCGCGAAGGGCGGCTTGGGGCCGGGCGGCCGACGACCGGCGGCGGGGCGCCGAACCCCGGGAAGGGGATGATGATTTCGAGGCCGCCGCCCGCGCGAGGCGGCACGCCTGCGCGAGGCGGGACGCCGGCTTCGAGAAAGCGCTCGCTGGCGAAGCCAATGCGGCCGCGCCATTCCAACTCGCACCAGCCGCGCCCGCACCCGAACACCTCGACGACCCCGCCGCGCGGGATTGTGCCGATGACGCGGGCGGACGTCGTGGGCGCCGCGCGCACGTTCAAATCCGCAGTGGCCGCAGCCGGATAGGCCTGCGCCGCAGCAGCCGAAAGGAGAAGGGCGCCTAGCGCTCCAAGAATGCTGTGTCTGATCATGACGTTTCCTTTCCAAGGAATCTGGGGCCGAAACTATCGTCGCCTCGCTGACTCTCAGATGAACAAGCGGTTCACGCGCGTTGCGTTCCCGATTGAGCCGAAGTCATTTCGGGCGCACATTCGATTCGCTGACCAAGAAAACGTGGAGTGCGCGGACAATGCAGGGCGTCACCGTCGTCGATCATCCGCTCGTCGCCCATAAACTGACGCTGATGCGCGAGAGCGGGCGCTCGACGAAGTCGTTCCGCGAACTCGCCCGCGAGATCGGGCTGCTCCTCGGCTACGAGGCGCTGCGGGACCTGCCGGTCGATATGGTCGAGATCGAGACGCCGCTGGAATCGACGCTTGCGCCGATGATCGCCGGCAAGAAACTCGTCCTCGCGCCGATCCTGCGCGCGGGCCTGGGCTTCCTCGACGGCTTTCTCGAAATCGCGCCCTCCGCGCGCGTCGCGCATGTCGGTCTCTATCGGGAACCGGCGACGCTTCAGGCCGTGCGCTACTATTTCAAGGCGCCCGCCGACATCGCCGATCGGCTCGTCCTCGTGCTCGATCCCATGCTGGCGACGGGAAATACGGCCGTCGCCGCGATCGACCTCCTCAAGGAGCGCGGCGCGCGCGATATCCGCTTCGTCTGTCTCCTCGCCGCGCCGGAGGGCGTCGCGCGGCTGCGCCAAGCGCATCCCGACGTGGCGATCGTCACCGCGTCGATAGACGCGCGGCTCGACGATCACGGCTACATCCGGCCCGGACTGGGGGACGCCGGAGACAGGCTCTTCGGAACGCGCTGAAATCGCCCTTTTTTCGAAAGCTCGCGTCAACCTTAGGCGCGGGAAGCGCCCGGGCCGTTAATCCTCCGCTGCCGGTTCCCGTGCAAGGTTGGACCCGTCGCAATCAGCGGAGCGTTCCAAAGACATGCGTCCGATCATCTGGGCCAGCCTCGTCCTCATGGGCGGCGCCTTCGCCGGCCTCGTCGCCGTCGACAGGCTCGCGAAGCACCCTCTCGCCGGAGAGACGGGGGCCGGCGAAACGCGGGAGATGCATCTGGGCGCGGCGCCGGCCGTGATCGACGATCACGTCGTGCGCCTGTTCGCCGACGCGCGCGGCCATCACGTCGCGAAGACGTCTGTCGAGGGGCGCGCGGTCCGCATGCTCGTCGATACCGGCGCGAGCCTCGTCGCCTTGCGCGAGAGCGACGCCCGCGCCGCCGGCCTGCGCGAGGATCCGGGCGGAATGGAGTATTCGCTCTCGACGGCGAACGGGATCGTGCAGGCGCGCGGCGCGACCATCCGCGAGATGCGCATCGGATCGATCATCCTGCGCGACGTCGAGGCGGTGATCCTGCCGGACACGCAGCTCGGCTCCAGTCTTCTCGGGATGAGCTTCCTCAGGCGCCTGCGCGGCTTCGAGATCACCGACGGCGAACTGACCCTGCGCGGCTGACAGCGCTTACGGGTTTTTCGCTCACAATTCGAGCACGGCGGTGACGGGGGCGTGGTCGGAGGGCCGATCCCAGCCGCGCGCGTCGCGCAGAACCTCGACCGATCGGCATGTCGGCGCGAGATCGGGCGACAGCCAGATATGATCGAGCCTGCGGCCCTTGTCGGCGGCGGCCCAGTCCGGCGAGCGGTAGCTCCACCAGGAATAGATCTTTTCGGGCTGAGGGCGCAGCAGGCGCGCGGCGTCGACGAGCCCCGCCGCCTCGCGCAATTCCTCCAGCGTCGCCGTCTCGACCGGCGTGTGGCTGACCACGTCGAGGAGCTGTCTGTGGCTCCATACGTCATGCTCCAGCGGCGCGATGTTGAGATCGCCCACGAGGATCGTCGGAGCGGCGCCGGCGCGCGCCTTCTCCGCCTGCGCGCGCATCTCGGCGAGGAATTGCAGCTTGTGCGCGAATTTCGGATTGAGCGCCGTGTCGGGAATGTCGCCGCCCGCCGGTACGTAGAAGTTTTCGATCCGCAGGCCGGAAGCCTCGCCGGCGCCCGGCCCGATGCGCAGCGCGATATGGCGCGCGTCGGCCTTGCCGCAATGCTCCCGGATATCGATTTCCGCCAGCGGCAGTTTCGAGAGGATCGCGACGCCGTTATAGCCCTTCATGCCGGCATAGGCGACGTGGTCGTAGCCGGCCGCGCGGATCGGCTTTTCCGGGAACTGGTCCACCGGGCATTTCGTCTCCTGAAGGCAGAGCACGTCCGGCGCCTGTTCCGCGAGGAAGCGGGTGATCTGGTCGATGCGCAGGCGCACCGAATTGATGTTCCAGGTGGTGATCGAAAAGCGCACTGAACGGCCCCCCAAAGTCGGCGCGTTCCAGCTACGACGCCCGGGCCGTCTTGTGAACCCGATTTCGCGCCGGATCCCCGCCTCAGGCGCGCAGGTCCGCCACGATCCGCCGCTTGCGCGCGATCGGTATCGCCCCGTCGAAGGCCCAGGGGCCGACGACGAAGGAGGGCGTCGCGAACAGGCCCAGCCGGTTTCCGACGCTGACCGCCGCAATCATCGCCTGCGTCACGGGCTCCGAATCGGCGAATTCGAGGAGCGGCTCGGGTTCCGCGCCGAGATCGATCGCCGCATCGAAGGCGCGCTGGCCGTCGACGACGCCCCGCCCGGAAAAGAGCGCCAAATGGAACGCAGCGTATTTCTCGTGGCCGTAGAGCCCCGAATAGGCGAGCGCGATGCGCGCCGCCTCGACCGATCGCTCGCCGAGGATCGCGTAATTGACGAGCACGTAGCCCAGATGAGGATCATCGCGCAGGAGCGTAACCATCTCCTGCGCTGATTGCCGGCACCAGGGGCAGTTATAGTCGAAGAATTCGATCATCACGACATCCGGCCGGCGCGCGCCCACGAAGGCGGCCCCGTTGAGCGAGAGCGCTTCCTGCGTCAGCTCGTAGGGGACGCGGCGCGGAGCGCCCGTCAGCTGCGCGAGCGCGCCGCCCGAGGCGAAGGGCATGGCGGCGAGGCCGGCGATCAGGGCGCGGCGGGACGGGTCGAACAATTGCGCCTCCTGGGGAGCGGACATCGTCTTTCCCCGTTTGCACATTGTTCGCCCGACGGACAAGGGGCCGGGCGGCTGCGCCTTGCAAGATCACCTGCTCGTGATGAACGCCGGCCTCAATCGCCGAAAAGCGCCATGAACCGCCGGTCGAGCCAGTCCTTCAACCGGAAGGCGAGGCGTCCCCCGAAGGCGAGGAAGCGCCCGCGAGAGGCGATGGCGCCGCCCCGCCCGTCGGCGATCAGCATCAGCCAGTCGCGCTGGGGGACGAATGGCCGAAGCGGCTCGCCGCGCGCCAGCGCCCGGATGTTGGAAAAAAGCGCCGGCCCCTGCCGCACGGCGAAGACGCCCGCCTTGGGACGCGGATGCGCGACGCTCGTCGCGCAATCGCCGGCGGCGAAGACGCGCTCCTGCCCGATGACGCGCAAAGTCTCGTCGATGGCGAGGAAGCCGTCAGGGTCACGCGCGAGATCGCCCAGGCCGAGAACCGCCGGCGCCTTCGCGTGCGAGGTCGCGAGAACGGCGTCGGCCGCGATGCGCGTCCCGTCCGCGAGGCTCGCGCCGTGCGCGTCGATCGCGGTCACGCGGGCGTTGAGGCGTAGGCCGACGCCTTCCCGCGCCAGCGCCCGCCGCAGGAGGAAGCGCGCCGGAGCGTTGATCTCGGGAGCGATGTCGCCGGCGGTGGCGATCGCGACGGCGAGCGCCGCGCCGGCGCCGTTCTCGCGCGACAGCCTGGCCTTCAGCGCGAAGGCGAGGCACACCCCCGCCGCGCCGCCGCCGACGACGAGGATGCGGCGCGGCCCGCCCGGCCCGCGGACGCGTTCGATCAGTTCGTCGGTCTTGGCGAGCAGGTCGCCGATGGGCTTGACGGCGATCGCGTATTCGCGGGCGCCGGCGATGGCGTCGATATCGGGCGTGATCCCGATATCGATCGAGAGAATGTCGAAGGACAGGTTCGTCCCGTCGTCGAGGTCGATCCGCCGGGCGGCTCCGTGGAAGCCGATCGCCCGGGCGCAGAGAAATCGCCCGCCGATCCGCGCCGCCGCACGCTCCAGATCGATATGCATCTCCTCGCGCGAATAGAGCCCCGCCACATGGCCCGGCAGCATTCCCGAATAGGGCGCGAAGCGGTCGGGCGCCACGAGCGCCACGTCGATCCCGGGCTCCGGCGCTTCCGCCAGGCCGTGCAGGACGAGCGCGTGGGCGTGCCCGCCGCCGACGAGAACGAGACGCGTTCGCGCGCTCACCCGGGATCGAAGCCCTGCGCGAGATAGGTCTTGGCGAGGATCTTGCCCTCCTCGACGGCCGGCTGGTCGAAGGGATCGAGGCCGAGGGCGTAGCCAGTCAGTATCGTCTCCAGCATGAAATGCATCATCAATTCGCCCATCGCCGCCTCGTCGAGTCGGGGCAGATGGATGCGCCGGGTCGGGCGGTGGTTGCGCGCCAGCGTATCCGCCGTGGCGCGCCCCTGCGCCGCGACGAGATCGCCGATCGTGCGGCCGCCCAGGCCCGGTTCGCCGGCGCGTTCAGCCAGAGCCTCGTCGATTGCGGGGCCCTCGCCCGCGCTTTCGAGCGTGATCACGGTGAAGATCTTGTCGTTGGGGCCGGCGAGATAGAGCTGCAGCTGGCTGTGCTGGTCGACCGGTCCGATCGCCGCGACGGGCTGCAAGCCCCGGCCGTCCTTGCCGAGGCTCTCGGCCCAGAGCTGCACCCACCAGCGCGTGAAGCGCTCCAGCCTGTCGCAATAAGCCATCGTCACGGCGACGTTCTTGCCCTCGAGCTCTGCGGCGGTCAGAAGCGCCGCGCCCAGGGCCGCGGGGATGTCCGCCGCGGAGGCGCCGGCCATGACCGGCGCCAGCGCGCCCGCCGCGCCCTCTCGAATGGCGCGAATATCGAGACCCATGAGCGCCGCCGGCAGCAGGCCCACATTGGTCAGCGCCGAATAACGGCCGCCGACGCCGGTGTCGTGATCGAGGAAGGCGACGCCGTCGGGTTCGAGGAGCGATCGCAGCGCGTTGCGCCCGCCCGCCCGGCGCGGCTCCGACAAGCCGATCACGTGATCGGCGGGCGCAAGGCCCGCGCGCCGGAGCGCGCCGAGCGCGGCGATCGTCTGCATCAGCGTCTCGCCGGTGCCGCCCGATTTCGAAATCGCGGCGAAGCGGGTCGTCTCGAGCGGCAGGAGTTCGAGCGCCCGCCCGTAGCTGTAGGGGTCGAGATTGTCGAAGAAATGCACGCGCGGCCCCGGCGCGAGTCGACCGAGACCGGGGACCATGTAGCCGGCGAGCTGCGCCAGAGCCTGTCCGCCGAGGCTCGATCCGCCGGTCCCCAGGAAAACGACGTCGGTGGCGCCGGCGCCGAGGCGTTCTGCGGCGGCCTGCGTCGATCCGAGGTCGTCGGTGCGCTCCGGCAGCGAGAGCAGCGGCAGAACGCCCGTTTCCGCCTCCTCGCGCAGCCGGCCGAGCCCCGTCTCGACGGCCGATAGCGCCGCGTCGAGCGCGGTCTTGGGAACGCCCGCCCCGCCGATCTGAGCGCCCATCGCCGTGTCGATCGCTTGTCGCAAGGTCATCGCCGCTTCTCCTTTTCCGGATCTCCGTTTCGGGTCGCTGGCCGCCCGGAAATCTCGAAGCCTACAGGCACTAGAGACCTTCCGGGCGACCCGCGACAACTATGAGCATACGCCCATCGCCCAGCATTCGTTCCGCCGCGCGCGCCACATCATCGGCCTCGACGGCCGCAACGAGCGCGTTGCGCCGCGCGATATACTCTACCCCGAGCCCCTCGAAGGAGATCTGCGCGAGCTGCTGCGCGATCTTGGTCGAGGTGTCGAAGCCGAGCGCGTAGGAGCCCGTCAGATAGGCCTTCGCCTTGGCGAGTTCGTCCGGCGAGGGACCCTCCGCCTTGAGGCGGCCGATCTCGGAGGAAATGACGTCGAGCGCCTCGGCGACGCGTTCGTTCTTCGTCGCCGTGAAGCCCATCGTCATCGCCGCGCCCCGGAAGCTCGCGAGCGAGGTGCCGACGGAATAGGCGAGGCCGCGCTTCTCGCGCACCTCCTGGAAGAGCCGCGAGGTGAAGACGCCGCCGCCCAGGATGTGGTTGAGGACGAAGGCTGCGGTGAAGTCCGGATCGCGCCAGCCGATCCCGTTCATGCCGAAACGGATGACCGATTGCGGGACGTCGATATCGACCACCGAGCGCGTCCCGATCCCGGCCAGCGCGACGCGCGGGGCGGGCGTAGCGCCGCCCGTCTCGGGGAGATCGCCGAACACGTCGTCGACCAGCCGCACGACCTCATTGCGTCCGAGCGCGCCGACGATGGCGACGCGCAGCCCGGAGCGGGCGATCAGCCGGTCGCGCATGGCCAGGAGGTCCTCGCGACCGATCGCCCCGACGCTTTCGACAGTGCCGCCGTTCGGCGCGGAATAGACATGGCCGGGAAAGCCGTCGGCGTAGAATCGGCGGCTCGCCAGCACGGCCGGATCCTTCATCTGGTGCCGGATGCCGGCGATGGTCTGCGCGCGCACGCGCTCGATCGCCTCCCCGTCGAAACGCGGCTCCGTCAGCGCCAACCGCGTCAGCGCGGCGGCCTCGTCGAGATGGCGCGTGAGCACGCGCAGGCCCCCGCCCAGCGAATCCTGTCCGACGCTGAACGAGAGTTCTATCGCGCGCTCGGCGAGCCGCTCCTGAAAAGCGTCCGAATCGTAGGGGCCGGCGCCTTCGTCGAGCAGTTGCGCCACCATCTGCGCGACGCCGGGCCGGTCGAGCCGGTCCTGCGCGGCGCCGCCCTCGAAGATGAAGGACATGGCGACCAGCGGCACGACGTCAGAATGGACGCGCCAGACCTCGATCCCGGCGGGGGTGACGATGCGCTCGACATTGGCCGGGGAAGCGGAGACTGGTTGTACGGCGATCGACATGGCGATCCTCTTCGGATTTCTTCTGGTTGAAGCGGTCAGTCGGCCTTGCGCAACTGGCCCGTGACCGAGCGGCGCGGCGTCAGGAAGCGCTGTGCGACGGAGGCGAGATCCTCGCGCGTCACGGCCTCGATCTCGGCGGGCCAGCGGCGCACCGCCTCGATGGTCTGCCCGATCGCGAGCCCGGCTCCGTAGATGCGCGCGAGCGCGGTCTGGCTGTCGGCGGCGTATGTCGTCTCGGCCACGAGCCGCGTCTTGGCGCGTTCGACGGCCTTGTCGTCGAGCGCCTCGGCGGGAATGGCGGCGACGGCGCGGTCAAGCGCCTCCTCCAGCTGCTCGAGGCCGGTTCCGGCGGCGGGTACCGCGTAGATCGCAAAGCGCGTGTCATCGACGGCCGACGCCATGTACCAGGCGCCCGCATTCACGGCCACGCCCTGTTCGAGCACCAGCTTGCGGTAGAGATAGGCGGTCGGCCCGCCGCCGATCGCCTCCCCGAGAACCTCCAGCGCGGCGGCGTCGCGCCCCTGCGCCGTCAGGGTCGAGGGCGCGAGGTAAAGGCGCTGCATCAGCGGCTGCTCGACGCGAGAGTCGGCGACCGTCACGCGGCGCATGGCGCGCGGCTCGGGCTCACGCGGACGCAGTCTCTGCGGCTTGGCGCCGCGCGGCGCGATGCGCCCGTAGGTCTTTTCCGCGAGACGGCGCACCGCGTCGACCTCGACGTCGCCCGCAACGACGAGGATGGCGTTCTCCGGCGTGTAGAAGCGCTTGTAATATTCGAGCGCATGCTCCCGGTTCAGCCCCTCGATCTCGTGCATCCAGCCGATGATCGGCACGCCATAGGGGTGATGCACGAACAGCGCCGAAGCCATCGCTTCGGAGAGCTGCGCGCCGGGATCGGTCTCGACGCGCATCCGGCGCTCCTCGAGCACCACGTCGCGCTCGGGGGCGACGACCTCGTCGGCGAGGGCGAGATTGGCCATCCGGTCGGCCTCGAACCCCATCATGGTTTCGAGATGCTCCCTGGCGACGCGCTGGAAATAGGCCGTGAAATCGTAGGACGTGAAGGCGTTCTCCTGCCCGCCGAGACTCGACACCACCTTGGAGAACTCGCCGGCCGGATGCTTCTCCGTACCCTTGAACATCAGGTGTTCGAGGAAATGCGCGATGCCCGACTGTCCGACCGGATCGTCGGCGGAGCCGTTGCGATACCAGACCATGTGCGTCGCGACGGGAACGCGCCTGTCCGGCGCCACCACGACCTCGAGGCCGTTGTCGAGCATGAACGAATCGACCGCCGGCCCGTCGCCGTCCACTCCCTCGCGCGCTTTCGTGACAATGGCGGGAGCGGCGCGAACGGGTGAACGGGACATCGAGAGCCTCTGTAAGGAAAACGAGCCGCCCGGGACCGGACGGCTCTCTTATAATGGGGGGAATTTCCCGCTACGGAAAGGGGGCGCGGTTCATTGCGGCGCGGGCTGGAGCAGCGCGCTCGGCGGATCGCTCAGGCTGCGCCGGGTAAGGCCGACGGATTCTCCTGCGTCCCTGCGCTGGCGCGGGTCCATGGCGCGCAACTCGTCCGGCGAGAGCGGGCGGCCGAACTCCGCGTCCGACAGCGGCATGGCGTTGTTCGGTCTGGCGCTTCCGGGCAGACGGCCCGCGCGCATTTCTTCGATGGTCAGCGGCCGGCTGGTGTCCGGGCGAGAGAAGCCTGCGGTTTCACGCTCGCGTTGCGCACGCGCGACCGGGTCGTTCGGCCATTGCGGATCGGACCTCACCGTCTCCGGATCGACCGGCGGCCGCAGTTCCATATTGGGCGGCAAGGCGAGCGGCGCGCGTTCGCGATACTCGATCTCGGGCTTCTCCGGCTCGATGATGCCGATGACGCCGAGAATGGTGCGCATGAGCGCGCCCTCCTGCGCGGCGACCGGCGTCGCGGCGAGAATGCCCGTGGCGAGAACGCCCATGGCTATGGCTGAGCCGGCCGAGGCGACAAGGCGCTTCATGTCGTGGACCCTTCGTTTCGCAAATTCCTTACCCGGATCATCAACCCGAATCCCGGCCGTCTTGTGGCGGCGCGCCGCCGGCGGACCGGCGCGCCCTCGCCGCGCGCCGCCCCTCGGCGACGAAGGAGTCATAGACGAGACCGATCACGCCCGCAACGATCGCCGCGTCGGCCACGTTGAAGACGTACCACGAGAACGTCCCGAAATAGACGTGGACGAAGTCGAACACGGCCCCGTATGCGACCCGGTCGACGGCGTTTCCGATCGCGCCGCCGACGATCAGGGCGAGGGAGGCGGCGAGCAGGCGTTCCGACGTCCGCACCATCCAGATTCCAAGGCCCAGCGCCGCCGCGAGTGAAAACGCGACGAGGAGCCAGCGCCCGGTCTCGCTCTCCTGCTGGAACAGACCGTAGGAAACGCCCCGGTTCCACACCACGATGAGATCGACGAAAGGCGCCAGCGCCACGGGCTCGCGCATCGGCAGTTCGTAGACGAAGAGCAGCCAGAGCTTCGACGCCTGGTCGAGGACGAATGTCGCCAGGGCGACGAGGATTGCGAGGCGTGAGGCGCTCATGCGCTCCCCTGTTGATCGCGTGCAGGCTCCTGCGGGATATGCCGTCGCAGCGCCCCGCACGCAAGCCCGGGGAAGCCGGCCAGCTCCGTTTCGCTCAACCGCCGCCCGTTTCCCTATTTGCCGCCGGTCGCCAGAATCTTGATCGCGAAGATCCCGAACAATCCGCCGAACAGGTAGTCGATCCCGCGCAGGATACGGGGATTTTCGCGCAGCATGGCGACCAGGCGCTCGGCGCCCAGCACCATGAGAGCCGCCAGCGGGGCGCTGAAGGCGACGAAATAGAGCCCGAGGAAGACGAGCTTCTGCGACGCGTACGGATCGCCGGCGGCGACGAATTGCGGCAGGAAGGTTACGAAGAAGAGGACGACCTTGGGATTGGTGAGGTTGATGCCCACCCCGAGCATAAAGGTCCGCCACACGGACAGGTTCTTGCCGCCGCCGTTCCGCACGGAAAGCGCCGAGCCGTTGCGGATCGCGTCATAGGCCATCCAGAGCAGATAGAGCGCGCCCGCGATCTTGAGGGCCGTGAAAGCCGTGGTCGAGGCCGCAAGAAGCGCCGACAGGCCGAGCGCGGCGAGGAGCGTATGGGCGCAGCATCCCGTCATCGCCCCGGCCATCGCGGCGAGACCCGAGCGCCGCCCGCCCGAGAGGGTCTTGGCGAGGAACAGGCTCATGTCGGGGCCTGGCGTCACGAAGAGGACGAAGCAGGCGCCGGAAAAGAGCAGCATCGTGGCCGTGTCGGGGACGAAGTTCATGGGCGCGCTCGCTCGGCGAATTCGCTGCGACGATGCCGCGAAAGCGCGCGCCGCGCCAGCCCCCGCATGCGCCGCGCCGCTATCGACAAGCGCGCGTCCCGCGTGTGAGAAAAGCGCATCGCGGGAGGCCGCGCGGGAGGCGACGCTGAAGCAACGAAGTGGACGCGATCACGCCGGGAGGGGGCGGCCGCTCGATGCCTTGTCGCTCGCGGCCGTGCGCGCGCGGCTCGGTCCGCTGGAGCGCAGGCGCGACCTGCTGATCGAGGCTCTGCACCGGCTTCAGGACGGGTTCGGCGCGCTCCACGCCGCGCATCTTCGCGCGCTTTCGGAGGAATTTTCGATCCCGCAGGCCGAGGTTTTCGAAGTCGCGAGCTTTTATCACCATTTCGACATCGTGAAGGAGGGCGAGACCCCGCCCCCGCTGCTCACCATCCGCGTCTGCGACGGGATTTCCTGCATGCTGGAGGGCGGCGAATGGCTTGCCTCGTCGCTCGAAGCCGAGCTCGATCCGGCGAGCGTGCGCATCCAGCGCGTCCCCTGCATCGGGCGCTGCGCCGGCGCGCCGGCGGTCCATGCCGGGACGCGGGCGATCGAGCGCGCGACGGTCGGGAGCGTCCTCGCGGCGATCGCGGCGGGCGATACGCGCGATCCCGTTCCGGACGCGATCGCGCTCGACGCCTATCGCGAGGGCGGAGGCTACGCGCTGCTGGGCGCCTGCCTCTCGGGGGCGCGCAGCGTCGAGGAGGTCATCGCGACCCTTTCCGATTCCGGCCTGCGCGGCCTCGGCGGCGCGGGGTTTCCGGCCGGGCGCAAATGGGAGTTCGTGCGCGCCGAGCCGGGCCCGCGATTCGTCACCGTCAACGCCGACGAGGGCGAGCCCGGCACCTTCAAGGACCGCTTCCACCTGGAGCGCGACCCGCACCGCATGATCGAGGGCGCGCTCATCGCCGCCTGGGGCGTCGGGGCCGGGAGCGTCGTGATCTACCTGCGCGACGAATACGCCGGCGTGCGGGCCCTGCTCGAACGCGAAATCGCGGCGGTGAAGGCGGCCGGCCTCGACGCGCATGCGCCGATCGACCTGCGCCGGGGCGCGGGGGCCTATATCTGCGGCGAGGAGAGCGCGATGCTCGAATCGATCGAGGGCAAAAGGGGGCTGCCCCGCCACCGCCCGCCCTTCATCGCCAAAAGCGGCCTGTTCGGACGCCCGACGCTCAACCACAATGTCGAGACGCTCTACTGGCTGCGCGACATTCTGGAGCGCGGCGCGGACTGGTTCGCGGCGCAAGGGCGACGCGGGGCGCAGGGCTTTCGCTCCTTCTCCGTCTCGGGGCGCGTGCGCGATCCGGGCGTCAAGCTGGCGCCGGCCGGGATCACGACGCGCGAACTGATCGAGGAATTCTGCGCAGGCATGGCGCAGGGGCATGAGCTCGCAGCCTTCCTGCCGGGCGGGGCCTCGGGGGGCATTCTGCCCGAGCGCCTCGCAGACGAGCCCCTCGATTTCGGCATGCTCGACACGCACGGGGCCTTCGTCGGATCGCATGCGATCGTCGTGCTATCGCAAGCCGACGACCTGCGCGCCGTGGCGCTCAACCTCATGCGCTTCTTCCGTCACGAGAGCTGCGGGCAATGCACGCCCTGCCGCGCCGGAACGGAGAAATTCGTCGCGCTCATGGAGCAGGGATCCTGTGATCCCGTGATCCTGCGCGATCTCGAACAGGTGATGCGCGACGCCTCGATCTGCGGGCTCGGCCAGGCCGCGCCGAACCCCGTCGCGAGCCTGCTGCGCTACTTTCCCGAAGTCCTCGCCTGAGGCGCCTCACGCCCGCCTTTTCGCTTCGATCGCATCCCACACGTCCACCGCGAGGTCGGGCCCGCCGAGGCGCTTGATGGCGCGCACGCCCGTGGGGGACGTGACGTTGATCTCGGTGAGGAAGCCGTCGATCACGTCGATGCCGACGAGGATCATGCCCATCGCCTGCAGCTGCGGCCCGATCGTCTCGCAGATCTCGCGCTCGCGGGGCGTGAAATCGGTAGGCGCGGCGGCGCCCCCGCGCACCATGTTCGATCGGATGTCGCCCGGCGCCGGGACGCGGTTGATCGCCCCGCGCGCCTCGCCGTCGACGAGGATGATGCGCTTGTCGCCCTCGCTCACCTTCGGCAGGAAGCGCTGGATCACCCAGGGCTCGCGGAAGGTGACCGAGAACAGGTCGAAGATGGAGCCGAAATTCGGATCGTCGGACAGGATGCGCAGGACCGCCGCGCCGCCATGGCCGTGCAACGGCTTCATCACGACCGCGCCGTGTTCTTTCCGGAAATCCTCGATCTCGGCCTTGTCCCGGCTGATCAGCGTCGGCGGCATGAGCTGGGGGAACTGCGTCACGAAGATTTTCTCGGGCGCGTTGCGCACATGCGCCGGATCGTTGACGACGAGCGTGTGCGGGTGGATGCGCTCCAGAAGATGCGTCGCGGTGATGTAGGCGAGGTCGAAGGGCGGATCCTGGCGCATCAGCACGACGTCGAAGCCACGCATGTCGACGCGCATGCTCTCGCCCAGGCGCGCGTGCTCGCCCTGCACGTCCTTGACGCCCAGGGGCTGAACCGAGGCGATGACCGCGCCGTCGCGCATCGAGAGCCGGTCGGGGGTGTAGAAGAACAATTCGTGCCCGCGCTCCTGCGCCTCGAGCAGGAGGGAGAACGTGGTGTCGCCCGCGACCTTGATCGCTTCGATCGGATCCATCTGCACCGCGACCTTGAGGCTCATGCGCGTCTCTCCCAGCTCGACGCGGCGACCTTAGCCGCGGGCGGTCGAAAGGCAAGCGG